>JAJTCN010000079.1 GCA_021323335.1 Ramlibacter sp.
GCGGCGCATGAACAGGTCGGGGATCCAGTTGGCCGTGTTCATGTCGTGGGTGCGGCGGCGGTCGTCGCCGGTGTTCTTGCGCAGCTCCAGGAACTCTTCGACGTCCAGGTGCCAGGACTCCAGGTAGGCGCAGACGGCGCCCTTGCGCTTGCCGCCCTGGTTCACCGCCACGGCGGTGTCGTTGACCACCTTCAGGAACGGCACCACGCCTTGCGACTCGCCGTTGGTGCCCTTGATGTGGGAGCCGAGCGCGCGCACGCGGGTCCAGTCGTTGCCCAGGCCGCCGGCGAACTTGGACAGCAGCGCGTTTTCCTTGATCGACTCGTAGATGCCGTCCAGGTCGTCCGGCACGGTGGTCAGGTAGCAGGAGGACAGCTGCGAACGCAGCGAACCGGCGTTGAACAGCGTCGGGGTGGACGACATGAAGTCGAAGCTCGACAGCACTTCGTAGAACTCGATGGCACGCGCCTCGCGGTCGATCTCGTTGAGCGACAGGCCCATGGCCACGCGCATGAAGAAGGACTGCGGCAGCTCGATGCGGCTCTTGCGCACGTGCAGGAAGTAGCGGTCGTACAGGGTCTGCAGGCCGAGGTAGTCGAACTGGAGGTCGCGCTCGGCCTTGATCGCGCCGGCCAGCTTCTTCAGGTCGAACTGCAGCAGCTTTTCGTCCAGCAGCTCGTTCTCGACGCCCTTCTTGATGAACAGCGGGAAGTTGTCCGCATACGCCTCGGCGCGCTCGGCCGGCGCCACTTCGCGGCCGACGACTTCCTTGAAGATCGTGTGCAGCAGCAGGCGGGCGGTGACGAAGGTGTAGTCGGGCTCCTTCTCGATCAGCGTGCGGGCGGCCAGGATCGAGGCCTTGTAGACCTCGTCCAGCGGCACGCCGTCGTACAGGTTGCGCTGCGTCTCGGCGTAGATCGGGTCCGGCTTGACGTCGGCGCCCAGGCCCGCGCAGGACGCGAGGATCAGGGCCTTGAGGCTTTCGACGTCCAGCGGCACGCGCTGGCCCTGGTCCAGCACATGGAACTGCGGGGCGGCCGGCGCTTCCTGCTGCGCCTGCTTGGCGCGCTCCTGCGCGCGGCGCTCGCGGTACAGCACGTAGGCGCGGGCGACGTCGTGCTGGCCGCTGCGCATCAGGCCCAGTTCGGCGGCGTCCTGGATGTCCTCGATGTGGAAGGTGCCGCCGCCCGGACGCGAGCGCACCAGTGCGCGCACGACCTGTTGGGTGAGCACATCCACCGTCTCGCGCACGCTGGCGGACGCCGCGCCCTGGGTGCCGTGCACCGCCAGGAAGGCCTTCATCATCGCGATGCCGATCTTGCTCGGCTCGAACGGCACCACCGCGCCGTTGCGTCGGATGATCTGGTATTGGGCGAGGGGGTTGGCGGCGGACTGGCCGCCGGCGGCCGGCGCGGAGGCGCTGCCGGCGCCGATGACGGCGGAAGACGGGGTGGAGAGGGCAGGTTGCATAGGCGTTCCTCGGTGCTGCAGTTGTTCTTTCGTGGGCCGCGAGTGTAGCGTCCCACCGGTGTCCGAGCCACTATATCTAGTGGCTGATGGCATGACAAGCACTATAGGTAGTGGTTGTCACGGAGTGTTGGGTGCACAAGCCTGTGGATAGCTTGTGCAGTGGCTGTGACATCCGCGCTGTGTGCGGCAAAGCTCATCCGGCGCAAGGCGTGGCGCGGCTTCGCGCGCCATCTGCCCGCGCGGCGCGCGTCCAGCAAGGCGCCTTGCCCGCGCGCAACCGCGTTGCCGGTCAGCAACTCCCGCGCGGAAACCAGCCGGCGGGCCAGCCGAGGTCGCGCCGCAGCAGCGCCCAGTCGAAGCCCGCGCCGGGGTCGTTCTTGCGTCCGGGCGCGATGTGCTCGTGGCCGGCAACGTGCTGGATCGGGTAGCGCTGCGCGATCGCGGCGCACACGCTCGCCAGCGCCTCGTACTGCTCCGGCTCGAACGCCTCGCCTTCCAGGCCTTCGAGCTCGATGCCGACGGAGTCGTCATTGCAGTTGGCGCGGCCGCGCCAGGCCGAGGGCCCCGCGTGCCACGCGCGATCGTCGCAGCTGACGAACTGCCACAGCGCGCCGTCGCGCCGGATGTAGAAATGCGAGGACACCTGCATGCCCTCGATGCCCTTGAAGTACGGGTGCGCGTCCCAGTCGAGCGTGTTGGTGAACAGCCGCTGCACTTCGTCGCCGCCGTACACCCCCGGAGGCAGGCTGATCGAATGCACCACCACCAGGTCGACGGCCGCGCCGGCCGGCCGGGGGCCGAAATTCGGCGAAGCCAGCCTGCGCGCGAAGCGGTACCAGCCCGCGTCCCAAAGGACGGCGCCGGCGTCAGGGGTTGGTGGGTTCATCGGCATCTTCGCTGCCGGGCGTGGCGATCGCCAGCCGCGCGATGCGGTAGCGGATCTGCCGCAGGCTCAGGCCCAGCCGCTGGGCCGCGGCGGTGCGGTTGAAATTGGTTTCGCGCAGCGCCTTCACCAGGATCTCGCGCTCCTGCTGGTCGAGGTAGGCCTGCAGGTCCGAAGGGACGGAGGCCGCGGCCGCGGCAGCGCCCGCCGGCGCGGGTGCGGCGGCCGGCTCGGTCATGGAAGGCGTCGCCGTGGACGGCGACAGGTCGACCAGCAGCTCGGTCCCGTCGCTGAGCGCGAGCGCGCGATGCAGCAGGTTCTCCAGCTCGCGCACGTTGCCCGAGAGCGGGTGCGACTGCAGCTGGGCCACCACCGCGGGGGAGAGCACCGGCGGCGCGACGCCCGCCTCCTGGGCGATGCGCGCGAGCAGCGCCTCGCACAGCATCGGCAGGTCCTCGCGGCGCTCGCGCAGCGGCGGCACCACGATCTCGATCACGTTCAGGCGGAAGAACAGGTCCTGGCGAAAGCGGCCGGCCTGGACGTCGGCGGCCAGGTCGCGGTGCGTGGCGCTGACGATGCGCACGTCCACCTCTTCCTCCTGCGTCGAGCCGAGCGAGCGCACCTGGCGCTCCTGGATGGCGCGCAGCAGCTTGGACTGCATGGCCAGCGGCAGGTCGCCGATCTCGTCGAGGAACAGCGTGCCCTTGCGCGCCGCCTGGAAGTAGCCTTCGCGGTCCGCCGTCGCCCCGGTGTACGAGCCCTTGCGGGCGCCGAAGAACTCGGCCTCCAGCAGGGTTTCCGGGATCGCGCTGCAGTTCACCGCGATGAAGGGCCCGTCGGCGCGATGGCTGCAGGCGTGGATGGCGCGCGCGGCCAGTTCCTTGCCGGTGCCGGACTCGCCGCGCACCAGCACCGGCGCCATGCTGCGCGCGTGCCGCGCTCGTTGCCGGAGGCCGCCGCGCGCGCCGTGCCGCCGGCCGGCCGCGGCCGGTCGCCATTGGCGGTCTCCAGGATCGCGGAGGCGACGACGCTGCGGAACTGCTTCAGGTCCACCGGCTTGGTGAGGTAGTCGAAGGCGCCCGCCTTCAGCGCCTCCACCGCGTTCTCGGCGGACCCGTAGGCCGTCATCACCACGCAGCGTTCGCTGCGCTGCTGCGCGCCCATCCGCTGCAGCAGTTCGAGGCCGAGGCCGTCGGGCAGCCGCATGTCGGTGATCACGGCGTCGAATTTCGCCTGCCCGAGCAGCTGCCAGGCTTCTTCCAGCGTGCCGGCGGCGTCGACCCGGTAGCCCTCGCGCAGCAGCGTCAGCTCGTACAGCGTTCGCAGGTCGGGCTCGTCATCGACGACGAGCACGTGGGCCGGGGACGCGGAAGTGGAAGCCATCAGGCGCGTATTGTGTCAAACGGGGCGCCGGGCATCACGCTCGCACGCGTGCGGAATGCCACGGTAAAGGCGTTCCCGTCGCGCGCGCTGCCGTCCGGCGCCGGTGCGCGCGCATAGGCGATGGCCGCGCCGTGGCGGTCGCACAACTCGCGGCAGATGTACAGCCCGAGGCCGCTGGAGCGGCTTTCGGAGGAAAAGAAAGGCTCGAACAGGTGCCGCTGCACGCCCGGGTCGAGCGGCGCGCCGTCGCTCCACACCTGCACGCGGGACTGGTCGCCGTCCAGCGAGGTGGCCAGCATGATGGCGCCCGGCGCCATCGAGGCGTAGCGCAAGGCGTTGTCCAGCAGGTTCACCAGCACCCGGCGCAGGTGCTCGCCGTCGAACGCGGCCCACGCGGTGCCCGCCCGCGGCAGCAGTTGCAGCCGGCCGCCGGCCTGCGCGTGCCGCTGCCATTCCTGCGCCACCGCGCCGACCGCCTGGTCCAGCTCCAGCCAATCGGTGGTGGGTTGCTGCACCCGCGCGAGGTTCAGGATCTCCTCGACGATCTGCGACAGGCGCTGTGCGTTCTTGCGCACCAGCGCGCTCAGTTGTTGCTGCTCCGCGCCTTCCAGCTGCTCCGCGAGCAGCGAGTTGGCCTGCGCGATGGCGGCGAGCGGGTTGCGGATCTCGTGGGCGACCGCCGCCGACATGCGACCCATCGCCACCAGCTTCTCGGTGCGCACCTGCGCTTCCGCTTCGCGCAGGTCCTGCATGAACATCACGCAGAGGGAATCCGTCAACGGGTCCTGCGGCGGGGTGAGGCGGGTGCGCACGCGCAGGTGCAGGCGCTCGCCGGGCCCCAGTTCCAGGGCCAGCTCCGCGGTCTGCGGCCGGCCCTCCGAAAAGGTGCGCTGGGCCAGCGCGGCGAGCGGCTTCCAGCCGGGCCGCGAGACCAGCGCCAGCGACGCCGGCGACTCGCGTGCCTGCCAGCCGAGGAGCATGCGGGCCGACGGGTTGGCGGCGTGCACCCGCCAGTCGGGCGCCACCACCAGCACGCCGTCGGCCAGGGTTTCGATCACCACCTCGTTCACGTGCGCCTGCGTGCGGGCGGCCGACAGGCTGCGCCGAACCGCCTGCTCCTCGCGCGCCAGCCGCACCGCCAGCTGGTTGGCCAGCAACGCGACCACGAAGTAGCCGCCGCCGGCCAGCCCGGCCTGCACCATGCGCGACGTGTGGTCGGCGAACTCCAGCGCCCGCAGCCAGGCCTCCGCCAGCATCAGGATGGTCACGGCGGCGGCCGTGCCCAGCGCCAGCAGCCGGGAGCCGAGCACCGACGCCGTCAGCACCGGCAGGGCGAACAGCGGCGAGTAGTTCAGGCCCGCTGCCTGCAGGAAGTGCAGGGTGGAGAACGCCAGCAGGTCGATGCCGATGGTGGAGACCCACTGCGGGTCGAAGGTGCGGCCGGGCGGGGTGGGCCGGGTGAACACCCGCACCGCCAGCGACGCGGCAAGGTACGCGGCGCACAGTCCCAGCAGCCAGGCGTTGAAGGGCGCGAGGCCGAAGGCCATCATCCCGCCCAGCAGCAGCAGCAGCACGAGCGCGATGCCCACGCGGGCCATCATGAAGCCGAGCCAGAGGCGGTGGAAGGCCGACGCCTCCGTCGACGGCACCGGCACCGGTGTTTCCCAGGTCCACGTGGACTGCGAGAAGCCGGTGGTGTCGGTCGGCATGGGGCTCAGTCGCCGGCGAGCAGCCGGTGCTCCTGGCTGCAGTACGCCAGGCCCTTGGCGTCGGTGACGGCGTCGGCGCGCGGCAGGTGCAGCCCGCAGACCGGGCAGGCGATCATTTCCTGCGGATCGGCTCCCGGCGCCGGGCCGCGCGGGCCCGGCGGGGGACCGCGGCGCTCGATGCGGGCATTGCGCCACACCATGTAGGCGATGACCAGCACCGCCAGCAGCACCAGGTACTTCATGCCGGCCGCCTCAGGATCACCTCGATGACGAAGCGCGAACCCACGTACGCCAGCAGCAGCAGCAGCGAGCCAACGTAGATCACGCGCACCGCCTTGCGGCCGCGCCAGCCGAACCTGGCCCGGCCCAGCAGGAGCAGCGCGAACACCGCCCACGACAGCACCGAGAACACCGTCTTGTGGTCCCAGCGCCAGCCGCGTCCGTACAGCACTTCGGAAAAGAACACGCCGGCGAGCAGCGTGGCCGTGAGCAGCACGAAGCCGGCGGTGGCGAAGCGGAAGGTCAGTCGCTCCAGCGTCAGCAGCGGCAGGCCGGCCTGCGGCTCCTGCGCATGGCGCATGGTGTGTTCCACCCGCTGCATCAGCCAGGCGTGCACCACGGCGGCGGCGAACAGGCCGTACGAGGCGATGCCCAGCGCCCAGTGCAGGGGGAGCAAGGGTGAAGCGGTGGTGTGCAGCGGGGTGCCCGGGAAGACGAACGCCAGCAGCACGGCCGCCGCGCCGAGGCCGGCCAGCGCCCAGCGGCCCCGCAATTCCGGAAAGACCTTGGTTTCCACGGTGTACACCGTGAGAACGAGCCAGGCGGTCACCGACACCGCGGGCGCGAAACCGAAGCGCGGCGAGTCACCGACCAGCCCCCAGGCGAGGACGCAGGCGTGCAGCACCCAGGCGGCCACCAGGGCCATGCGGGCCGCGCGCTCGCTCAGCCGGGACGCACCGGCGGCGGGCACTGCGTATGCGACCGCGGCCGCCAACGTCAGCGCCACCCCTGCCGGAGACGCACTGGATAAAATCATGGGACGAGTTTAGCCCCTGGCATCCTGCCCTCCCTCGCGCCCCCATGGAGCGTGTGGCGCAACCCCCACTCACACTCCAGCCCATGGCCACCTCCGCCCTCTCCGACAAACTGTCCCGCCTGGTCAAGCAGATGCGCGGCCAGGCCCGCATCACCGAAGACAACGTGCAGGAGATGCTGCGCGAGGTGCGCATGGCCCTGCTCGAAGCGGACGTCGCGCTGCCGGTGGTGCGCGACTTCATCGCGCGCGTGAAGGAAAAGGCGCTGGGCCAGGAGGTGGTCGGCTCGCTCAACCCCGGCCAGGCGCTGGTGGGCATCGTCCACCGCGAACTGGTGGCCACCATGGGCGCGGGCGTCAGCGACATCAACCTGGCGGCGCAGCCGCCGGCCGTGATCCTGATGGCCGGCCTGCAGGGCGCCGGCAAGACCACCACCACCGCCAAGCTGGCCAAGCACCTGATCGAGAAGCGCAAGAAGAAGGTGCTCACCGTTTCCGGCGACGTCTATCGCCCGGCCGCCATCGAGCAGCTGAAGACGGTGACGAAACAGGCGGGCGCCGAGTGGTTCCCCAGCTCGCCCGACCAGAAGCCGGCCGACATCGCGCGCGCCGCCCTGGACTACGCGCGCAAGCAGTACTTCGACGTGCTGCTGGTCGACACGGCCGGCCGCCTGGCCATCGACGAAGTGCTGATGCGCGAGATCAAGGAACTGCACGCCATCCTGAATCCGGTGGAGACGCTGTTCGTGGTGGATGCGATGCAGGGCCAGGACGCGGTGAACACCGCCAAGGCCTTCAAGGAGGCGCTGCCGCTGACCGGCATCGTCCTGACCAAGCTGGACGGCGACTCGCGCGGCGGCGCCGCGCTGTCGGTGCGGCAGATCACCGGCGCGCCGATCAAGTTCGCCGGCATCAGCGAGAAGATCGACGGCCTGGAGGTGTTCGACGCCGAGCGGCATGCCGGGCGCATCCTCGGCATGGGCGACATCCTGGCGCTGGTCGAGCAGGTGCAGGCCGGCGTCGACATGGAGTCGGCGCAGAAGCTGGCCGCCAAGGTGAAGAGCGGCGAGGGATTCGACCTGAACGACTTCCTGGCGCAGCTGCAGCAGATGAAGCAGATGGGCGGGCTGCAGAACCTGATGGACAAGATGCCGGCGCAGGTGCAGGCCAAGGCCGGTCAGGTGGACATGGACAAGGCCGAGCGCGACATCCGCCGCAAGGAAGGGATCATCTCCAGCATGACGAAGCTGGAGCGCCGCAAGCCCGACATCATCAAGGCCACCCGCAAGCGCCGCATCGCCGCCGGCGCGGGAGTCCAGGTGCAGGAGGTGAACCGGCTGCTCAACGAGTTCGAGCAGATGCAGACCATGATGAAGAAGATGAAGGGCGGCGGCATGATGAAGCTCATGAAGCGCCTGGGCGGCGGCAAGGGCATGCCGAAGATGCCGTTCTAGGCCCGCGCGCGGCCTACACGGCAGGGCCGGCATCAGGAACCCCCTCACCCCGGCCCTCTCCCCCGAAGGGGAGAGGGAGTCACACCTCGGCGTCGAGCCGGTCTCAGGCCGCGGCAGCCGCGTGCCGCCATGCGCGCCGCAGCACCGCCGGCGAGCGCGCTTCCTCGGGGATCAGCAGCATGCCGCGCGAGCGCAGCCAGCCGCCCAGCGCGACGTGGCTGGTCAGCACCGCCAGCGGCACCGCCAGCAGCAGCGGCAACGCGACCGGCGCCAGCCAGATCAGCGCCCCGAGCTGGATGGCCGCGATGCCGGCCGCATGCAGCACGATCACCGCCGTCATCGGCGCCAGCTTGCGCGCGGCGTCGACCCAGCGGATGCCTTCGGCTTCCCGCGGCGGCGACTTCCATTCCAGTTTCCAGCCGGTGATCGCCACCAGCACGAAGAACGAATGCGCCAGCATCCGCACCGGTGACTGCAGCAGCGCGACGAACGTCTCCAGCACGGCGCTGCCCAGCAGGGCGGAAGTGCCGCCGAAGCCGGCCTGCGCGCGCCGCAGCAGCACCGCCGCCAGTCCCAGCAGGCGCGGCATGAACAGCATCGCCAGCGTCCACGCCCACAGGCTGCGCAGTTCGGCGGGCACGGCGTGCCAGTCGGGGGCGATCGCCGCGCCACTCATCCACAGCGTGGTGCCGAAGGTGAGGAAGGCCAGCCACAGCGGCGCGGAGAGGTAGGACATGGCGCCGATGGCGAACATGGCGCGGTGCACGCGGTGCAGCCCCGGCTCGGCGATCAGGCGCGCGTTCTGCAGGTTGCCCTGGCACCAGCGGCGGTCGCGCTGCAGCTCCGACAACAGGTCCGGCGGCTGCTGCTCGTAGCTGCCGTCGAGGTCCGACACCAGCCACACGTGGTAGCCGGCGCGGCGCATCAGCGCCGCCTCGACGAAGTCGTGCGACAGGATGGGGCCGCTCAGGCCGCCCTCGCCGGGGAGGGCGGCCAGCGCGCAGTGCTTCATGAAGGGCTCCACGCGGATGATGGCGTTGTGGCCCCAGTAGTGCGACTCGCCGAGCTGCCAGAACTGCATGCCCAGCGTGAACAGGCGGCCGGTGACGCGGGCGGCGAACTGCTGCGCGCGCGCGTGCAGCGTGGCGTGGCCGACGGCCTGGCTGGCGGTCTGGATGATGCCGGCGCGCGGGTGCGCCTCCATCAGCTTGACCAGCGAGGCGATGCAGTCGCCGCTCATCACGCTGTCGGCGTCCAGCACCACCATGTAGCGGTAGTCGCGGCCCCAGCGGCGGCAGAAGTCCGCCACGTTGCCGGACTTGCGGTGGGTGCGGCGCGCGCGCAGGCGGTAGTACACCTCGATCTGCGGCTGGCGCGGGTGCGCGGCGAGCGCGCTGCGCAGCGCGGCCCAGGCGGCACGCTCGGCGGCGACGATCCGTGGGTCGTTGCTGTCCGACAGCACGAACACGTCGAACACCGGCGCATGGCCGGTGGCCGCCACCGATTCGCAGGTGGCGCGCAGGCCGGCGAACACCGTGGCCACGTCCTCGTTGCAGATCGGCATGATCAGCGCGGTGCGCACCGCGGGGTCGATGCCGTGGTCCGCCACGGCGCGGGCCGACAGCGCGTGCGGGTCGCCGCGCAGGCTCACCCAGAAGCCCATGAGGGCGGTGACGAAGCCGGTCACCACCCAGGTCGAGAGGACCGCGAACAGCCCGAGCTGGCCCCACTCCAGCAGGTCGTTGCCGTAGTCCGGCTGGGCCAGCGCGAACAGCCAGCTGGCCACGCCGGTCGACAGCAGCGTCATCAGCGCGAAGGCCAGGCGGCGGCGGTCGGCCGCATCCTGCCAGGGCTCGCGCGCTTCGGCGGCGCGGCTGGCGCGCCCGCCGCCGGGCAGCATGCGCATGGCGCTGGAGATCAGGGCGGTGAAGACGCTGTTCCAGAAGCCGCGCCAGGGGCGTGGCGCCATGGAGCCGCGGCGCACCGGCGGCGCGGTGACCGAGTTCGGATGGCGCTCCCCGCGGGGCAGCGCCTGGCGCGGCACGGCGCTCACTCGGGGAGGATGATGTTGCTCCATGTCTCGCTCAGTACGTGGTTGTCTTGCTGCAGGAACGCGCGCAGTTCGACCGGCCGGGCCGGGTCGAGGCGCTGCACGCGCAGGACCACCCGCCAGCTCTTGCCGGCGGGATGGGGAAAGGCGACCTGTTCGAGCACGCGCCCGTTGGCGTCGGCGCTGACGACGGCGCGCACCGGGGCATCGGGCATCAGCGCGTCGAGGGCGGGGCCGGCGAAATCCAGCACGTACTGCACCTGGCCGGAGCGCTCCAGCGGGGTCAGCCGGGTGAAGCCCACGCCGCGCCGCGACTGCAGCACGCGGCTCGCGGGCGGCTGCACCTGCGCGTCGCCCTGCCAGGCGATCTCGTAGCTGAAGTCCAGCGGCATGCCAGGCGCGGGAGGCTGCGCGGGCACCCAGTAGGCGACGATGTTGTCGTGCGTCTCGTCCGGCGTGGGCAGCTGCACCAGCTCCACGCGGCCGGGTCCCCAGTCGGACAGGGGGCGGATCCAGGCGCTGGGACGCCGCTCGTAGCGCGCCTCGGTGTCCTCGTAGCTGGCGAAGGCGCGGTCGCGCTGCATCAGGCCGAAGCCTCGCAGCTGCGGCACGGCGAAGCTGGTCACCGCCGTCCGCTTCGGGTTCTGCAGCGGACGCCACAGCCACTCGCCGTCGCCCGACGCCACCATCAGGCCGTCGGAGTCGTGCACCTCGGGGCGAAAGTCCCCGGGATGCGGCTGGTTCTCGCCGGAGAAGTACATGCTGGTCAGCGGCGCCAGTCCCAGCGTCGCGATGGGCCGTTCCCCGGCCCGCAGGAACAGGCGGGCCTGCACGCGCACCACGGTCTGCGCACCGGGCAGCACCTCGAAGCGCCAGGCGCCGGTGGCGCGCGGCGAGTCCAGCAGCGCATGCACCACCATCGCGCGGGCCTGCGGGTCGGGCCGTTCCAGCCAGAACTCGGTGAAGCGCGGGAACTCCTCGCCGCTGCCGCCGACGGTGTCGATGGCCAGCCCGCGGGCCGACAGCCCGTACTGCTGGCCGGCGCCGAGCGCGCGGAAGTAGCTGGCGCCGAGGAAGACGAGCAGTTCGTCCTTGTAGCCCGGCGCGTTGAGCGGATAGTGGAGGCGAAAGCCCGCGTGCCCCAGGTCGCCCCAGCCGCGCGGCTGCACCGGATTGCGGCCGAAGTCGTAGTCGTCGCTCGCGTAGCCCAGCGGGCGCACCCCTTGCGGGGTGATCTCGTGCAGGCGCACCGGCTCGCGCTGGTACAGGCCGCGGTGGAAGAACTGCGCTTCGAACGGCAGCCCGGCATCGCGCCACAGCGAGCGGTCGGGGCGGAAACGGATGTCGCGGTAGCCGTCGTAATCCAGCGACTGCAGTTCGGCCGGCAGCGGCGACGGGGCTGCGGCGTAGGGTTGGCGGGCGCGCTCCTGCGCGATGCGCGCCACGTCCTCGAAACCGAAGGCCGCCGTCTGGGCGGCGGCCTTCTGCTGGCTGATGGCGAGAACCGCAAGCACCGCCAGGAGGAGGACGGTCAGGAGTTGGGCAAGCCGGGACAGCGCTTTCATGCCCTGTCTAGGGCAAACCCTGTGCCAGTCTCCTTTTCTTCTTTGGAATCAACAGCTTGCGCGCGTCGATCGGAAAAAGACCGGGTTTTCCCTGAACTGCCGCGCTGGAAACCGGCGATTTTGTCGCCGTGCGGCGACAGCTCATCCGACTGTCTCGGGAAAATCCGTTTGTAATCAACTACTTGGCGTCGTCGCCGGACGGCGACACCGGGCGCTCGCCGGCGCTGGACTGGAAGCGGCCGGGGGTCAGCGCGTGCTTCTGCAGCAGCCGGTAGAACTCGGTGCGGTTGCGGTCGGCCAGCCGTGCCGCATCGGCCACGTTGCCGTCGGTGAGCTTGAGCAGGCCCACCAGGTATTCGCGTTCGAAGCGCTGCTTGGCGTCGGCGTACGTGAGGACCTGCACCGACGGCACGCGCAGGGCCCGCTGCACCAGCGCCAGCGGCACCAGCGGCGTGGTCGCCAGCGCGCAGACCTGTTCGACCACGTTGTACAGCTGGCGCACGTTGCCGGGCCAGGGCGCCGCGATCAGCGCCTTCAGGGCTTCGGGCGCGAAGCCCGAGAGCCTGCGGCCGTACTTGGCCGCCAGCTTGTCGAGGAAGTGGTTGGCCAGCAGCGGGATGTCGTCGCGGCGCTCGGCCAGCGTCGGCAGCGTGAGCGTCACCACGTTCAGGCGGTAGTACAGGTCCTCGCGGAACTGGCCCGCGGCCATCGCCGCCTCCAGGTCGCGGTGGGTCGCCGAGATGATGCGCACGTCCACCGCGTGCGACTGGCTCGAGCCCACCGGGCGCACCGCGCGCTCCTGCAGCACGCGCAGCAGCTTCACCTGCAGCGCCGGCGGCATGTCGCCGATCTCGTCGAGCAGCAGCGTGCCGCCATGGGCCGCCTGGAACAGGCCTTCCCGGTTGCTGACGGCGTCGGTGAAGGCGCCCTTCACGTGGCCGAACAGCTCGGACTCCAGCAGCGCCTCCGGGATGGCGCCGCAGTTGACCGCGATGAAGGGCTTGCCCGCCCGCGCGCTGGCGCGGTGGATGGCGCGCGCCAGCATCTCCTTGCCGCTGCCGCTGTCGCCGCGCAGCAGCACGCTGGCGTCGGAGCGCGCGACCATCCGCGCTTCGGCCAGCAGGTCGGCCATGCGCGCCGAGCGGCTGATGATGCCGGCGCGCCATGCCTCGTCCGCCTGCGGGCTGGCCTCCGCCGGCGAGGCCATCGCCAGCGCCTGCGTGATGCGTTCCAGCAGTTCCTTGCTGTCGTAGGGCTTGGTCAGGTAGGTGAAGACCCCGCGCCGCGTCGCCTCGACGGCGTCGGGGATGGTGCCGTGCGCGGTGAGCAGGATCACCGGCAGCGAAGGATGGCGCCGGTGCACCTCGTCGAACAAGGCGAGGCCGTCCAGCCCCGGCAGCCGGACGTCGCTGATCACCAGCTGCGGACGCTCCAGCTCCAGCTGCGCCAGGGCGGATTCGGCCGAGGCGGCCGTGGCGACCCGGTAGCCGGCGGCCTGCAGGCGCATCGACAGCAGCCGCAGCATGTCGGCGTCGTCGTCGACGACCAGCAGGCGGGACGCGGTGGTGGCCATGGTCAGGGGCGGGCCGGCGGCCGCTGTGCCGGACCGGGCAGGCTGCGTTCGATGGCGCGCACGGCCTCGAGCCGCTCGTTGAGCTGGTCGATGCGGCGCTGCGCCTCGCGCAACTGCTGCGCCAGGCGTTCGGCCTGCTCCTCGACGCGGCGCTGTTCGGCCATCTGCGCGAGCAGCAGCCGGGCGAACCCGTGCAGGCCGCGGGCGTCTTCGCTGGTGTCGGCCAGCAGCCGTTGCAGCAGGGCCTGCGCGCGGGTGGCGCTGGCAGGCGTGCGCGCCTGCCCCAGCGCCAGTGCCAGCTGGATGGCGCGCGCGGGCGTGTAGCTGCTGTCGCCGAGGCGCTGCACTTCCTGCGCCACTTCCGCGGGTGCGAGGGCGCGGACGCGATCGGCATAGCTGACCGCGGTCTCCACCGGATGCACCCGGGCCGGCGGCACCGCGGGCGCCGTTGCGGCCGGCGGGGCCGCAGCGGCCTGCGGCGGCGCCGGCAGGACCATCACGCGCATCGGTTCGGACGCCGGCGCGGGGGCCGGTGCCGGCGGGGGCGGCGCTGGAGCGGGGACCGCGCAGGCACCCAGCACGGCGGCGGCGCCGCAGGCCGCGAGGGCGCGCACGAGGGGGAATTCACTTTGCATGGGGCAGTTCTATCCTGAAATGGGCGCCACTGCTGCCGTCGAGCAGGCGGACGCGTCCGCCGTGGGCCGCCACGTATTCCTGCACGATCGACAGGCCGATGCCGGTGCCGCGCACCATGTCCTGGGGCTGGCGCGCGCCCCGGTAGAAGGGCTCGAAGACGCGCGGCCGGTCGGCCTCGGCGACCCCCGGGCCTTCGTCGCGCACGTCGATGCACACGCCGTCCTCCCCGGTCGAAACCGACAGCCGCAGGACCGCGCCAGCCGGAGAAAAGCGGATGGCATTGGACAGCAGGTTGGCCACGGCGACGCCGAACTTCGCGGGGTCGACGGCCAGGATGACCGCCTCCCCCTCGACGCGCACGTCGAGCCGCCGCGCCTGCCATTGCAGGCGCTGGGCCTCCACCTGTTCGCGCAGCAGCGCGAGCAGGTCGATGCGGCGGCGCTGCAGCGCCCGCGCCTCGAAGGCCGCGGCGTTGAACTGCAGCAGCGCCTCGATGTGCGCCTGCAGCGAAAGCGTGTTCTGCCGGAGGATCCGCACCACCTCTTCCTGGTCGGGCGTCAGGCGCCCGGGCACGCCGTCGGCCAGCAGCGCCACGCCTTCGCGCAGCGCCGCCAGCGGCGTCTTCAATTCGTGCGAGACGTGACGCAGGAAGCGTGCCTTGTCCTCGTCCAGCTCCGTCAGCCGCAGCCGCAGCCAGTCGAGCTGCTGGCTGATGCGGCGCACGTCGGACGGGCCGGGGATGTCGATGGCCTCGGCCAGCCGGTTCTCCCCCAGCTGCACGATGGCGCGCTCCAGCCGCTTGAACGGCCGCGCCAGCCAGATGCCGAAGGCGACGGCGAGCAGGGCCGCCAGCGCGATGGCGCCCCACACCTGCTGCATGAGGCGGGAGCGTTCGGCGTTGAGCTGCTGGCGCAGCGCGCGGTCGCGGCTTTCCACCAGCGCCTGGACCCCGGCGGCCAGCCGGGTGTGGATGACGTCGAGTTCGCGGAATTCGCCGGCCACCGCGCGCTCGCGCTCCAGCGCCGTTTCGGCCGGCCCCTGCAGCAGCGCGGCGATGCCCTGCGTCTGGCGCCGCCACTGCGCGAGGTCCTCGTCGCGCAGCCCGGCCTTCGCCATCTGGGCCAACGCGACGCCGGCGGCGCGCCGCTCCTCCTCGAAGCGGCCCCGAAGCAGTGAATCGCTGAGCACCAGCGACTGGCGCGCCGTGCGTTCCATGCCGGCCGAGCGGGCCGCCAGCGATTGGAGCGCCCCGTTGAGCGCGAGCGCGCGGTCGGCTTCCTCGCCGGACTGCTGGACCAGGTGCTCCAGCACCGCCATCGCGCGCAGCGCGGTGGCGCCCAGCACCGTCGCGATCAGCAGGAAGGCGACGAGCAGCAGCTGCCGGAACGACCCCATGGGCCGCTCAGGCCGCCAGCAGGGACTCCGACTGCAGCACCTCGGCGCGCAGGGAGTGCGGCAGCGCCTCGGTGATCGTCACGTCCACCATCTGTCCCACCAGCCGCGCCGGGCCGGGGAAATTGACGATGCGATTGCACTCGGTGCGGCCCATCAGCTCGTTCGGGTCCTTGCGCGACGGTCCTTCGACCAGGATGCGCTGCACGGTGCCCACGCGGCTGGCGCTGATGCGGCGCACGTTGTCCTCCAGCACGGCCTGCAGGTGCTGCAGGCGCTTGAGCTTCACCTCGTGCGGCGTGTCGTCGTGCAGCGCCGCCGCCGGCGTGCCCGGCCGCGGGCTGAAGATGAACGAGAAGCTGGCGTCGTAGCCGACATCCGTGACCAGCTTCATCATCTTCTGGAAGTCTTCTTCGGTCTCGCCGGGGAAGCCGACGATGAAATCGCTGGACAGCGACAGCTGCGGCCGCACCGCCCGCAGCTTGCGGATGGTGCTCTTGTATTCCATCGCTGTGTAGCCGCGCTTCATGGCCATCAGGATGCGGTCGCTGCCATGTTGCACCGGCAGGTGCAGGTGGCTCACGAGCTTGGGTACCTTCGCGTAGACGTCGATGAGGCGTTGCGTGAACTCGTTCGGGTGGCTGGTGGTGTAGCGGATGCGCTCGATGCCCGGGATCTCGGCGACGTACTCGATCAGCAGCGCGAAGTCCGCGATGTCCGCGGTGTCGCCCATCCGTCCGCGGTACGCATTGACGTTCTGCCCGAGCAGCGTCACTTCCTTGACGCCCTGGTCGGCCAGCCCGGCCACCTCGACCAGCACGTCGTCGAAGGGGCGGGACACTTCCTCGCCGCGCGTGTACGGCACCACGCAATAGCTGCAGTACTTGGAGCAGCCTTCCATGATCGAGACGAAGGCGGTGGCGCCATCCACCCGCGCCGGCGGCAGGTGGTCGAACTTCTCGATCTCGGGGAAGCTGATGTCCACCTGCGGTCGCTGCTGCCGCTGGCGCGCCGCCAGCAGCTCGGGCAGCCGGTGCAGCGTCTGCGGGCCGAACACGACGTCGACGTACGGGGCGCGCGCGATGATGGCCGCGCCTTCCTGGCTGGCGACGCAGCCGCCCACGCCGATCATCACGCCCTTGCCCTTGAGGTGCTTCACGCGCCCGAGGTCGGAGAACACCTTTTCCTGCGCCTTCTCGCGTACCGAGCAGGTGTTGAACAGGATCAGGTCGGCCTGCTCCGGGTCCTGCGTGGGCTCGTAGCCTTCCGCCGCCTTCATCACGTCCGCCATCTTGTCCGAGTCGTACTCGTTCATCTGGCAGCCGAAGGTCTTGATGTAGACCTTTTTCACGGGGTCGCTCATGGGATCAACGGGCTGATGAGGTGCCGTGCCGACCAGACCAGGTTGAGCAGCTCGTAGAAGCGCAGGTAGCCCTGGGGGTCGCCGGTCGAGACGCCGCCCACCTTGGCGTACTCCTCCTGATTGAGCAGCCACACCTCGTGCACCATGCCGGAGGCATCGCGGCGGTACACCGTGTACAGCGTCTTGCCGGCCAGCTGGCCGGTCAGCACCAGCATGTTGTTGCGGTCGCGGATGCGCGCGCCCGGCGAGAAGCGGTCGGCGACGCCGTCCACCAGGATGATCGGCGGCGTTGCGCTCACCGTGATGACGGCGGGCTTGACGTCGCGCGGCGCCTCGCGCCGCAGCGAGGGCTGGCCGGGCGACAAGGGCGGCGGCGGCTGCTGGGCGAAGGCGCTTGCGGCGGCCCAGGCGCAGGCCAGGAGCAGGAGACGGGTCCAGCGGTTCATGGTGTAGATCCAGAGGCTGCAATGACAAAGGCACTGTGCGGGACAGTGCCTTGGGTGTCAACGCGGGGCGTTGTTATCCGCGTTGAAGCCGTGCTGCGTGCCCGGGTACTGGTGGACGGCGTACTTGACGCCGGCCGCCTTGAGCGCGGCTTCGTAGGCCGGCCAGGCGGCGTTGATGCGCTCGTCCACGGCGGCCAGGTGCACCAGCAGGGGCGCGCGCACCTTCGCGGCTTCTTCCGGCGCCGGCGAGTTGCCGTAGAAGGGCACGGCGGCGTTGAGGTCCGGCAGTTGCGTGGCCAGCCAGTGCGCCATGCCGCCGCCGTAGCAGAAGCCCACCGCGCCCATCTTGCCGTTGCCGTCGTTGCGCGCGCGCAGCCAGGCCGCCGCGGCCAGGAAGTCCTGGCGCGTCTTGACCTGGTCCAGCGTGGCGAAGACGGACCGCGCCTTGTCCTCGTCGCCGGGGTAGCCGCCCACCGGGGTCAGCGCGTCGGGCGCGAACGCCATGACGCCGTCCAGCGCCAGCCGCCGCGCGATGTCCTCGATGTGCGGGTTGAGGCCGCGGTTCTCGTGGATCACCAGCACCATCGGCAAGCGCGTGGCGCCGGCGGATGCGGGGCGCACGAGGTAGCCCCTGATGCTGCCGTGGCCCGAGGGCGAAGGCACCGTCACGTATTCGGTCTTCAGCCGCGCGTCATCCGGCTTGACCTGCTGGCCGGCCGCGAAGTTGGGGCTGAGCGCCGCCAGCAGGCCGGCGGCGGTGACGCCCGCCTTGGCGAAACGCTGCGCCTGCCCGAGGAAGCCGCGCCGGTCCACCGCTCCATGCACGTAGGCGTCGAAGAGGATCAGCAGTTCCTGGTCGAAGTCCTGGGCGGTCAGGCGAGGCGGCATGGGGGCTCCGTGGGGAAGGTAACGCGATGTTAAGCGGGACTCGCAAAGGCGAGGGCCTCGCCGCGCGTCCAGCGGCCGAGGTTGTCCAGGAACATGCCGGCCACGCGTTCCTCGTTGCCGTCCGAGAAGCCGGCGCTGTGCGGCGTGACGATCACGTTCGGCAGGTCCCACAGCGGCGAGTCCGCCGGCAGCGGCTCGTGCGCGAACACGTCGAGGTAGGCGCCGGCGATGCGCCGTTCGCGCAGCGCTTCGACCAGCGCCTCCTGCGCGATCACTTCGCCCCGCGCCACGTTGACGACGCCGCAGTGCGGCGGCAGCAGCGCCAGCTCGCGCTCGCCGATCAAGCCCTCGGTGCGCTGCGTCAGCGGGCAGGCCAGCACCAGCCAGTCGGCGGCGGGCAGCACTTCGTGCAAGTCGGTATCGGCCACGGTGCGCACGCCAGCCGCCGGCGCGGCGGCAGTGCGGCGCACGACGATGAGCGACAGGCCGATCGCCTGCAGCAGCCGCCCGATCTCCCGGCCCACCGGCCCCCAGCCGACCACCACGGCCGTCTGCCCGTGCAGGTCGCGCGGCAGGCCGCTGGCGATGAGGGGCGCCCATGCATGCCGCCGCTGCGCCGCCAGCAGCAGCGGCCAGTGGCGGGCCAGCGCGAGCAGGCCGAGCAGCGCGGTCTGCGCGACGACGGGGGCGTTGGCGCCGGAGGAGGTGGCGATGCCCACGCCGCGCTGCCGCAAGGCCACGTAGACGGGACGGTCCGCGCCGGCGCTGTGGATGTGCACCCACTGCAGGCGCTCGGCCCGCAGCAGCGCGTCGTACATCTGCTGCGTGGGCGGCAGCACCTGGTGCTTGGTGGAGGCGCCGGTGACGTCGCGCGACACGAAAGCCACGTCGGCGAGCGCCGCATCCGGGTGGTCCGGAGCGACCAGCGCGTGCGCCCGGTCGCCGAGCACGCGCCGCACCGGCGCCGCCAGCTGCGCCGCCGCCTGGTGCGACATCAGGATGCGCAGCGGCGCCACGCTCAATCCGCGGTCGCTCCCGAGTCGCGCACGATCACGCGCCACTTCTCGAATTCCTTCTGGACGAACTGGCCGAACTGCTGCGGCGAGCCGCCGACGGGGTCGGCGCCTTCGCGGACCAGCTGGTCCTGCAGCGACGGCAGCGAATCATTGACGGCCTTGTTCAGCGTGGCGATCACCGCATCCGGCGTGCCCTTCGGGGCGAAGAAGCCGAACCAGGAGCCCGCCTCGAAACCCGGATAGCCGCTTTCGATCACCGTCGGCACGTTCGGCATGGAGCGGGAGCGCGCCGCGCTGGTCACCGCCACGGCCCGCAGCCCGCCGGAGTGGATGTGCTGGATCACCGAGGGGATGGTCGCGAACATGAACTGGATGCGCCCGGCCAGCAGGTCCTTCAGCGCCTCGGCGCCCTTGTAGGGGATGTGCGTGTAGTCGGCGCCGGTGCGCTTGGCCAGCATGTAGCCCGAGAGGTGGGAAGAGGTGCCGATGCCGGTCGAGCCGTAGTTCAGCTTGCCGGGGTTGGCCTTGGCGTAGGCCACCAGTTCGTCCACCGTCCTGGCCGGCACCGACGGGTGCACCACCAGCACGTTGGGCACGTCCGCGATCTGCACCACGGGCACCAGGTCGACCAGCGGATTGACGCCCAGTTTCTTGTACAGCGTGGGGTTGACGGCGATGGGCCCCACCGAGTTGACGATCAGCGTGTAGCCGTCCGGCGCGGAGCGCGCCGCCAGCTCGGTGCCGAGGTTGCCGCCCGCACCGGGCTTGTTGTCGACGACGAAGCTCTGCTTGAGCCGCTCGGTCAGCTTCTGGCTGACGGCGCGGGTGAGGATGTCGGTGGTGCCGCCGGCGGTGAAGGCGACGATCACCTTCACGGGCTTGGCGGGATAGTCGGCCTGCGCCCAGGCTGCCGGCAGCGCCAGCGCCGCGGTGGCCGCCAGCAGCGCGCGCCTGCCGATCGGGAAGGTGGATTGCATCGCTTGTCTCCTTGTCGTTGGTATCAGGTGCGGTAGCTCGGGTCCAGCCGGTCCAGCTTGCGCAGCAGGGCGGGCCATTCCATCAATCCGTACGGCCGGCGCGTGCCGGGCTGGTAGTTGTTCCAGGTTTCTTCCAGCACGTGCTGCGGCACGGGGCGCAACTTCGTGTTGCACGACATGGCGGCGATCTGCGAGCGGCACGACAGCTCGAGCCGGTGCGTCCAGTTGAAGCATTCGCCAGCGGTGCGGCCGACCACCAGCGCGCCGTGGTTGCGCAGGATCAGGGCCTCGCCCTGGCCCAGGTCGCGCACCAGCGACTCCTTCTCGGCGTCGTTCAGCACCACGCCTTCGTACTCGTGGTAGCCGATCTTCAGGAAGCGCATCGCCGTCTGCGTGATGGGCAGCAAGCCGCAGTCCAGGGCCGACACGGCCATCGATGCCCAGCTGTGGGTGTGGATCACGCATCCCACTTCCGGCCGGGCCTCGTGCACCGCGCTGTGGATCACGTAGCCGGCCTTGTTGATGCCGTAGCCGAGGGCGCCGAAATCAGGCTTGGTGAGGACGTTGCCGGCCAAGTCCACCTTGATCAGGCAGGAGGCGGTGATCTCCTCGTACATCATCCCGTAGGGATTGATCAGGAAGGTTTCCTCGCCGGGCACGCGCACCGAGATGTG
>JAJTCN010000150.1 GCA_021323335.1 Ramlibacter sp.
GGGCGAAGCCGTCGCGGCCGGCAAGCTGCACCACATCGCGCAGGACATCGCGCTGATCCAGAGCATGGGCGTCAAGGTCGTCCTGGTGCACGGCTTCCGGCCGCAGGTGAACGAGCAGCTCAAGGCCAAGGGCCATGCGGCGCGCTACTCGCACGGCATGCGCATCACCGACGAAGTGGCGCTGGACTGCGCGCAGGAGGCCGCCGGGCAGCTGCGCTACGAGATCGAGGCCGCGTTCAGCCAGGGCCTGCCCAACACGCCGATGGCCGGGTCCACGGTGCGCGTGATCTCGGGCAACTTCATCACCGCGCGACCGGTGGGCATCGTCGACGGCGTGGACTTCCAGCACTCCGGGCTGGTGCGCAAGGTGGACGTCGGCGGCATCAGCCGCTCGCTGGACTTCGGTGCCATGGTGCTGCTGTCGCCCTTCGGCTTCTCGCCGACCGGCGAGGCCTTCAACCTGACCATGGAGGAGGTCGCGACCAGCGTCGCCATCGCCCTGCAGGCCGACAAGCTGATCTTCCTGACGGAAATCCCCGGCGTGCGCGCGCAGCCGCTGGCGCCGGAAGGCGAGGACAACCCGATCGACACCGAGTTGCCGCTGGCCGCCGCCGAGCAGTTGCTGGCAAGCCTGCCGCCCGCGCAGAACCCGTCCGACACCGCGTTCTACCTGCAGCATTGCGTCAAGGCCTGCAAGGCGGGCGTGGAGCGCAGCCACATCATCCCGTTCGCGGTGGATGGTTCGCTGCTGCTCGAGGTCTACGTGCACGACGGCATCGGCACCATGGTGGTCGACGAGAAGCTGGAGGAACTGCGGGAAGCGACGGCCGACGACGTCGGCGGCATCCTCCAGCTGATCGAACCGTTCGAGAAGGACGGCACGCTGGTCAAGCGGGACCGCACCGAGATCGAGCGGGACATCGCCAACTACACGATCATCGAGCACGACGGCGTGATCTTCGCCTGCGCGGCGCTCTACCCCTACCCCGAGGCCCGCACGGGCGAGATGGCGGCGCTGACGGTGTCGCCGCAAAGCCAGGGCCAGGGCGACGGCGAGAAAGTGCTGCGGCGGGTGGAGCAGCGCGCCAAGGCGATGGGGCTGGACAGCATCTTCGTGCTGACCACCCGCACGATGCACTGGTTCCTCAAGCGCGGCTTCGTGCAGGTGGACCCCGACTGGTTGCCGGAAGCGCGCAAGCGCAAGTACAACTGGGACCGCCGCAGCATGGTTTTCGTCAAGAAGCTGGCCTGAGCCGACAAGGGCAGCGCCTTCGTCCGACACAGCCCCCGCGATCCGGCGCATAGTTTGCGGCCATGAGCCCTTCTTCCGTCCGCGACGACACTTTGCTGCAGGGCCTGCGCGCGCACCTGCGTCCCCTGCCCCCCTGCGCCGCCGACGATCCGGCCCTGGTGCAAAGGCTGGGCCGCGCGCGCCTCGCCCTGCTGGGCGAAGCCTCGCACGGCACGCATGAGTTCTATGCCGAGCGCGCGGCGCTCAGCCGGAAGCTCGTCGCCGAATGCGGCTTCCAGGCGATCGTGGTCGAGGCCGACTGGCCGGACGCATGGCGCGTCAACCGCTACATCCGTGGCGTGTCCGACGATCCGGACGCCGGCTCCGCGCTCGCCGGCTTCGAACGCTTCCCCACCTGGATGTGGCGCAACACGGTGGTGCGCGACTTCGTGGAGTGGCTGCGCGAGCACAACCGCGCCCTTCCCCCTTCGCGCCAGGTCGGCTTCTACGGCATGGACCTGTACAGCCTGTTCAAGTCGATCGCCGCCGTGCTCGCCTACCTGGACCGCGTCGACCCCGAAGCCGCCCAGCGGGCGCGCAGCCTCTACGCGTGCTTCGACCACTGCGGGCAGGACAGCCAGTCCTATGGCTACACCGCCAGCTTCGGCATGAAGCCCAGTTGCGAGGACGAGGTGATCCAGCAGCTGCGCGAGATGAACCAGCGCGCGGCGGACCTGCTGGCAGGGTCGCGCGAGGACCGGGCCGACCTCTTCTTCGCGCAGCAGAACGCCCGCCTGGTGCGCAATGCCGAGGAGTACTACCGGACCATGTTCCACGGCCGCGTGTCGTCCTGGAACCTGCGCGACAGCCACATGGTGGAGACGCTGCAGGCGCTGGAGAAGCACCTCGGCGCCGCGAACGGGCCGCCGAAGATGATCGTCTGGGCCCACAACTCCCACCTGGGCGATGCGAGCGCCACCGAGATGGGCGACATCGGCGAATGGAACGTCGGCCAGCTGGCGCGCGACCGCTGGGGGTCGGAGGCCGTGCTGGTCGGCTTCAGCACCCATCGCGGCACCGTGACCGCGGCTTCGGAATGGGACGGGGTCGCGCAGCGCAAGCGCGTGCGCCCGGGGCTGGAGGGAAGCTACGAAGACCTGTTCCACCGGCTGGGCGAGGACCGCTTCTGGCTGCCGCTGGCCGACGAGCCCGCGCTGGCGGGCCTGCTGGCCGGGCGCCGCCTGCAGCGCGCCATCGGCGTCATCTACCAGCCGCGGACGGAGCGCATGAGCCACTACTTCCACACCCGGCTGCCGGCGCAGTTCGACGCGATGATCCACATCGACGAAACGCGCGCGGTCGAACCGCTGGTGCCCGAGCCCGCCTGGCATGCCGGCGAGCCGGCCGAGACGTACCCGACGGGGTTGTGATCAGGCCGCGATCGGAGCGCTGGCCACCCGCCGTGCCGGCCGCCGCAATTGCCGCAGGAACACCAGGGCGCCGACCACGAAGAAGATGACGAACCAGGCGAAGGACCAGTTGGCGATGGAGCCGCCGAGGAAGGTCCAGTCGATCTTGGTGCAGTCGCCGCTGCCGCGGAAGATCATGGGAATGGCGCGCTTGAGCGGGAAGGTTTCGATCATCCCGTAGAAGTCGCGGCCGCACGAAGCGATCTCCGGGGGATACCACTGCAGCCAGCTCTGGCGGGCGGCGACGAAAGCGCCGAAGCCGGCCGCCAGCATCATCAGGATCCCGCCGGCCATGTGCGCCCCGCGCCCGCGCAGCGCCGCCGTCCCGCCGGCGACCAGCGCCACCAGCACCAGCGCGTAGCGCTGCACGATGCACATCGGGCAAGGCTCCAGGCCCACCACGTGCTGCAGGTACAGGCCGAAGGCGAGCATCGCGACGCAGGCCAGGGCCACCGTCGCCAGCACGCGCCGCGGCGCCGTCTCGAACCATCCCATCACTGTCCCGCTCATCCTCTTGTGCCCTCCCGGCTGTCCATGTCGATCATCGCCTCGCCCGGCATTGTCCCCTGCTTTGGTTCCGCCGGCCCGGTCGAGTTCCGCCGGGCCAGGCGACTCACAGGAGCGGGCGCAGTTCCCGTGCCGCCTCCAGCAACACCGGCAGCAACTCCCCCTGCACCGCCCGCGGGTCCAGCCGCTGCCGGGTCGTGACAACATTCAGGGCGGCAGCGACCTCGCCCTCCATGTTGCGCAGCGGCACGGCGGCGGCGTGCACGCCCAGTTCATGCTCTTCGTCCGCGATGCAGTAGTCCTGCCGGCGCACCTGCTCGATCAGCGCGCGGAAGCCGCGCCCGTCCACCACCGTGTGGGAGGTCAGTCGGGCCAGCTCGCGCCCCTTCATCCATGCGTTGAAGTCGCGCCGCGACTTGGCCGCCAGCAGGACCCTGCCGGTCGACGTGGCGTGCGCCGCCATCCGTGCGCCGAGGTGCAGCCCGTAGGCCATCAGGGCCGAGCCGCTGCGCGCCACGATCACCACCTGGTCGCCGTCGAGCACGACCGCCGAGAAGGAATGGCCGGTCTGGCCGGCCAGGCGATTCAGCGTCGGCTGGATGACGCG
>JAJTCN010000080.1 GCA_021323335.1 Ramlibacter sp.
CCGGCCTGACCCGCGCCGAGTCGCTGCGCGTGCTGCGCCGCGGGATCGGGCCGCAGCGGCTGCTGGGATGCGGCCTGTTCGTTCCCCACAAGTCGGCCGCCGCCGTGGGCGCGGCCGGCTGAATGCCAACACCGCAGACAAGGAGACCCCACCCCATGGCCTATGTCGTCAATGGTGAAGAACTCGAGACCGACGAGCAGGGCTTCCTGCTGGCGGCGGACTATCGCGACGAGGTCGTCGAGGCCATCGCCGCGGCCGAAGGCATCGCGCTCACCGACCGGCACTGGACGGTGGTGCGGTACCTGCGCGACGCGTACCGGGACCACGGCCACACGCCGAACTTCCGCAACCTGCTCAAGGGCCTGGGCGAGGTCCTGCCCGATTGCGACAGCAAGTCCCTGTACGACCTGTTCCCCACCGGGCCCGCCAAGCAGGGGGCGAAGGTCGCCGGCCTGCCGCAGCCGCTCGGCAAGGGCGGGTACTGAGGCCGGCATGGCGCTGCCCACGCCACCCTCGCCGGCGATTCCGCGCCTGAAGACGCAGTGGTTCCGCCACGGCGACAGCCGCGGCGCCGAGCAGCAGGCCGGCGCCGCGGCGTTCATCGTCTGGCGCATCGCGCGCCATGCGCTGGACCGCACGCGGCATGCCGGCTTCGGCGTGGAGCTCGGTGCGTCCTACTTCCGCTTCCTGCGCGAGATGCTCGCCTTCCTCGCGGCCATCGCCGATCGCATGGCGCACGCCCGGATGGACGCGCCGGCGCGGGCCGCCTTCACGGGCGCGATGGTCCGCCACCTCGCGCGCATCCTGCAGGAGAGCGAGGACGAGTGGCTCGGCCCCGCCGCGCCCGGCCAGCCCGTGCATGGCGACACGTTCATCGACCTGGTCAACGAGCTGTTCACCCACTATGCGGAGTTCGGCGCCGATCCCCAGGCGGGCGCGGAGCCCGGCGGCTTCACGCCGGACTTCGCGTTCGTCCGCTACCTCGGGCACCGGCTGGAAGCCACGGTGGCGCCGCAGGAGCGGCGCTGGGTGCAGGACCAGGTCATCTCCGCCGAGGCGCCCGACGCGGCCGCCATGCTGCAGAAATCGCTGCGCGACCTGTTCTCGCCGCCGGCGCGCCGGGCCCGGCGCCCGGCCGTGAGCGGGGATTGAAGGCATGAACCCGAAGACGCTCTCCCGGCCTGCCGCGCCCAGCCCCTTCGACCTGGCGGACGAGGCGGCCTACCGGCGCTGGCGCGCCGCCAAGCTGGCGCGCCGGCCGCACCGCCTCGAGCAGCTGGTGGTGCCGATCGGCGACGCCGGCGACCTCACGCACCGCGAGCGCAGCGCGCTGCTGGCGGCCATCGGCCGTGCCGGCTTCGCCGTCTACCGCACGCTGCTGCGCAGCGACGACGCCACCCTGCCCGTCCGGCTGGGCGCGCAGCTCGGCCTGCACCGGCTGGACGCGAACTGGCTCGCCGGCGAGGACGGCGTCTCCCGCATCACCGTCGGCGACGCCAGCGACGGCCACGGCGGCTTCATTCCGTATACCGACCGCGCCATCGGCTGGCACACCGACGGCTACTACCACCCCGGCGAGCGGCGCATCCGGGGCATGGTGCTGCACACCGTGCGGCCGGCGCAGGCGGGCGGCGAGAACCGCCTGCTCGATCACGAACTCGCCTACATCCTGCTGCGGGACCGCTCGCCCCGGCTGGTGCGCGCCCTGATGCAGCCGGACGCGATGACGATCCCGGCGCGCACCGACGAAGGCGGCGTCGCGCGGGCGGCGCAGGCCGGGCCGGTGTTCTCCGTCGACGAGGACGGCTGCCTGCACATGCGCTACACGGCGCGCACGCGGTCGATCGAATGGAAGGACAACGCCGTGACGCGCGAAGCCGTGGCCGCGCTGCAGGACCTGCTGGCCACCTCGTCCTGGGTGGTGAGCCTGCGGATGGAAGCCGGCATGGGGCTGGTCGGGCGCAACGTGCTGCACGACCGCAGCGCCTTCGTCGACGACCCCCTCCGGCCGCGCCTGGTGCTGCGCGCGCGCTTCCTCGATCGTCCCGCGGAGGCGCCGTGTCGCAATGGGTGAGCATCTGGCGGGCCGCGCAACTGGCCGGCGTGCCGCGCGCCGTGCTGCAGCAGCGCGTGCGGTCGGGCGATCTCGAGGAGACCGACGGCATGGTCTCCACCGCCGCGCTGCTGGCGCTGTATCCGCAGCTGCAGCTCGAAGCGGCCGGCCTGGCCGAGCGCGTGGCGCGCATCCGCGACGAATCCTTCGGCCGGCGCGTGCGCGAGCGGCTGCTGCCCAGCCAGGAGGTGCTGGCCCAGCGCCTGTTCCAGCAAAGCCAGGAGCTGGCCGACGTGCAGCGGCACCTGCAGCGCTACCACGCACTGGTGGTGGCGCTGCGCGACGCGATCCGGCAAAAGCAGCTGGAGGTGGGCGGCGATGACCCGCGCCTGGCTTTCCTGGAGCGCGAGCTCGCCGCCGGCCTGGCCCGCGCGCTGGCCACCGAACCGGCGGACCCGTTGCACGTGATGGACGACTTCCTCAAGGTGGTTTCGGCGCAGGTCACGCTGCGCCCGAGCGGCCACCAGTTCACCGTCGAAGGCCGTGACAGCCTGCTGCAGGCCGGGCTGCGGGCGGGCCTGAACCTCAACTACGGCTGCGGCAACGGCACCTGCGGCATGTGCAAGGTGCGCGTGACGGCCGGCGAAGTGGCGCGCTGCGCGCCCAGCGACTACCCGCTGTCCGAGGCGGAGAAGGCGCAGGGCTATGTCCTGGCCTGCGCGCACACCGCGGCCAGCAGCGAGCTGACACTGGAGACGCTGGAGGCGGCGGGACCCCGCGACATCCCGGAGCAGCAGATCCAGGTGAGCGTGCGGGCCGTGCGGGCGCTCGCTCCCGACACGCTGCTGCTGCACCTGCAGACGCCGCGCTCGCACCGCCTGCGCTTCCTGGCCGGCCAGTCGGTCACCCTGGCGCTGGCGGAGGGCGCCGGCGCCCAGGCGCGCTACCCGGTGGCCAGCTGCCCCTGCGACGACCGCAACCTGCACTTCTTCGTCCGCCGCGACGCCGAGGATCCGCTGTCGGTGCGCCTGTTCGCCAACGCGATGCGCCCCGGCGATGCGCTCGCGCTGTGGGGGCCGTACGGCGAATTCACCCTCGCCGACGCCGCGCGGCCGCTGGTGTTCGTGGCCTGCGACGACGCCTTCGCGCCGGTCAAGAGCCTGATCGAACATGCGCTGTCGCTGGATGCGGCGCCGTCGCTCACGCTCTTCTGGCTGGCCACGCGCGGCGACGGCCACTTCCTGGCCAACCAGTGTCGGGCCTGGTCGGAAGCACTGGACGCTTTCGAATACAGCCTGTTCACCGACACCGATGCCAGGGCCGGCGCGACGCAACTGGCCCTCGCGATGCGCGCCGACCTGTTCCAGCTCGATTGCGCCTTCTATGTCGCCGGCCCGGGCGCCTTCGTCTCCACGGTCGTCCTGCGGCTGGCCGAAGCGGGCGTGCCGGCCGCGCAAATCCACCAGGAGATCTTTCCATGAGCTGTACCGCGACCACCTGTTCCTGCCAGCCCGCACCGGACCCGCAGGAGGACGCCGGCTGCAGCGGAGGCGAAGCGTTCGCGCTGCGCGTGCTGGGCGAGGACATGCTGCCCGAGTTCCGCGAAGGCGACATCATCATCGTCGAGCCGGACGGCGCCTTGAAGGACGGCAGCTTCGTGCTGGCCTGCCCGGGCGGCGACTGGATGCTGCGCCAGCTGGTCCGGCAGGGCGAGGGCTGGTCGCTGCGCGTGCTGAATGCCCCCGCTTGCAGCACCGTCCCCGAACTGCCGATCGCCGACCTTTCCGTGGTGCGCGGCCTCGTGATCCAGAAGGCGGTGCCCGGACGGCGCAAACTCACCCGGAGCTACCTCTGACATGCCCTACTTCCTCTACCGCGTGAAGCCGTTCGCCCAGCTCGAAGCGCTGGCCCAGTACTCCACCTTCGCGGAGGCGTCGCGGCAGGCGAAGGCCGTGCGCGCGGCGACGCCCGGGGAGCCCGGGCGGCGCGTGCGGGTGATCTTCGCCGACAACGCGCTGCAGGCCGAGGACCTGCTGCTGCAGGTGCGCGATCCGGTGCCGGGCGGCGAGGACGACTGAGCCGCGGCTCAGGTCGCCGCCGTGGCCCCGATCTCCGGCGTGCGCTCCTCCCGCCACAGGATCACCCGCAGCGCCGCCACGCTGCCCAGCACGATGCCGCCGACCGCGATGAAGGACCCGATGGCCAGGGTGGAGAGACCGCTCAGGCCCTGGCCGATGGTGCAGCCGAGTGCGGTGACGCCGCCGGCGCCCATCAGCACGGCGCCCACCAGCTGGTTGCGCAGGTCCGCCAGCGATGCGAAGCCTTCCCAGCGGAACGTCCGGGTGGCCAGCGCATAAGCCGCGGAGCCGGCGATGGTCCCGAGCACCGACGCGATGCCGAACGTCAGGCGCAGCGACTTGTCGGTCCACAGCATCAGCATCTCCAGCGAGTAGGCCAGCGGCGCGACGAAGCTGAGGGACTCCAGCGTGCGGGTGTTGGTGGCGAAGTACACCGTTTCCAGCGTCTCCGGGTTCTCGCCGTACCCGAGGTGGCCCGTGAGGTACCAGCCGGCGACGATCACGAGGCCCATCACGACGGCGCCGGTGACCTGCCGCGCGTTCGCGCGGAAGCGCCGGTCCTTGAAGACGAAGGCCAGCAGCCCCGCGGCCACCACGGCCGCCGTGAGCGGCAGGGCCGTCGCCGCGGGCAGGCCGGTCGCCTTCGCGAGCGCGGTGGCCAGGCTGCCGTCGGTCCAGCCGCGGGCGGCCAGGTCGATGCGCTGCGGATCCAGCCAGCTGGCGCGCCATTGGCCGAACAGGCCCTTGAGCGCCATGTACGCCGAGATCGCCAGGAAGGCCAGCACCACCAGCGACCGGATGCTGCCGCCGCCGAGCCGCACCAGGTTGCGGTTGGCGCAGCCGCCGGCGATGGTCATCCCGATCCCGAACAGCACGCCGCCGACCAGCAGCGACAGCCAGGGCAGCACCGGGCGCTGCGCCACGGACTTTGCCAGGTCGACCTGGCCGGTGGCCGACAGCAGCATCGTGCCGACCATGGCCACGGTCACCGCGAGCATCCAGGTGCGCATGCGCGTCCACGATCCCATGTTCACGATGTCCGACAGCGCGCCCATGGTGCAGAAGTTGGTGCGGGCGGCCACGAGGCCGAAGACGAAGGCGAGGACGAAGCCGCCCGTGACGACGACGAGTCCCAGGTTGGTGCTGCTCTCCATGGACGCGTCTCCCCGGTCAGATGAACAGGCACACGTCGGTATCGCCGGCGAACCTGAGGAAGGACGCGGCCCCGCCGTATTCGATGCCGTCGATGAACTCCTCGCGCTTGAACTCGAACAGGTCCACGGTCATCTGGCAGGCGATGAACCCGACCTCGGCTTCGACGCAGGCGTCGCGCAGCTCCTCGAGCGAGGCCACGCCCTTCTTCTTCATCTTGGCCTTCATCATGCTGGTGGCCATCGCTTCCATGCCCGGCAGCATCGAGACGACCACGGGCATGGGCATGGGCATCGGCATGGCGGGATTGGCCAGCGGGCTGATGGCGATGCCGTCGAGGTCCTTGCGCAGCAACTGCAGGCCGTAGAAGGTGAAGAACACCTTCACTTCCCAGCCGAGCGATGCGGCGGTGGAGGCGAGGATGAGGGGCGGGTAGGCCATGTCGAGGGCCCCCTTGGTGGCGATGATCGCCATCTTCTTGGCGGCCATGGTCAGCCCTTGCGCAGGAAGAACACGTAGCGGCTGCTCTCCTCGGCGGTGCCGAGCAGCGGGTTGCCGGTCTCCTCGGCGAAGGCCGCCATGTCGCAGACCGAGCCCGGGTCCGTGGCGATCACGCGCAGGACCTGTCCCGCCGTCATGCCGGACAGCGCCTTCTTGGTCTTGACGATGGGCATCGGGCAGCTCAGGCCCGAGGCGTCGAATTCCTTGTCGAATTGCATGGAGTCTCCTCGCGGGGCGCATGGGGCAAAACGCCCGCGGGCCCACTGGAGACGTATGAAACGCCAACGGCCGGAAACCGTCTATTACCGGGATGGGTCATCGGGCATAGCCCATCCGGGTAGTGCCGCGCAGGGCGGGAGCGGGAGCGGACTGCCGGACGCAAAAGTCGCAAAGGTTTCGCAAAAGTCGCAAAAGGACTTCCGGATCTTTTGAAAAAACCTCTCCTGACTTTTTTGCGACTTTTGCGTAGCTTTTGCGACTTTTGCGTCCGGAAGTTCGGCTGTCCGCTTTCAGTTGCGCGGCAGGGCCACCGCCTCCGCTGCAAGACGAGCGATGCGCTTCCAGTCGCCCGCCGCCATGGCATCGGCCGGAGTGAGCCACGAACCGCCGACGCACGCCACGTTCGGCAACGCCAGGAACTCCGCCGCGTTCGCGGCGGTGACGCCGCCGGTGGGGCAGAACTTCACGTCGTTGAACGGGCCATGCCAGGCCTTCAGCATGCCCGCGCCGCCCGACTGCATGGCGGGGAAGAACTTCAGCGCGGTGTAGCCGTCCTCCTGGGCCATCATGATCTCGCTGCCCGTCGCCACGCCGGGCAGCAGCGCCAGCCCGAGGTCGTGGCAGGCCTTGCCCACGGCGTGCGTGTAGCCGGGGCTGACCACGAAGCGGGCCCCGGCCATCGCCGCGGCCTGCGCATCGGCGGCGCTGCGGACGGTGCCCGCACCGACCACCGCCTCGGGCACCTCTTTCGCGATCGCCTCGATGCAGGCCAGCGCCGCTGTCGTGCGCAAGGTGATCTCCAGCATGCGGATGCCGCCGGCAACCAGCGCGCGTGCCAGCGGCACGGCATGCGCGACGTCCTGCAGCACGATCACCGGGATCACCGCCGCGTCCTGCATCACCTGCGGCGCGGTGGGCCGTTCGGGCAACGGATTCAAAGCCATGTGCAAGCGCCCTCCTCGGCGGCCAGTGCATTGCGCCGCATGCCGGCGAACAGCTCGCGGCCGAGGCCCAGGCCGTTCGCGTCACGCTGCGCGTCGGAAATCGTTGCCGGCGTGCGCGCGTCCCATTCCGCCGCGTCCACCAGCGCCTGCAGCGTGCCGGCCACGCCGTCCAGCCGCACCACGTCGCCATCGCGCAGCCGCGCCAGCGGCCCGCCGGCGGCCGCTTCGGGCGACACGTGGATGGCGGCCGGCACCTTGCCCGACGCACCGCTCATGCGGCCGTCGGTGACCAGCGCCACGCGGAAGCCCTTGCCCTGCAGCACGGCCAGCGGCGGCGTCAGCTTGTGCAGCTCCGGCATGCCGTTGGCCCGGGGCCCTTGCCAGCGCACGACGCAGACCAGGTCGCGCTCCATTTCGCCGGCCTTGAAGGCGCCGAGCAAGGCCTCCTGGCTGTCGAAGATGCGCGCGGGCGCCTCGATGACGTGGCGGTCCGCGGGCACCGCCGACACCTTGATCACGCAGCGGCCCAGGTTGCCGGTGAGCAGCTTCAAGCCCCCGGTGGGACTGAAGGGTTGCGCCGCCGGCCGCACCACGCTGTCGTCGCGCGACGCTCCGATCGGCCGCCAGGCCAGGCCCTCGCCTTGCGCGTACGGTTCGCGCGTGTACTCGCGCAGCCCGCCCTCGCGCACCGTCAGCACGTCCTCGTGCATCAGGCCGGCGTCGAGCAGCTCGCGGATGACGTAGCCCGGACCGCCGGCTTCCTGGAACGCATTGACGTCGGCGCTGCCGTTCGGGTAGACCCGGGACAGCAGCGGCACGACGTCGGAGAGCCGGTCGAAGTCGTCCCAGTCGATGACGATCCCCGCGGCGCGCGCCACGGCCACCCAGTGGATCAGGTGATTGGTGGAGCCGCCGGTGGCGAGCAGCGCCGCCATCGCGTTGACGATGCAGCGCTCGTCGACCAGCTGGCCGATCGGCGCGAAGCGGCGGCCCTTGAGGATGCCGAGCGCCGTGCGCACGGCCTCGCGCGTGAGTTCCTCGCGCAGCTGCTTTTGCGGCTGGACGAAGGCGCTGCCCGGCACGTGCAGGCCCATCGCCTCCATCAGCATCTGGTTGCTGTTGGCCGTGCCGTAGAAGGTGCAGGTGCCCGGCGAGTGGTAGGCCTTCGACTCGGCTTCCAGCAGTTCGGCGCGGCCGACCAGGCCCTGCGCCGCCTGCTCGCGCACCCTGGCCTTCTCGTTGTTCGACAGGCCGCTGGGCATGGGGCCGCCCGGGACGAACACGGTGGGCAGGTGGCCGAAGTGCAGCGCCCCGATCAGCAGGCCGGGCACGATCTTGTCGCAGATGCCCAGCATCAGCGCCGCGTCGAACACGTCGTGCGTGAGGCCGACGGCCGTCGCCATGGCGATGGTGTCGCGCGAGAACAGGCTGAGCTCCATGCCGGCCGTCCCCTGCGTCACGCCGTCGCACATGGCGGGCACGCCGGCCGCCACCTGGGCGGTGGCGCCGTGCTTGCGGGCCTCGTCCTTGATGATGTTGGGGAATGAACCGAAGGGCGCATGCGCCGACAGCATGTCGTTGTAGGAATTGACGATCGCGATGTTCGGCGCGCGTTCGGCGACCACGCGGAACTTGTCGTTCTCCGGCAGCCCGGCGAAGGCGTGCGCGACGTTGGCGCAGCCCAGGCGGTCGGCGCCGCGGTCGCGGTCGGCGGCCGCGGCGATGCGGGCGAGGTAGGCGGAACGGGTGGGGGCGCTGCGCTCTCGGATGCGCTGGGTGACCGCCTCCAGCACGGGATGCAGTTTCATGGGCGATGTGGTAACTGGGTTACGCCCATCCTACCCCGCGATCCGTCTCTTTTGGCTCGTGCGCGGTTACGAACCGGTTACCGGCCGGGCCAGCGGCGGCTTCCGCTAGAGTTGCCGCGTGAGCGAAGTGCTGAAGCCCTACCGCGATCCGGTCCCGATGCTGGAGAAGGCCTTGTCCGAGTGGGGCGGGCAGGAGGACCTCTGGGTCTTCGGCTATGGCTCGCTGATCTGGCGGCCGGACTTCGACTATGCGGAACGGCGCCCGGCGCTCGTGCACGGCTGGCATCGGGCGCTGAAAATGTGGAGCCGCATCAACCGCGGCACGCCGGAGCGGCCGGGCCTGGTGTTCGGCCTGTTGTCGGGCGGTTGCTGCCGCGGCGTGGTGTTTCGCATTCCGCGCCAGCATGGCGGCGACACGCTGGCGCGGCTGTGGACGCGCGAGATGGCGACGGCCGTGTACGACCCGCGCTGGCTGCACGCCCAGACGCCCGAGGGCCCGGTGCGCGCGCTGGCCTTCACGCTCTCGCGCCGCAGCCCCAGCCATACGGGCGAACTGAGCGAAGAGGAGTACCGCGCCATCTTCGCGTTGGCGACGGGCATCTACGGCACGACGTTCGACTATGCGCATCGGACGTTGGAGGAGCTGCGCCGGCATGACATACGGGATCGCAATCTGGAGAAGCTGTTGCGTCTGATTCAGCGGCATTCGTCGGAATAGGAATGCGGGAGCGGACAGCCGGACGCAGAAGACGCGAAAGTTACGCAGAAGTCGCAGAAGAAGCCCAAGAAAATTCCAGATTGAATTCCTGAATTCCTTCTGCGCCTTCTGCGTAACTTCTGCGCCTTCTGCGTCCGGTTGTTCGGCTGTCCTCAGCGACTCGCCACGATGTTCTCCGCCCGCGCCAGGTCATCCACCGTATCGATGTCCGTCACGATGCCCGGATCGGCGAGGTCCAGGCGCAACGGCGTTGCGGAACGAACGATCGCCGCCGCGCCCTCCGTGCCGTGCAAGGCCTGCAACGCCGGGCCATGGACGGACGAAAAGCCGACCGGATGACCGCGCACGCCGCCATGCATCGGCAACACCACCGACGCGCCTGCCGCCAGGGCATCCGCCACGGCGAGCAGTGACGACGGCGCGATCAGGGGCAGGTCGCCCGGCAGCACCAGCCAGCCGCTCGCGCCCGCCGTCGCGCGCACGCCGGCCGCGATGGAATCGCCCATCCCCGGATGGCCCGCGTCTTCCACGTGGAAGGGCAAGCCGCTGGCCCTCACCGCGGCCAGCGTGTGCGCCAGCACCGGCTTGCCCGCCAGCAGCGCCTGCAGCTTCGAGCCACGCCCGCCCGAGGCGACGAAGCGTTCGCCACGGCCGGAGGCCAGGACCAGGACGACGGGGGGCTGCATGCACCGGAGATTGCCACAGTCGCGGGCGGTGCGAGAATCGGCGCATGAGCAGCACATCCGGGCAGATCGCCGACCTGCGCAAGAGTTACGAACGCGCGGAGCTGAGCGAGGACGCGTCGCACGCCGATCCGCTGAAGCAGTTCGACCAGTGGCTCACCGAAGCGATAGCGGCGCAGCTCCCCGAACCCAACGCGATGACGCTCGCCACCGTGGCCAGCGACCTGCGCCCCAGCACGCGCGTCGTGCTGGTGAAGGGCTACGACGAGCGCGGCATCTGCTGGTACACCAACTACGAAAGCCGCAAGGGCCAGGAGCTGGCCGGCAACCCCTACGCCGCACTGCAGTTCCACTGGGTGGAGCTCGAGCGCGTGGTGCGCATCGAAGGCCGGGTGGAGAAGGTCGGCGCGCAGGAAAGCGACGCGTACTACGCGAGCCGCCCGCTCGACTCGCGCATCGGCGCCTGGGCCAGCCCGCAGAGCCAGGTGATTTCCGGCCGCAGCGTGCTGGTGGCGAACGCGGCGAAGTATGGCGCGCAGTTCATGCTCCACCCGCCGCGGCCACCGCACTGGGGCGGCTACCGGCTGGTGCCGGACGCATGGCAGTTCTGGCAAGGGCGCAAGAGCCGGCTGCACGACCGCCTGCGCTACCGCCAGGCCGGCGGCGGATGGGTGCGCGAGCGGCTGGCGCCCTGAGCCCTACTTGACCGCGACCGCGTCGGTGACGCGGTAGTACAGGCCGTAGGGGTCGTCGGCCAGCGTGGCGAACTTGCCCTCCACGGTCACCGGGTCCAGCGTGTACTGGACCGGCACCTTGGTCTTCACTTCCACCATGCTCTCCGGGCCGCCGGCCTGGCAGAACGAACACGTCAGCGGCACCGAACTCAGCAGGAAGTGGGTCTGCTTTTCGCCCGCCTCCAGCGGCATCATGAAGCCCTGCACGCGCTGCGGCTTCTGGTTCAGGGCGAGCTGGTCCTTGCTGAAGACCGGCAGCAGCCGGTTCTTCTCGTTCCGGGTGGCGACGGCGGTCAGCACGGACCACGGCACCACGTCGCCGCGCTGCGGCAGCGGCGCGATCGGGCTGGCCGGGCTGTGGACACCGGCGCCGGTGCCTTGCGGCACGCCGGCGGGCAACTGGGCCCAGGCGGCGCAGGCAGACAGTGCGGCGGCGGCAAACACGGCGAATCTCATGCGGGGCTCCTTCGATGCGGTCGGCGCCGGGGCGCCGCTGCCGCCATTGTGCGACGGCGGCGTCAAGCGCGCTGCAGGAGTTGCGCCACGTCCACGCGGTAGGCGGCGATGGCCGGGATCAACGCCGCCACGCCGGCGGTGGCCAGCGCCGCGGCCACGATCCAGCCCTCCTGCGGCAGCCAGACCGTGCCCGAAACCGGCAGCGACTGCTGGGCCTGCAGCACCGCGCCGGCGACCGCGGTCAGTGCATGGCCCAGCGCCAGCCCCAGCGCGGAGGCGATCAAGGCCAGCCACAGCGCCTCGGCCAGCAGCAGGCCGGCCACCTTGGCCGGCGAGGCGCCCAACATGCGCAGCATCGCGAGGTCCGCCCGGCGCTCGCGCACCGCCGACCAGAGCGCGATGAACACCGACAGCGCCGCCGTCAGCAGCAGCACGGCGGCCACCCCCTGCAGGACCTCGCTGCCCACGCCCAGCAGGCGCAGCAGGCGCGTCACTTCCACGGCGGGGGCCGCGGCCTGCATCGGCGTCTGCGTGTTGACGTGGCGCGGCAGGCTGGCCGCGGCCAGCGGCGACGCATAGCGCACCAGGGCCAGCGTCACCTCGCGGTCTTCGTCCTCATCGTCGTGCGCCTCCGCATGCGGCTGGCCGGGCGCGGCAGGTGGCTCGTGGACGTGCCACACCGACTCCGTCGACGTGAGGATCAGCCGGTCCAGCACGCAGCCGCAGGCCGACAACACGCCCGTGACGGCATAGGGCGCGGCATCGTGCGCCATGCCGCTGCCGCCCAGCCCGTGCCCGCCGACGAAGCGGTCGCCCGGCTTCAGCCCCAGCGCGCGCGCCACCCCCGCACCCGCGACCGCTTCCATCGGCGCGGTCCAAGCCCTGCCTTGCGCCACGGTGACGCCGTAGTGCGCCGCGTAAGCCGGCGTCGTACCGACGATGCGAAAGCCGCGGAAGCTGTCGCCGAGACTCAGCGGGATGACCTGCGCCACCTGCGGCCTGCCCTCCAGCGCCCGCAGGTCCGCCAGCTTGATGTTGCCGGGCGCCACGTCGATGTGGAACACGCCGGCCAGGATCAACTGCAGCGGGCTGCCCTTGGCGCCCACCACCAGGTCGATGCCGCGCAGGTCGCGCTGCAGGGCCCCCTGCACCTGGGCGCTGACCAGCACCACGAAGGTGATGGAGGCCAGCCCCAGCGTGAGCAGCACCAGGTTCAGCACCGTCGCCAGCGGACGCGACCAGAGATAGCGGAAGGCCAGCGCCAGCAACTTCATTCGGTGCTCGCCAGGGCTTCGACCTGCAGCACCTGTGCGCCGTGCATCGCATCGCGGCCCCGTGCGTCGTGGGTGGCGACGACCAGCGTCGCGCCGCAGCGCTGCGCCGACGCACGCAGGAGATCCATCGCCGCTTCGGCTGCCTCGTCGTCCAGGCTGGCGGTCGGCTCGTCGGCCAGCAGCACCTTCGGCCGCAGCAGGATGGCGCGCGCCAGCGCCACGCGCTGCGCCTGGCCGCCGGAGAGTTCACCCGGTCGCCGTTCCGCCACGCTGGACACGTCCAGCGCCAGCAGGGCCGCGCGGATCGCCTCGCGGTCCAGCGGCAGGCCGGCGGCGAAGTAGACGAGCGCGAGGTTGCGTTCGACGCTCAGGGCATCGCTCAGGTGCAGCCGCTGCGGCAGGAAGCCGATGGTGCGGCCACGCCAGCGGTCGCGCTCGCCGCGCCGGAGCTGCGCCACGTCCTGGTCGGCCACCACCACCTTCCCCGCCGCCGGCGACAGGAGCCCGGCGACCAGCGACAGCCAGGTCGACTTGCCCGAGCCGGAGCGGCCCTGCAGCAGCAGGCTGCCGCCCTGCGGGACGTCGATGTCGGGGAAGGTGAGCGTGGGCCCGCTGGGGTAGCGGAAGGCCAGGCCGCGAGTGCGGATCAACGCCGGGTCAGCTCGGTGAAGGTCTTGCGGAACTTCGCCACCTTGGGCGCCGCCACCGCCAGGCAGTACCCCTGCGTCGGGTTCTTCTCGAAGAAGTCCTGGTGGTATTCCTCGGCCGGCGAGTAGTTGGCCAGCGGAAGGACCTCCGTGACGAGGGGGCGGCCGAACAGCTTCTCCTGCTCGATGGAGCGCAGCATCGCCTCGGCCACTTCCTTCTGTTCGGGCGTGGTGTAGTAGATGCCGCTGCGGTACTGCGTCCCCACGTCGTTGCCCTGCCGATTGAGCTGGGTCGGGTCGTGCACGACGAAGAAGATCTCCAGCAGCTGGCGCAAATTCACCTGCGCGGGGTCGTAGGTGAGCTTCACCACCTCGTTGTGGCCGGTGCGGCCGGTGCACACCTGCTCGTAGGTGGGGCGGTCGGTTTCGCCGTTGCTGTAGCCGGACTCGACGTCGGTGACGCCGCGCACTTCCTTGTACACCGCCTCGGTGCACCAGAAGCAGCCGCCGCCGAGGACGATGGCACTGTACCGCCTGCCTTACCATGCGCGTCCATGACGCCTGGTGAACTGAAGCCGGTCCTGGCCGCGCTGCTGCTGCCCCCGGCGGGGCCGCTGCTGCTGGCATTGCTGGGCTTGGTGCTGGCCATGCGGCGACGCGGGGTGGGACTGCTGCTGGCGACCACGGGGATCGTCCTGGCCCTCGCGTTCAGCACCAACGGCATGGGGCTCCTGCTCGCGCGCCACCTCCTGCCGCCCCAGTCGCCGGCGGCGCTGCCCGACGTGCGCAACACCCAGGCCGTCGTCGTCCTGGGCGGCGGCGTGCTGCCCGAAGCACCGGAGTACGGCGCCGCGCAGCCGAATGCGAACACCCTGGCGCGTCTGCGCCATGGCGTGCGGCTGGTCCGCCAGTCCGGGCTGCCGCTGGCTTTCGCCGGCGGCGTGGGCTGGTCGTCGGCGGGCATGCGCACGGACAGCGAGGGCGCCGTGGCGCGCCGCGTGCTCGGGCAGGAGTACGGCATCGGCCCGAAGTGGGTGGACGACCGCTCGCGCGACACGGCGGAGAACGCCCGGAACATGGCCGTCCTGCTGCTGCCGCAAGGGGTGCGCCGCATCACCCTGGTCACCGACGCCTGGCACATGCCGCGGGCCGCAGATGAATTCCGCCACGCCGGCTTCGAGGTCCTGCCCGCGCCGACCGGCTTTCCCGGCCCGCAGGCGCGGCCGCTGCTGGAATGGCTGCCCTCCGCCAGCGGCGTGCTCCTGTGCCGGGCGCTGGTCCGCGAGTGGCTGGCGCTGCAGGTGATTCGCTGGACCTGAGCTTTCCGGTACCTGCGGTCGGGCTGGCTTGACGCTGGGGCGCTGGGGCCGGTACATTACTAACCGGTCAGTCAGTAAGACTGCTCATCCTTCCCACTTCCCCTGCCCATGGCCATCTCCCGAACCTCAGCCGATCGCGGCGACGACGCGCACAACAAGCGCGAGCGGCGCAAGGAAGCGCGCCCCGGCGAGTTGCTGGACGCGGCGCTGGACCTGTTCGTCGAAAGAGGCTTCGCCGCCACCCGGTCGGAAGAGGTGGCCGCGCGCGCCGGCGTGTCCAAGGGCACGCTGTTCCTCTATTTCCCGTCCAAGGAAGAATTGTTCAAGGCGGTGGTGCGCGAGAACATCTCGGGCCGCTTCTCGGAGTGGAACGAGGAGTTCGAGGCCTTCGAAGGCAGCACGCCCGACATGGTGCGCTATTGCATGCGGGTCTGGTGGGAGCGCATCGGCGCGACGCGCGCTTCCGGCATCACCAAGCTGATGATCAGCGAGGCGCGCAACTTCCCCGACCTGGCCGCGTTCTACCAGCAGGAGGTGATCCGGCCCAGCAACGAGCTGATCCGCCGCATCCTGCAGCGCGGCATCGACCGCGGCGAGTTCCGGCCGATGGACCTGGACTACGCGGTGTTCAGCATCATCGCGCCCATGGTGTTCCTGATCATGATGAAGCACTCGCTGGGCGCCTGCCAGCCGCAGGACTACCCGCTGGACCCGGAGCGCTACGTCCATTCGCAGGCGGAGACGCTGCTGGCCGGCATGTGCGTGCGGCCGGGGGAAGGAGCAAGCGCATGAAGAAGCACTGGAAGTGGTTGCTGGCGGCCGTGCTGGTCGCCGTCGTCCTGGCCGTCGCCTGGCGCGTCATGGGCTCGCGGCGTGCCGTGCAGGTGGCCGACGCGCAGCAGGCCGCGCAGCGCGCCGAGCCGTCGGTGGAACTGGCGCAGGCCGACGTGGTGAAGGCGGAGCGGCGCGAACTGCTGCGCGGCCTGCCGATCTCCGGCTCGCTGAAGGCCGTGAACTCCGCCTTCGTCAAGGCGCGGGTCGCGGGCGAGCTGCAGGGGCTGGTGCTGCGCGAGGGCGACGCGGTGAAGGCCGGCCAGGTGGTCGCGCGCGTGGACCCGGTCGAAGTGCGGGCCCGGATGCAGCAGGCGCAGCAACAGGCCGATGCGGCGCGGGCGCAGATCGACATCGCGCAGCGCCAGTACGACAACAACAAGGCGCTGGTGGACCAGGGCTTCATCTCGCGCTCGGCGCTGGACACCTCGCAGAACAACCTGGCCGGCGCGCGGGCCACGCACCAGGCCGCCCTGGCGGCGGTGGACGTGGCGCGCAAGGCGCTGGACGACACCGTGCTGCGGGCGCCGATCTCCGGCATCGTGGCGCAGCGGCTGGCGCAGCCGGGCGAACGCATCGCCATCGACGGCCGCGTGATCGAGATCGTCGACCTCGGCCGGCTCGAGATGGAAGCCACGCTCGCCGCGGCGGACTCGGTGGACGTGCGCGTCGGCCAGTCCGCGCAGCTGCAGGTGGAAGGCAGCGCGCGTCCCCTGGCGGCGCGCGTGGTCCGCATCAACCCGAGCGCGCAGGCGGGCAGCCGCAGCGTGCTGGCCTACCTGGCCATCGCCGACACGGCCGGGTTGCGCCAGGGGCTGTTCGTGCAGGGGACCATCGCGACCGGCAGCGCCTCGGGCGTGGCCGTGCCCCTGTCCGCCCTGCGCACCGACAAGCCGGCGCCGTACGTGCAGGTCGTGGAGAACAACCGCGTGGGGCACAAGCCGGTGCAGCCGGGCGCGCGCGGCGAGGCGGAGAAGGAGACCTGGGTCGGCGTCAGCGGGTTGAATGCCGGTGCGCTGGTCGTTCGCGGCCACGTCGGGCCGCTGCGTGAAGGGACGATCGTCAAGTTCACCAAATCCCCGAGTCCCTGACATGTGGTTCACCCGCGTCAGCCTGAAGAACCCCGTGTTCGCCACGATGGTGATGCTCGCCATCGTGGTGCTCGGGCTGTTCTCGTACGGGCGGCTGAAGGTGGACCAGTTTCCGAACATCGACTTCCCGGTCGTGGTGGTGACGGCGGACTATCCCGGCGCGGCCCCCGAGATCGTCGAGAGCGAGGTCAGCAAGAAGATCGAGGAGGCGGTGAACTCCATCGCCGGCATCAACGCCCTCACCTCGCGCAGCTACGAAGGCCAGTCGGTCGTCATCATCGAATTCCAGCTGCACATCGACGGCCGCAAGGCCGCCGAGGACGTGCGCGAGAAGATCGCCGCCGTGCGGCCCACCTTCCGCACCGAGGTGAAGGAGCCGCGGGTGCTGCGCTTCGACCCGGCCAGCCGGCCGATCTGGTCGCTGGCGGTGCTGCCGGACACCGCCCGGGGCGCGCGGCCGATGACGGCGGTGGAGCTGACCAACTGGGCCGACCAGGTGCTGAAGAAGCGGCTGGAGAACGTGCGCGGCGTCGGCTCCGTCACGCTGGTGGGCGGCACCAAGCGCGAGATCAACATCTACCTGAACCCGGCCGCGATGGAGGCGCTGGGCATCACCGCCGACCAGGTGGTGAACGCGGTGCGCAGCGAGAACCAGGACCTGCCGGTGGGCGCCATCCGCTCGCTGGCGCAGGAGCGCGTGGTGCAGATCGACGCGCG
>JAJTCN010000081.1 GCA_021323335.1 Ramlibacter sp.
AGCGAGAAGGTACGCGCGGCTCGTTCCGCTCACTGCGTGAGCTCTCGTAGCCGCGCTGCGCGCCGGGAACAGCCTCCCAGGCGCCACCCCTGACTGCGGACCGACACCGCGCACCGCCTGGGGCGACGGACCGTTCCATTCACCCACGACGCTCTTCGTGCCCTCGCGATTCGCCGGGGTCCGCCGGTGGCGGAACCCGGCCTACGGGAAGCGCATCTCGTAGGTCGGGTTGCGCGCAGCGCACCCCGACACGGCCAGATAAACCTTTCCCATCAGTGTCGACGTTATGGTCTGAACTGTTGACACTTTCAAATTGCGTCTCCAATAATGGCCGCAGCGGTTCGTCGAAGCCGTGTCATGGCCGCACTCGCCTCGGGTGTCGCCCATTCCCAAGCCCCCGCCCCGTACGACGCGACACCCGCGCTGATCGCCGCCGCGCAGAAGGAAGGCAAGGTCGTCTGGTACTCCGCCACCGACGTGCAGGTGGCCGAGAAGCTGGCTCGCGCCTTCGAGGCCAAGTACCCGGGCATCAAGGTGCAGGTCGAGCGCTCCGGGGCCGAGCGTATCTTCCAGCGCCTGAACCAGGAATACGGCAGCAAGATCCACAACGCCGACGTGGTGGAGACCTCCGACGCGGTGCACTTCATCTACTTCAAGAAGCAGGGCTGGCTGCAACCCGCCGTGCCGAGCGACGTGGCGAAGCACTGGCCCAAGGACGAACGCGATCCCGACGGCCAGTTCGCCGTGTACCGCGCCCACCTCTCCGTCATCGCCTACAACACCAAGCTGATCCCGAAGGAGCAGGCGCCGAAGTCGCACGCCGACCTGCTGGACCCCAAGTGGAGCGGCAAGATGGTCAAGGCGCACCCCGGCTACAGCGGCACCATCATGACCGGCACGCAGGCGCTGTCGCAGTCGCCCCTGGGCTGGAAGTACTTCGAGCAGCTCGGCAAGCAGAAGGTGATGCAGGTGCAGTCCTCCACCGAGCCGCCGAAGAAGCTGGCCGCCGGCGAGCGCCCCGTCATGGCCGACGGCAACGAGTACAACGTGTTCCTGCTCAAGGAAAGCGGCGTGCCGATCGAGCCGGTGTACGCCCCCGAAGGCACCCCGCTGGTCGAGGGCAATGCGGCGTTGCTGAAGAACGCGCCCAACCCCAACGCGGCGCGGCTGTTCTACCACTTCATGTTCACCCGCGAGGCGCAGCAACTCAACAGCGACGTCGGCGGCCTGCGCTCCTTCCACCCCGAGGTGAAGGAAAAGGCCGGCCGCACCCCGCTGTCGCAGATCAAGCTGCTGCATTCGGACCCGGCCAAGCTGGACCCCGACACGATCAAGAAGAAGTACGAAGAGTATTTCGGCACCTGAGGCAGCGCTGAATGACGGTCGCCGTCCCCGCCGCCGAAACCCTCGCCAAGCCCGCCTTCCGCCTCGACCTGCTCCGGCCAGCGTTCTACGCGCTGGCCGCGCTGCTGGCCGTGCTGGTGGTGCTGCCGCTGGCCTGGCTGGCGTACTACAGCGTCGTCGACAAGGAGGGCCAGTTCACGCTGGCCAACTTCGCGGCGCTGGTGAATGACCCGACGCTGCGCCGGCCCTACCTGCTGGCGATCGGCATGGCGCTGGGCGTCGGCGTCCTATCCGCCGCTGTCGCCACGCCGCTCGCCTGGCTGGTGTCCCGCACCGACCTGCCGGGACGCCGGGTGGCCCGGGCCCTGGTGACGGCCTCGTTCGTGACGCCGCCCTTCCTGGGCGCCATCGCCTGGGAGATCCTCGCCGCGCCCAACAGCGGCCTGATCAACGTGTTCTGGCGGTACATCGCGGGCGGCCAGCCGTACGACGCGCCGCTGGTCAACATCTACAGCTTCGGCGGGCTGGTGTTCGCCATCTCCTGCTACACGTTCCCCTACGTGTTCACGCTGGTGGCCAACGGGCTGGACCGCGTGCCGTCGGACCTGGAGGACGCCTCGTCCATCCTCGGCGCGCGCGCCTGGACCACCTTGCGCCGCGTCACGTTCCCGCTGGTGCTGCCGGCGGTGCTGGCCGGCACGCTGATCGCGATCCTGCAGGCGCTGACGATGTTCGGCTCGCCCGCCATCCTGGCGCTGCCGGCCGGCTTCCACGTCATCACCACCAAGATCTGGAGCCTGTTCCAGTTCCCGCCCAAGCCGGGCCTGGCCGCCGCGGCGGCGTTGCCGCTGCTGCTGATCACGGTGCTGCTGCTGCAGGGCAAGTCGTGGATCCTGGGCCGCAAGGGCTACACCGTGCTGGGCGGCAAGAGCGGCTCCCCGCGCATCACCTACCTGGGCAAGTGGATGCCGCTGGGCGTGCTGTTCGCGCTGGCCGTGCTGTCGCTGACGGTGCTGCTGCCGTACGCCGCGCTGCTGAAGACGGCCGTCACCAAGCACGGCGTCGAGGGCCTCACCCTGGCCAACTTCCACTTCGTGTTCTTCGAGTTCTCGGCGACGCAGCTGGCCATGAAGAACACCTTCCTGCTCGGCTTCGCCACCGCGACGCTCGGCACCGGCATCGCGCTGGTCTGCGCCTACATGGTGTCGCGCAGCCCGGTGCGCGGCTCGGCCCTGCTCGGCATGCTGGCGACGGCGCCGGTCGCGATCCCCGGCATCGTGCTCGGCGTGGGGCTGTTCCTCACGTACTCGCATCCGCAGCTGATGCTGTACGGCACGCTGTGGATCCTGCTCATCGCCTTCCTCACCATCGAGATGCCGGCCGGCTACCAGCAGATGTCGGCGGCCTTCCACGGCATCCACCCGGAGCTGGAGGAGGCCAGCCGCATCCTCGGCGCCTCGCGCCTGAAGACGCTGCGCCTGATCACCGCGCCGCTGCTGCGCACCAGCGTGATCGCGACGTGGTGCTTCGTCTTCATCGGCACCATCCGCGAGCTGAGCGCGACGATCCTGCTCACCACGGCCAACACCAAGCTGGTGTCCGTGATCATCTACGACCTCAACGAAAGCGGCGACATGGGCGCGATCTCCGTGCTGGGCCTGATGCTGCTGCTCGTCTCCTTCACCGTCGTCATCATCGCCAACCGGCTGCCCCTGCTCGGCGGCCCGCGCCTGCCGGCGCTCCGATAAGAAGAACCATCATGGGATTCCTGGAACTCAAGGGACTGACGAAGCGCTATGGCAGCGCCGCCGTGGTCAAGGACGTGTCGCTGTCGGTGGAGAAGGGGCAGCTGGTGTGCCTGCTGGGGCCCTCGGGCTGCGGCAAGACCACCACGCTGCGGCTGATCGCCGGCTTCGTGGAGCCCGACGAGGGCGAGATCAGCGTCGGCGGCCGGCGCGTGTCCTCGCCCGGCGCCAGCGAGGCGCCCGAGCGCCGCAACATGTCGATGATCTTCCAGAGCTACGCGCTGTGGCCGCACATGACGGTGTACGACAACGTCGCCTACGGCCTGAAGCTGCGCGGCCTGGCGAAGGCCGACCTGCAGCAGCGCGCCGACACCATCCTGGCGGCGACCAAGCTGTCGCAGCTGGCGCAGCGCTATCCCGGCGAGCTGTCCGGCGGGCAGCAGCAGCGCGTGTCGCTGGCGCGCGCGCTGGTGGTGGAGCCCGAGACGCTGCTGCTCGACGAGCCGCTGTCGAACCTGGACGCCAACCTGCGCGAGGAAATGCGCTTCGAGATCCGGCGGCTGCACGACAAGTTCCGCTACACCACGGTGTACGTGACGCACGACCAGTCGGAGGCGATGACCGCCGCCGACATGATCGTCGTGATGAACCAGGGCGTCATCGAGCAGGCCGGCACGCCGGAGGACATCTACCAGCGCCCGCGCACGGAGTTCGTGGCGCGCTTCATCGGCGGCACCAACATCTTCCGCGGCGCCTGGGACCGGCGGGACGGCGTGGCGGCGGGCAACGGCCTGGTGCTGCGCTGCGGCTCGGGCGATTTCGCGCAGCAGGGCGACACCGCCGTGTCGGTGCGCCAGCACGACGTGCGGCTGGCGACTTCGCGTCCCGACGGCGCCACCAACAGCGTGCAGGGCACCGTGGCGCGCCAGATCTACCTGGGCTCGCACCGCGACTACCTGGTGAACCTGCCCGACGGCGAAAGCGTGCGCGCGCTGGCGCCCGCGCACGTGAGCATCCCGCCGGGCGAGAGCGTGTGGCTGCACCTGCCGCCCGAACACTGCCGCGCGCTGGCGCACTGATCCCGATTCGCAACCTGCATCCAAGAGGAGTACCCGAGTGAGCATGACCGACAAGCAGGCCACGGAGCACCTGACCCGCTACGTTGCCGATTTCATCTGCACGACCAAGGTGTCGGACCTGCCGCAGGAGGTGGTGGCGCTGGGCAAGAAGCACATCCTCGACGGCCTCGGGCTGGCGCTGTCCGGCGGCGCCAGCCATTGCGGCGGGTTGGTGCGCCAACACCTGGGCGACCTGAACCTGGGCACGGGGCCGGCCACCGTGATCGGCACGCGCCTGAAGGTGGCGCCGCGCTTCGCCGCCTTCGCCAACGGCGTGGGCATCCATGCCGACGACTACGACGACACGCAACTGGCCGTGGCCTCCGACCGCGTCTACGGCCTGCTCACGCACCCGACGGCGCCGGCCCTGCCCGCCGCGCTGGCCATGGGGGAGGCACTCGGTTCGAGCGGGGCGCAGGCCATGCTCGCCTATCACCTGGGGGTGGAGGTGGAGTGCAAGATCTCCGAGGCGATCCATCCGCGGCACTACCAGACGGGCTTCCATTCCACCGCCACCTGCGGCACCTTCGCCGCGGCTGCCGCTGCGTCGCGCCTGATGGGGCTGGACGAAGAGACGACCTCGCGCGCGCTGTCCATCGCCGGCAGCCAGTCGGCGGGACTGCGCGAGAACTTCGGCACGATGACCAAGCCCTTCCACGCCGGGCGCTCGTCCGAGAGCGGCGTGGCGGCGGCGCAGTTCGCCTCCTACGGCTGGACGGCGACGGACAAGATCCTGGAGGCGCCACGCGGCTTCTTCAGCGCGGCCGGCGGCGGCTACGACGCCCATGCCATCGCCGGCAAGCTGGGCAAGCCCTGGACCTTCATGGAGCCGGGCATCTCGATCAAGCCGCATCCGTCGGGCTCGCTCACGCACCCCGGCATGACCGAGATGGCGCGCCTGATCCGCGAGAACAGGATCCAGGCGAAGGACGTGGTGCGGGTGCGCGTGGGCACCAACCACAACATGCCCAACGCCCTGATCCACCATCGGCCGCGCAACGAACTGCAGGCGAAGTTCTCCATGGAGTTCTGCATGGCGATCCTGCTGCTCGAAGGCCGGGCCGGCCTGAACGAGTTCACCGACGAAGTGGTGCTGCGCCCGGACGTGCAGAAGATGATCGAGAAGGTCGACTTCGTGATCGACAAGGAAGCCGAGGCCGCCGGGTACCACAAGATGACGACGCTGATCGACATCGAGCTGGCCGACGGCCGCAAGGTGTCGGGCCGCGCCGACTTCGGCAAGGGCAGCCCGGCCATGCCCATGAGCTACGACGACGTCGCCGACAAGTTCCGCGAGAACGCGGAGTTCGCGAAGTTTCCGAAGCAGCGCGCCGAGGAAGTGGTGGCGATGGTGCGCGGGCTGGACACGCTGCCGTCGATCTCGGTGTTGATGGACAAGCTGGCGGCATGAGCAACTTCGACGGCCTGCCGGTCCTCGGCCTGTCGCTCGGCGACGTGACGGGCATCGGTCCCGAGATCAGCGTGAAGCTGCTCGCTTCCGGCAAGCTGCGCGACGTCGCGCGCATCGCGGTGATCGGCGATGCGCGCGTGCTGGCGCTGGGCTGCCGCGACGCCGGGCTGCAGCCGGCGTGGCGCGCCTACGCCAGCGTGGCGGCCATCGACTGGTCGCGCGACGAGATCCCGCTGGTGGACCTGGGCAACGTCGATCCCTCGACGATCCCGCGCGGCGCGTCGTCCGCGGACGCGGGACGGCTGGCCGGCGAGACGCTGCAGCACATGACGGAGCTGGCGCATGCCGGCCACATCGAGGGTGTCACCTTCGCGCCGCTGAACAAGGGCGCGCTGCACAAGGGCGGCTGGAAGTACCTGGACGAGCACCAGATGTTCGCCGCGTGGAACCAGCACCAGGGCTTCTTCGGCGAGATGAACGTGATCGAGCAGTTCTCGACCTTCCGCGTCACGTCGCACGTGGCGCTGCGGCAGGCCCTGGAAATGATCACGCCGGAGCGCATCGCCAGCGCGGTGCACCTGGCCGACGACAGCCTGCGCGCCGCGGGCATCGCCAAGCCACGCATTGGGGTCGCCGCGCTCAATCCGCATTGCGGCGAGGGCGGGCTGTTCGGCGACGAGGAGATCCGGCTGATCGCGCCGGCGGTGCGGCGGCTGGCGGAGGAGGGCATCGCCGTGAGCGGGCCCGTGTCTTCGGACGCCATCTTCCTGAAGGCGCTCAAGGGCGAGTACGACGGCGTGGTGATGATGTACCACGACCAGGGCCAGATCGCGACCAAGCTGCTCGGCTTCAACAAGGGCGTGACGGTGACGGCGGGCTTGCGCACCGTGTACACGACCCCGGCGCACGGCACGGCCTACGACATCGTGGGACAGGGCAAGGCGGACACGGGCGCGCTGGAACAGGCGTTGCGCATCGCGGCGCGGATGGCGCTGGCTCGCCGGTGACTGCTGGGGTTCGGCTGCGCGCTCACCGCCAGCCTACGTATCCGCCGCGACCAGCAGCCGCTGCCGCCCCGACTGGATGTGTTCCTCGGCGCACTGCTTCGCCTTGGTCGCATTGCCCTTGGAGATCGCCTCGTACAGCTTGCGGTGCTCGACGTTCGAGCGGCGCATGTTGCCCGGCGCATTGAAGTTCTGCCGCCGGTACAGGTGCAGCTCCTTCACGTAGCTGTCGTACAGCTGGTGCGCCCGCTCGCTTTGCGACAGCACGAGGACCAGCTCGTGGAACTGCACGTTCTGGTCGTAGTAGGAGCCGCTGTCGCCAGCCTGCGCGGCGCGGTCCATGCCGTCCAGCAGGGCCTCGAACCGGGCGCGCTCCCGGTCGGTGATGTGCTCGCAGGCGCGCTCGGCGGCGAAGCCGAAGACCAGCGCCCGCAGGTCGTAGATCTCCAACATCTCCTTGACGGAGACCTTGCGCACGAAGACGCCGCGGTTGACGACCGGCGTGACGAGCCCGGTGCCGGTGAGGATGCGGATCGCTTCCCGGATCGGGCCGCGGCTGGTGCCCATGCGCACCGCCAGCGCCGCCTCGTTCAGCCGGTCCCCGGCACGGAATTCCCCGGCGTAGATCAGCTGCTTGAGCTGCTCCGCGATGCTGCGGGGCAGGCCTTCGGCGGTCTGGATGGGGGGGACGGCGTTCATGAGGGTGCGACATCGCCGGACGAGGCGATGTCGGCAATTATAGGAATCCTGTCGACGCTGTCACCCGGATTGTCGACACTTCGAGGCCTTTCGGCCTCAAAGTTCCTCGGTGTTCCGATGCGCCGGCGCCGACATGAGGCGGTCGGTGTACGCGATGGCCATGGCCGACAGCAGGAAGGTGATGTGGATCACCGTCTGCGCGATCAGCACCTTGTCCGTGTAGTTGGCGGCGTTGATGAAGGTCTTGAGCAGGTGGATCGACGAGATGCCGATGATGGCGGTGGCGAGCTTGACCTTGAGCACCGAGGCGTTCACGTGGCTCAGCCACTCGGGCTGGTCGCGGTGCCCTTGCAGCCCCATCCGGCTGACGAAGGTCTCGTAGCCGCCGACGATCACCATGATCAGCAGGTTGGAGATCATCACCACGTCGATCAGCGCCAGCACCACCAGCATGATGATGGTCTCGTTGAGCGCGGTGACGGGCACGCCGGTGTAGCCGATGCTGGCCACCAGGTGCTGCAGCGCGTCCTGCGCGCCGCCCGCGGCGAGCACGAGGTACCAGAGTTCCAGCAGGAAGTGCAGGACGTACACCGCCTGCGCCGCGATCAGGCCCAGGTACAGCGGCAATTGCAGCCAGCGGCTGGCGAAGATCAGGTTGGGCAACGGCCGCAGGGGCGACACGGGGCCGATGGAGGGCGGATGGTCTTTGCGCATGGGGCTGGGGTTCCTAGGGTCCGCGCGATTGTAGTTTCCACCCGGGGGAGGGTAGATTCGTCTCCATCACGCAGCGTCAGTGGCTTGTAAGTGCTTCCCCTGACAGTACCGCGGCCAACCATTCGCCCTGAGGAGACAAGTCCATGAGTGCCATCGAGTCCGTCCTGGTCGAGAACCGGGTGTTTCCCCCCTCCGATGCCGTGATGAAGGCCGCGCGCATCTCCGGCATGGCGGCCTACGAGGCCCTGTGCCGCGAGGCGGAGCAGGACTTCGAGGGCTTCTGGGCGCGGCTGGCGCGCGAGAACGTGCAGTGGACCAAGCCCTTCACGAAGACGCTGGACGAGTCGAAGGCGCCGTTCTACAAGTGGTTCGAGGACGGCGAACTCAACGCCAGCGCGAACTGCCTGGACAAGCACATCGGCACGCCCACCGAGAACAAGACGGCCATCGTCTTCGAGCAGGACGACGGCCAGGTGAGCCGCGTCACGTACAAGGAACTGCTGGCGCGCGTCGGCCGCTTCGCCAACGCGCTCAAGGCAGAGGGCATCAAGAAGGGCGATCGCGTCGTCATCTACATGCCCATGGGCGTGGAAGGCGTGGTGGCCATGCAGGCCTGCGCGCGCATCGGTGCGACGCACAGCGTGGTGTTCGGCGGCTTCTCCGCCAAGTCGCTGCAGGAACGCATCATCGACGCCGGCGCGGTGGCGGTGGTCACCGCCAATTTCCAGATGCGCGGCGGCAAGGAGATGGGCCTGAAGTCGATCATCGACGAGGCGCTGGCCATGGGCGGCTGCGACACCATCAAGACCGTCTTCGTCTACATGCGCACCGCCACGCCGTGCAACATGGTGGCCGGGCGCGACAAGACCTTCGACGAGGTGCTGCAGGGCCAGCCGGCCGAATGCCCGCCCGTGCCGGTGGGCGCCGAGCACCCGCTGTTCATCCTCTACACCTCCGGCTCCACCGGCAAGCCCAAGGGCGTGCAGCACTCCACCGGCGGCTACCTGCTGTGGGCCAAGCTGACCATGGACTGGACCTTCGACATCACGCCGAAGGACCTGTTCTGGTGCACCGCCGACATCGGCTGGATCACCGGCCACACCTATGTCGCCTACGGCCCCCTGGCCGCCGGCGCGACGCAGCTGATCTTCGAGGGCATCCCCACCTTCCCGCATGCCGGCCGCTTCTGGCAGATGATCGAGAAGCACAAGGTCAGCGTGTTCTACACGGCGCCCACCGCCATCCGCTCGCTGATCAAGGCGGCGGAGACCGACGCCAAGGTGCACCCGAAGAACTGGGACCTGTCGTCGCTGCGCATCCTGGGCACGGTCGGCGAGCCGATCAATCCGGAAGCCTGGATGTGGTACCACCGGAACGTGGGCGGCGAGCGCTGCCCGATCGTGGACACCTTCTGGCAGACCGAGACGGGCGGCCACGTCATCACGCCGCTGCCGGGCGCCACGCCCACGGTGCCGGGCTCGTGCACCTTGCCGCTGCCGGGCATCATGGCGGCGATCGTCGACGAGGCCGGCAAGGACGTGCCCAACGGCTCCGGCGGCATGCTGGTGATCAAGCGGCCCTGGCCCTCGATGATCCGCACCATCTGGGGCGACCCGGAGCGCTTCAGGAAAAGCTACTTTCCGGAGGAAATGGGCGGCAAGCTGTATCTCGCCGGCGACGGCGCGGTGCGCGACGCCAAGACGGCCTATTTCCGCATCACCGGTCGCATCGACGACGTGCTGAACGTGTCGGGCCATCGCCTGGGCACGATGGAGATCGAGTCGGCGCTGGTGTCCAAGACGGACCTGGTGGCGGAAGCCGCCGTGGTGGGCCGCCCGGACGACCTGACCGGCGAGGCCGTCTGCGCCTTCGTGGTGTTGAAGCGTTCGCGCCCGACGGGCGAGGAGGCGAAGAAGATCGCCAACGAGCTGCGCAACTGGGTGGCCAAGGAGATCGGCCCGATCGCCAAGCCCAAGGACATCCGCTTCGGCGACAACCTGCCCAAGACGCGCAGCGGCAAGATCATGCGTTGATGCCGGTGGCGGGGTCGCTGGCGCGAACCCGCCCTACGGTCACCATGCGTCACGGGCGATTGCGTAGGGCGGGTTCGCGCAGCGACCCCGCCATTGAAAAAGGCCTGCGCGAGCAGGCCTTTCTTCTTGCGTGACGCCGGGCTTATTTGAGCGACATCACCCAGGTGGCGAGCTTCGTCGCCTCGGCTTCGCTCACCTGCGGGTTGGCCGGCATGGGCACGGGGCCCCAGACGCCGGCGCCGCCCTTGATGATCTTGCCGGCCAGCTTGGCCACGGCGTCCTTCTGGCCGGCGTACTTCAGCGCGACCTCCTTGTAGCCGGGGCCGACCAGCTTCTTGTCCACGGCGTGGCACGCCATGCAATTCTTGGCCTGGGCCAGTGCCTGGTCTGCCAGCGCGGGTGCGGAGACCGCGGCCAGTGCTGCCAGGGCGAACAGGGCTCGTTTCATCGGGGGATCCTCTCGGTTCGGTTACAGTCCTTCAACGCCATTGTACGGACACGCGTTGACGTCTTCCGTCACCGGGCCGTCGCATCAAACAATCGGAGGGCACATGCTGTTCCTGGGCTTGGGGATCATCCTGCTGGCCATGAAGTACCTGGAGTTCGGGGCCGTGGCCGAATGGTCCTGGTGGGCCGTGCTGTCGCCGTTCGCGCTGGCGGTGGCGTGGTGGACGTGGGCCGACTGGTCCGGCTACACCAAGAAGAAGGCCATGCAGCGCGAGAACGAGCGCAAGCAGGCGCGGATCGACAAGAGCCGCGAGCAGCTCGGGCTGGGCATCAAGAAGCGCAAGTAGGGATTCAGCCGCCCGGCGGCGGCAGGTGCTTGCGCTTGAGCGGCTTGAGCGCGGGCCCTTCGATCACCGTGCCGTCCGGCCGGAACCGGCTGCCATGGCACGGGCAGTCCCAGCTCGTTTCCACGCTGTTCCAGTGCACCTTGCAGCCGACGTGCGTGCAAACCTGTGACACGGCGAACAGTTCGCCGTCGGGCGCCCGATAGGCCGCGAACGTCTCGCCCTCCGCGTCCACGATCGCGCTGTCCCCGGGCGCCAGGCTGGAGAGCTTTTCCTTCTGCCCGCCGGTGAGGTAGTCCTTCACCAGCTGCTTCGCGACCAGCGCGTTTTCCTCGAGGATGTTCTTCGCGCCCTTCACGGGGGAGAACCGTCCCGGCCGCACGACGTCCGCGAACGCCGCCTTGTGTCCCAGCAGCTCCGCCGCGATCAGGCGCGCGGCTACCGTTCCCCAGGTCAGTCCGTCGGTGGCAAAGCCGGTGGCCATGAAGCAGCCGTCGTGGCCGCGGCCGATGTAGGGCAGGGCGTCGGCGCCCCGGTAGTTCTGTGCCGACCAGCGATGCGTGATCGCGCGGTCGCCGAAATGGCGCCGTGCCAGCGCCTCCAGCGCTATCAGGCCGGCCTTCGCATTGTGGATGCCCACCTTGTGCTCCTGGCCGGCGCAGACGAGGTAATGCCTGCCGCCGGATTGCGTCGTGCGGATGGAAAGTTGCTCGGCGGCCTTCCACCAGAAAGTGCCGGGCCCGGGCGGCGTGCCGGCGTCCCACTCCATGGCGATGCCGTATTCGCGGTGCACCGGCATTTCGGTGTGCACCAGGTGCACCCCCTTGGGCGAGTGCGTCGCCACGATGATTTCCTTCGCCGTCACGGAGCCGGACGCCGTCACCGCCCGCTTCGCACGGGTGTCCAGCTCCAGCACGCGCGAATGCTCGTGGATCGACGCGCCGGCTTCGGCCGCACGCCGCGCCAGCGCCGCGACATAGTCCTGGGGCTGGAACTGCGCCTGCCCGGGCAGCACCAGCACGTCGCCTTCGGCCGGAGGCAGGGGCGAGGGCACCGACGTCGTGCGTTCCACCGCGCAGCCGGCGGCCCTGAGCGCGTCGAACTCCTCTTGCATGTCGTTCGCATGCGCCTGGTCCGCCCACTGCACCAGGGAGCAGCGGCGAAAGCCGACGTCGGGCAGGTGGCTGCAGCGCTCCTCGATGAAGGCGACGGCGGCGCGGCGTTCGTTGGCGACCTGGCGAGCCACGTCCCCGCCCCAGCGCGACACGATCTCCCGCATGCCGCCGGACACCGTCTCGTACAGGTTGCCCGTGGAATGGCCGGTGGTGCCGGAGCCGATCTCATCCGCCTCGAGCAGCACCACCTTCGGCTTGTTCGCGGTCTTCTGCTCGGCGAGCAGGTTCGCCAGCGTCACGCCGGTGATGCCGCCGCCGATGATCAGGACGTCGGCGCCGATGTTGCCGTCGAGCATCGCGTAGCCGCTGGCCGCCGCGGTGTCCCGCCACACGGATTGGGTGTCCATGAGGTTCTCCCTGCAGAAAACCCCATGCTAGGCAGCGCAGCGAGACCGCATCGTAGGACGCGGACGACATTCGAGTGAACGCCGGGGTCGGCTTGCGCCGAACCCGGCCTACCGCACCCCGCAGGCCGGGTTACGCGAAGCGGACCCCGAGTTCAATAAAGGTCCAGCACCGCTCCCTTGCTCGCGCTGCTGGCGTTGAAAGCGAACTTCGCCTGCACGCCGCGGGTGTAGCGCGGTTGCGGCGCCGTCCACTTCGCGCGGCGCTTCGCGATCTCGGCGTCGTCCACGTTCAGTTGCAGCTTGAGCTGGTGGGAGTCGATCGTGATCGAGTCGCCCTCGTGCACGAAGGCGATCGTGCCGCCGGCAGCCGCTTCCGGCGCCACGTGGCCCACCACCATGCCCCAGGTGCCGCCGGAGAAGCGGCCGTCGGTGATCAGGCCGACGCTCTCGCCCAGCCCGGCGCCGATCAGCGCGCCGGTCGGCGCCAGCATCTCGGGCATGCCCGGGCCGCCCTTGGGCCCGAGGTAACGCAGCACCATCACGTCGCCGGCCTTGATCTTGCCGGCCAGGATGGCCTGCAGCGCCGACTGCTCGTCGTCGAACACGCGGGCGGGGCCGGTCATCACCGGGTTCTTCAGGCCGGTGATCTTGGCGACCGCGCCTTCGGGCGACAGGTTGCCCTTCAGGATGGCCAGGTGCCCTTCCTTGTACATGGGCTGGTCGAACGGCCGGATCACGTCCTGCCCGGCCCTGGGCTGGGCAGGAATGTCCTTCAGCGTCTCGGCGATGGTCTTGCCCGTGATCGTCATGCAGTCGCCGTGCAGCAGGCCGGCCTCCAGCAGGATCTTCATCACCTGCGGGATGCCGCCCGCTTCGTGCAGGTCCACCGCCAGGTACTTGCCGGACGGCTTGAGGTCGCAGAGGACGGGCGTGCGCTTGCGGATGCGCTCGAAGTCGTCGATGGTCCACTCGACGTCGGCCGCATGGGCGATGGCCAGGAAGTGCAGCACCGCGTTGGTGGAGCCGCCCGTGGCCATGATCACCGCCACCGCGTTTTCCAGCGCCTTGCGCGTGACGATGTCGCGCGGCTTGATGTCCTTGCGGATGGCCTCCATCAGGACCTTGGCGGATTCCTTCGCCGAGTTCTGCTTCTCGTCGTGCGGGTTCGCCATGGTCGACGAGTAGGGCAGCGACAGGCCCAGCGCCTCGAAGGCGGACGACATGGTGTTGGCGGTGTACATGCCGCCGCAGGAGCCGGTGCCGGGAATCGCGGCCTGCTCGATCTCGCGCAGGTCGGCGTCGCTGATCTTGCCGGCCGCGTTCTGGCCCACGGCCTCGAACACGCTGACGATGTTCAGGTCCTGGCCGCGCCACTTGCCCGGCAGGATGGTGCCGCCATACACGTAGATCGACGGCACGTTGGCGCGCAGCATGCCCATCATGCCGCCGGGCATGTTCTTGTCGCAGCCGCCGACCACCAGCACGCCGTCCATCCACTGGCCCTGCACGCAGGTCTCGATGCAGTCGGAAATCACCTCGCGGCTGACCAGCGAATACTTCATGCCTTCGGTGCCCATCGCCATCCCGTCGGAAATGGTCGGCGTGCCGAAGATCTGCGCGTTGCCGCCGGCCTCCTCGATGCCCTGGACGGCGGCGTCCGCCAGCTTCTGCAGGCCGCTGTTGCACGGCGTGATGGTGCTGTGGCCGTTGGCGACGCCCACCATCGGCTTGCCGAAGTCCGTTTCCTTGTAGCCCATGCCGTAGTACATGGAGCGATTGGGGGCGCGGGACTTGCCTTCGGTGATGTGGGCGCTGCGCAGCGGCTGGATGGGGATGGTCTTCTTGTCCATGGTCTCGGTGGGCGGGGAGGGAAGGGCCGGAGTATGCGCCGGGGCGGTGATTCTTTCCAATCCTTGATTGGCTGCGCAGTAATATGCGCGGCGTATGAGCGAACCCCTCGTCGAACTGCGGCTGTGGCGCCAGTTCCTGGCCGTGGCCGAGGAACTCCACTTCGGCCGCGCGGCCCGCCGCCTGCACATGACGCAGCCGCCGCTGACCCAGGCGATTGCCCAGCTGGAGCGGCTGCTCGGCGTGCGCGTGTTCGAGCGCACCAAGCGCAGCGTGCAGCTCACCGCCGCCGGCGAGGCGCTGGTGCCGCAGGCCCGCGAGCTGCTGGCCCGCGCCGCGGCGCTGCCCGGCCAGGCCCGCGCGGCCGCCGACGGCGCGCTCGGCCGGCTGCGCATCGCTTTCGTGTCCACCGCCGGCTACTCGCTGCTGCCGCAATGGGTGCGCGCCTTTCGCGGCCAGTATCCGCAGGTGCAGCTGGAACTGGTGGAGGCGACGGGCGACGTGCAGCTGCAGGCGCTGGAACGCGGCGACGTCGATGCGGGCTGCATGCTGCATTCGCCGGACTTCGCGCCGGCCGGGCTGTCACACCTGCGCGTGGCGCGCGAGCCGCTGGTGCTGGCGCTGCCGGAGGCGCACGCGCTTGCCACCGCGCCGCGGCTGTCGCTGGCCGCTGCGCTGGCCGAACCACTGGTCCTGTTCCCGCGCCGGGTGGTGCCGTCGCTGCATGACGCGATCCTGGGCATGTACCACGCGGGGGGTCACGAGCCGCGGATCGCGCAGGAGGCGATCCAGATGCAGACGATCGTCAACCTCGTGGCCGCCGGCCTGGGGCTGGCCTGGGTGCCGGACAGCGTTCGCCAGTTCCAGCGCGGCGGCGTCACCTATCGCCAGCTCGGCGGCAGGCAGGCGGCGGAAGTGCCCGGTTGCGAGACCAGCCTGGTCTGGTCGCGGGCTTCGCCGGTCCTGGACAGGTTCATCGCCTGCGTCCGCGCCCACGCCTGAAGGGCGTGGGTCACAATAGCCGCCCATGCTGATCCACCCCAAGATCGATCCCGTCGCGCTGCAGCTCGGCCCCATCGCCATCCACTGGTATGGCCTGACCTACCTGCTCGCCTTCGGCCTCTTCATGGCCCTCGCGCACATGCGCCTGCGGCACGAGCCGTTCCGGTCCCTGAAGGGCCCGGGCGGCTGGAGCTCCAAGGACATCGAGGACATGCTGTTCCTCGGCGTGCTGGGCGTGGTGGTCGGCGGCCGCCTCGGCTACTGCCTGTTCTACAAGCCGATGTACTACCTGCAGAATCCGCTGGAGATCTTCTTCGTCTGGCAGGGCGGGATGAGCTTCCACGGCGGCCTGATCGGGGTGATCCTGTCGCAGGTCTGGTACGCGCGCAGCCGCGGCAAGCCTTTCTGGCAGGTGATGGACTTCATCGCGCCCTGCGTGCCCCTGGGGCTGGGGGCCGGGCGCCTGGGCAACTTCATCAACGGCGAGCTGTGGGGCCGCGCGGCGGACCCGGACCTGCCGTGGGCGATGGTCTTCCCGCAAAGCGGCACCAGCATCCCGCGCCATCCGTCGCAGCTTTACGAGCTGCTGCTGGAGGGCATCGTGCTCTTCATCGTGCTGTGGTGGTATGCCCGCAGGCAGCGCAAGGAGGCGCAGGTGTCGGCGGTGTTCCTGATCGGCTACGGCGTGGCCCGTTTCACCGCGGAGTACTTCCGCGAACCCGATGCGCACCTGGGCATCCTGGCCTTCAAGATGAGCATGGGCCAGTGGCTGTGCATCCCGATGATCCTGGGCGGCGTGCTGCTGTGGGTGTGGGCGGAGACCCGGAACGCGCCCGCGCGCCCCAACCAGACTGCGGCTCGCTGAGAGGAGCCGGGAGCGGGTACCGGACGCAAAAGTCGCAAAAGCTACGCAAAAGTCGCGAAAGAAATTCCAATCCGGATTAGCTTCTCCTTTTGCGACTTTTGCGCAACCTTCGCGACTTTTGCGTCCGGCTGTCCGGGTTTTCCCTTTTTCAAAAATTCAACCACCTCGCCGCCCACCCATGCATAATTACACGTAATTACAGGAAATTACGGCAGCACGAACATCCATGCGAGTGGTCCAGAGCTCCCTGCACGACGAAGTGGCCGCGCAACTGCGCGAGCGCATCTTCGCGGGTGAGCTGCCGCCCGGCACCTTCCTCGACGAAGTCCGGCTCGCCCAGGAGATGAGCATCTCCCGCACGCCGCTGCGCGAGGCGCTCAAGGTGCTCACGGCGGAAGGCCTGGTGCGCCACGAGCCGCGGCGCGGCTGCTTCGTCAACGAGGTGACGGAACAGGACCTGGACGAAATCTTCCCGGTGATCGGCCTGCTGGAAGGCCGTTGTGCCTACGAGGCGGCCCAGCACGCGTCGGACGCCGACCTCGAAACGCTCGAGGTGCTGCACCAGAAGCTGGCGAAGCATGCCAAGGCGCGCCGCATCAACGAGTATTACGAAGCCAACTTCGCGATCCACGAGGCGATCATCCGGCTGGCCGACAACCGCTGGCTCGCCAGCGTCATCGCCGACCTGCGCAAGATCCTGCGGCTGGCCCGCCTGCAGCAACTGCACGCGCCGGGCCGGCTGGACCAGAGCCTGTCGGAACACCTGGCCGTGTTCGCGGCGCTGAAGGCGCGCGACGCCGACGGCGCCGAAGCGGCGATGCGCACCCACCTGCAACGCCAGCGCGAAGCCCTGCGCGAGCTGGCGCGCGCCCAACGTTCGAGGCTGGCATGACCGAACTCACCCACCCGGCCAAGGCCGCCACCCGCAGCACGCGCGAGCGCCTGGAGGCCACCTGGCGCAAGGGCGCGGAGGCGCTGTCGCCGCGCGTGCTGCGCCGCACGCTGGCGGAGCTGCAGGCCATCGTCGACACGCGGGTGAGCGAGGTGGAGGGCGGCCGGCGCGCGCGCGCCTTCGCCGAGTGGTACGCGGGCGCCTCGGCCGAAGAGCGCCGCGACGCCTGGCTGCTGATGAGCGAGCAGTTCGGCGCCGACCCGAAGAAGATCCAGTCGGCGCGCGAGCACTACGAAGCGGCGCACGGCACGCCGGAAGAGGGCGCCGCGGAGATCCGCCTGCGCCGCTCGCTGGTGTCCGCCCGCACCCGGCTGCTGCAGCGCTTCGCCGCCTTCCCGGCCGGCATGCGCTTCCTGGTGGACCTGCGCGCGGAACTGCTGCCGCACCTGCGCGGCGACAAGCGCCTGCTGCCGCTGGACGCGGAACTGGAGACGCTGTTCTCCACCTGGTTCGACGTGGCGTTCCTCGAGCTGCGGCGGCTGAGCTGGGACTCGCCGGCCTCGCTGCTGGAAAAGCTGATCAAGTACGAGGCGGTGCACGACATCCGCAGCTGGAGCGACCTGAAGAACCGGCTGGACAGCGACCGCCGCTGCTACGGCTTCTTCCACCCCCGGCTGGACGGCGAGCCGCTCATCTTCGTCGAGGTGGCGCTGACCGACCACATGTCCGACTGCATCACGCCGCTGCTGGACGAGGCCGCGGCCGTGGCGGACATCGACAAGGCGACGACCGCGATCTTCTATTCCATCAGCAACACGCAGGCCGGGCTGCGCGGCGTGAGCTTCGGCGACTCGCTGATCAAGCACGTCGTCGAAACGCTGAAGGCGGAATTCCCGAAGCTCAAGACCTTCGCGACCCTGTCGCCGATTCCGGGTTTCCGCGCATGGCTGGCCAGGCACGCGCCCCCGGAAAAGCTGGCGGCCTGGGAGAAGCCGCTGGAGCTCGACGCGAAATCGCCGGAGCGGCAGGAACTGCTGTCGTGGGCAGCCCGCTATCTCGGCCGCGAGCTGCAGGACGGCAAGCCGCTCGACCCGGTGGCGCGCTTCCACCTGGGCAACGGCGCGCGCGTGGAACGCCTGAACTGGGCCGGCGATCCTTCGCCGAAGGGCATCAAGCAGTCTTTCGGCCTCATGGTGAACTATCTGTACGATCCGAAGCGGCTGGACAAGCACCGGGCCATGCTGTCGCAGGGAGAAATCCCCATGGCCGCAGCCATCGGGGACCTGTACCGTTAGCGCCTTTTCCGCAATCGCAGAAAACCAAAGGAGACAAGAGATGCATTCCATTCGACCCACCCGACGCGACGTCCTGCGCGTGGCCGCCGCCGGCGCAGCCGCCGCCGCCGCTCCCTTCGTCCACGCCCAATCGTCGGCCTGGCCGGCCAAGCCGGTGCAGCTCGTCGTGCCCTTCCCGGCGGGTGGCGGCACCGACGCCTTCGCGCGCCCGCTGGCGGCGCAGTTCGCCGAGCAGACCAAGCAGCAGCTGGTGATCGACAACAAGGCCGGCGCCGGCGGCAACGTGGGGGCCTCCATCGCCTCCCGCGCCGCCCCCGACGGCTATAACTTCTTCATGGGCGCCGTCCACCACGCCATCGCCCCGTCGATCTACCCCAAGCTCGACTACGACCTGCAGAAGGACCTGGTGCCGATCACGCTGGTGGCGCGGGTGCCGCAGGTGGTCGTGGTCAACCCGACCCGCATCCCGGCGAAGGACTTCCGCGAATTCCTCGCCATGGTGAAGGCCAATCCGGGCAAGTACAACTACGCATCGGCCGGCAACGGCACCTCGCACCACCTGGCCGGCGAGCTGTTCAAGCTGCAGACGAAGACCTTCATCACCCACATCCCCTACCGCGGCGCCGGCCCGGCGCTGCAGGACCTGATCACCGGCAGCGCCGACCTGATGTTCGACGGCCTCGGTTCCTCGGCAGCCCACATCAAGGGCGGCCGCATCAAGGCGCTGATGGTGTCGGGGAGCACCCGCAACCCGGCCCTGCCGGACGTGCCCTCCGCCGCGGAGATGGGCCTGCCCGACTACACCGTGACCACCTGGTACGGCATCTGGGCCCCCAAGGGCACGCCCGCGGACGTGCAGCAGCGCATGGCCGAAGAGGTGCGCAAGGCCGTGCAGTCCGAGCGCCTGAAGGCTGTCTGGGCCGCGCAGGGCGCGGACTTCCCCAACCTGTCGCAGCAGGCTTTCGGCAGTTTCATCGACGGCGAGATCAAGCGCTGGGCCACGGTGGTGAAGGCCTCCAACGTGAAGGCGGATTGAGGCTGCCATGACGGGACAGGTGCGGCTGGCCTTGCGAGGGCCGATCGGGCGCGTGACGCTCTCGCATCCCGGCAAGCTCGGCGCCATGTCCCGCGCCATGTGGCGCCAACTGCGCGACGCCTTCCTGCACATCCAGGAAGACGGCGCGCTGCGCTGCGTGGTGATCGATGGCGAGGACGGCGGCTTCTGCGCCGGCGGCGACATCGCCGAATACCCGTCCTTCCGGTTCCAGCCCGAGTCGCTGCGCCACTTCCACGAGGAGGAGGTGTGGGGCGGCCTCGGCGCCATGCTGGCCTGCGACGTGCCCATCGTGGCGCAGATCGGCGGCGCCTGCATGGGCGCGGGGGTCGAGATCGCCAGCTGCTGCGACATCCGCGTCGCGGGTGAGGCTGCGCGCTTCGGCGCGCCGATCGCGCGCCTGGGCTTCCCGATGGCGCCGCGCGAGCTGCAGCTGGTGGCGGCCGCCGCCGGCGAGGCGACGTTGCGCGAGATGCTGCTGGAAGCGGCGGTGCTGGACGCCGTGGAAATGAAGGCGCGCGGCTTCCTGCAGCGCGTTGTGCCCGACGACAAGCTGGCCGGCGAATGCGAGGCCACCGCGGGCCGCATCGCGCAGCTGGCGCCGCAGGCCGCGCGCATGAACAAGCGCATGCTGCGCCGGCTGGCCGGCCGCGCAGCGGACGCCGAGCTGCCCGCCGGGCTGGCGCAGCGCGCCTACGATTACGCAACCGGCGCCGAGCATCGCGAAGGCATTGCCGCCTTCCTCGACAAGCGGCGCCCGCTCTTTCCCTGAGGCCGATTCCGAAGATGGACAACCGCAACCTGTTCGCGGCGCTGCGCGCCGCCTTCCCCGCCGACCTGGGCGCCATCGCCGTCGAGACGGACACCGGCCTGGCCTACAGCTGGAGCGACCTCGAGCGCGGCACGGCCATGATCGCCAACCTGCTCGCCTCGCTGCGGCTGGAGGAGGGCGCCCGCATCGCCGTGCAGGTGGAGAAGTCGGTCGAGGCGATGATGCTGTACCTGGCGACGCTGCGCGCCGGCTGCGTCTTCCTGCCGCTCAACACCGCCTACCAGAAGGCGGAGATCGAATACTTCGTCGGCAACGCCGAACCCGCGGTGGTCGTCTGCAGCCCGGCGAACTTCGGCTGGGTCAGCAAGATCGCGTTCCAGGCCGGCACCCACCACGTCTTCACTCTGGGCGAGGAACGCAACGGCTCGCTGCTGGAGCGTGCCGCGCAGCATTCCGACCGGCACGAGCCCGTCATGCGCGGCGCCGACGACCTGGCGGCGATCCTGTATACCAGCGGCACCACCGGGCGCAGCAAGGGCGCCATGCTCACGCACGGCAACCTGCTGTCGAATGCGGAGGTGCTCAAGACGTACTGGGGCTGGCGCGAAGGCGACGTCCTGATCCACGCGCTGCCCATCTTCCACGTGCACGGCCTGTTCGTCGCGCTGCACGGGGCGCTGCTCAATGGCAGCAAGATCCTCTGGTTCGGCAAGTTCGACCCGAAGAAGGTGATCGAGCGCATGCTGGATGCCACCGTGTTCATGGGCGTGCCCACCCTCTACACGCGGATGCTGGCCGAGTCGCGCCTGAACAAGGTGGTCGCGCGCAACATGCGCCTGTTCGTCTCCGGCTCGGCGCCGCTGCTGCTGGAAACCTTCAACGCCTGGCAGGAGCGCACCGGCCACACCATCCTGGAGCGCTATGGCATGAGCGAGACCGTCATGCTGACCTCCAACCCGTACGACGCGAAGGACGGCGAGCGGCGCGGCGGCACCGTCGGCTTCCCGCTGCCGGGCGTCGGCGTGCGGGTGCGGGACGACCAGGGCCGGGACCTGCCCGCGGGCGAGATCGGCGCCATCGAGGTCAAGGGGCCGAACGTCTTCAAGGGCTACTGGCGCATGCCCGAGAAGACGAAGGAGGAGTTCACGGCGGACGGCTGGTTCCGCACCGGCGACGTCGGCAAGATCGACGAACGGGGCTACGTCACCATCGTGGGCCGCAGCAAGGACCTGATCATCAGCGGCGGCTACAACGTGTACCCGGCGGAGATCGAGGGCTACCTCAACGACATGCCGGGCGTGGCGGAAAGCGCCGTGGTGGGCGTGCCGCACGGCGATTTCGGCGAAGTCGGCGTCGCCGTCGTCATCGCCAAGCCCGGAGCGCAGCTGCAGCCGGAGCAGCTGATCGCGTCATTGAAGTCGCAGCTGGCGAACTTCAAGATTCCGAAGCGATGCTTTGTCGTGGACCAGCTGCCCCGCAACACCATGGGCAAGGTGCAGAAGAACCTGCTGCGCGAACAGCACAAGGGACTTTTCGCCTAGTCTCGCGCTCGGCGCGGGGTCCTACAGTCGCGCTTGCCCGGCGCGCCCAGAATGGACCATGCGCATCGACCTCGCGAGCCCCATCGACGCCGGAGACTTCCGGGCGCGTGCGAACGCGTTGCTGGCGCACCAGGTGCTGCCCGCCGACATCGACTGGCATTCCGAGGATTCCCTGGCCTTCGGGTCCAAGTTCCACGGCAGGGGCATCGTGGTGCCCCAACCCCCGTCGGCCCTCCATTCCATCGTGCCGCGTTCCTTCGTGCGCCTGACCGAACTGGTGGTGCTGCATCGGGACGCCCGTCGTTTCGAACTGATGTACCGCCTGCTGTGGAGGCTGGTGCACGAGCCCGAGCTGGCCGGCGCCGCCCGCGACGACGACATGGCGCTTGCACAGAGCATGGCCCAGGCCGTGCGGCGCGACGTGCTGAAGGTGCGCAAGGGACTGGCGCTGCGGACCTTGGCGCCGCTCGACGGCGTGGCCCTCGCTGTCGCCTGGTGCGAACCGCACCAGCGCGTGACCGAACTGGTGGCCGATGGGCTGTCCCGCTCCGGGGCCCCGCCCCCCTGGCTGCTGGCCAGCCCTGACCGCTGCGTCTTGTGGACCGGCCGGCACCTGCTGTGCGGGCCGGGGTTGGTGGCGGGGCAGGCGCGCGCCATGAATGATGAGCAGTGGCACGGCTTGGCCGCGGAGCTTGCGGAGCTTCCATTGGCCGCGGCCTGATGGCGACGCGACCGTTGAGCGAGTAAAAGGTTCCTCGACCGCCCCCGTGGTCCGCTGAACGGCGCCACAATGCGGCGCAGTCCCACCGCCGCAGTCCTTGCAAGTTCCGTTGTCCCACCAGGTCGACATTGCCGGTTTCCACAGCGAAGCCACGCGCCTGCTCGCCCGGCAGGTGCCTCCCGACACCGTGCAGTGGAGTGCCGCGCCGGCACAGACCGTGGGCGAGGAAGCGCTGGACCCCGGCCGTGCCAGCATCCACAACCGCGCCGCCCGGGCGATCATCCCGCAGTCCTTCATCCGCATGAGCGAGCTCGTGGTGCTGAACCGCGACCCGCGGCGTTTCGACCTGTTGTACCGGTCCCTGTGGCGGCTGGTCTACGAGCCGGCGCTGAAGCACGACGCCGAGGACCACGACCTCTCGCGCCTGCGGCAGATGGCGCAGGCCGTGCGCCGCGACATCCAGAAGATGAAGACCCGGCTCGCCTTCCGCTCCCTGGACCTGCACGGCGAGAAGGTCCCGGTCGCGTGGTACGAGCCGTCGCATTTCGTGGCGGAGACGGTGGCGGCCTGGCTCGCCCGGCGCGATCCGTCCCTGCGCTGGATCCTGCTGACGCCGGACCGCAGCATCCGCTGGGATGGCAGCAGGCTGCTCTGCGCACCCGCCGTGGCGCCGCCGAGCGCGCCGCGCAGCGATGCCGAATGGGCGCGCGTGCTCGACGCCATGCCCTGGCGCTAGTGCGTCAGAATGGGCGGCCCCACCGGCGAAGGAGATCCCCCATGAAAGCGAACAGCATCCTCGACACCATCGGCCGCACGCCGCACATCCGCATCAACCGGCTGTTCGGCGACAGCCACCAGGTGTGGGTGAAGTCGGAGCGCTCCAATCCCGGCGGCTCGATCAAGGACCGCATCGCGCTGTCGATGGTGGAGGACGCGGAGCGCAGCGGCAGGCTCAAGCCCGGCGGCACCATCATCGAACCCACCTCCGGCAACATGGCGCGAGCTTCGAGCTGACGCCGCGCGAGAAGGGCATGAAGGGCTGCATCGCCCGGGCGCAGGAACTGGCGGCCCAGACGGCCGGCGCGTGGATCCCCCAGCAGTTCGAGAACCAGGCCAACGTGGAGGTGCACGAGCGCACCACGGCGCGGGAGATCCTGGAGGATTTCCCGCAGGGCCTGGACTACCTGATCACGGGCGTCGGCACCGGCGGCCACATCACCGGATGCGCCCGCGTGCTGAAGGAGGAATGGAGCAAGCTGAAGGTGTTCGCGGTGGAGCCGGTGGCGTCGCCGGTGCTGTCCGGCGGGCAGCCGTCGCCGCACCCGATCCAGGGCATCGGCGCGGGCTTCATCCCGAAGATCATGGACACGGAGCTGCTCGATGGCGTGATCCAGGTCGACGCCGAGCCGGCGCGCGAGATGGCCCGCCGGGCCGCGCGCGAGGAGGGCATCCTGGTCGGCATCTCCTCCGGCGCCACGCTGGCGGCCATCGCGCAAAAGCTCAAGGACATCCCCGCCGGCGCCACCGTACTCGGGTTCAATTACGACACGGGGGAGCGCTACCTGTCGGTGGAAGGCTTCCTGCCGGCGGCCTGACACTGGTTCACGGCGAATTGGACGGCCGCGACGGCACGTTCAGGTCGCCCGAGAAGCTGAAATCGCTGCGCGTGCGCTTCCACTCGGTTTCGTCGTCGCCGATCAGCTGGCGGCAACGCAGGAACAGGCTGTCCAGCGCGGCGTCCTGGGTGTCGCGCAGCTGGTGGTAGCGTGGATCGGCGTAGTGCGGGGCCAGCGTCGCCGCATGCGTCATGCGCAGGATGTTCTGTTCCCACAGGTACTGCATCAACTCGCGGTGCGTGTGCAGCAGCTTGAGCATCAGCGGCGACAGCTCGGGGAAGTCCTCCTCCTTGATGCGCACCGCCTGCGCCAGCGGCGGCGGCACGGTCAGGGCGTCGGGCTTGGCATGCATCAACGGCTCGTCGCGGTGCCAGTCGATCCACACGGTGTACGCCTTCAGGCAATCCATCAGCTGGTAGCCGGCGGCGCGCCGGCGCGCCTGCCGCCGCGCGAAGGCCACGCGCAGGCGCCACAGCACGAAGGCGACGGCCAGGGCTGCCGTCACGATCAGGAGCGGGAGTGCGAAGTCCAGGGTGGCGGACACGGCAACCGGCGCGAGCGCTGTTGTTGGGGGGTGGCCGCCATTGTCCTCCTATGTCCGTCACCGTACCGACCGGCCCTCGCCCGGCGGCCATGAGGCAGGGACAACCGGTGGCCGCCGCGAACTGGTGCACGGGGCCACCTCATCCGTCGTGAGCCCTTCCGGGGCCGGGTTACATCCGGCCTGTATGCTTGCCTCCATGTATGCCGCGTATTTCGGGCTGAAGCAGGAGCCGTTTTCCATCGCCCCGGACCCGCGCCTGCTGTTCATGAGCGAGCAGCACCGGGAAGCCCTCGCGCACCTGCTGTACGGGGTGCAGGGCGGCGGCGGCTTCGTGCTGCTGACGGGCGAGATCGGCACCGGCAAGACCACCGTGTGCCGCTCGTTCCTGGACCAGGTGCCGGCCCACGTCGACCTCGCCTACATCTTCAATCCCAAGCTCACCGTCCTGGAGCTGCTGGAGACCGTGTGCCACGAGTTCGGCATCGGGGTGCAGCTGCCGGCGCAGCGTCCGGCCACGGTGAAGGATTACCTCGATCCGCTCAACGCCTTCCTGCTGCGCTCGCATGCCGCCGGGCGCAACAACGTGCTGGTGATCGACGAGGCGCAGAACCTCGCGCCCGAGGTGCTGGAGCAGCTGCGGCTGCTGACCAACCTGGAGACGAACGAGCGCAAGCTGCTGCAGATCATCCTGATCGGCCAGCCGGAACTGCGCGCCATGCTGGCCCGCCCGGAGCTGGAGCAGCTGGCGCAGCGCGTCATCGCGCGCTACCACCTGCAGGCGCTGGGCGAGGGCGAGACGGCGCAGTACGTGCGCCATCGCATGGAGGTGTGCGGCCTGCAGGGACCGCTGCCCTTCGACCGCCGCGCGCTGGCCCGCGTGCACGCCGCCACCGGCGGGGTGCCGCGCCGCATCAACCTGCTGTGCGACCGCGCGCTGCTGGGCGCCTTCGGCAACGGGCAGGCGCAGGTGACGCGCGCCACCATCGACCAGGCGGTGCTGGAGGTGTTCCCCCGGCAAGCCGGCACCCCGGCCGCGTGGCCGCGCATGGCCCTCGCCGGAACCGTGGGCGTGCTGGCCGGCGCGGGGCTGCTGTTCGCGGCGACGCGTGGGGTCGAGCGGGTGGACGCGGTCGCCGACCGGGCCCCGGCGAAAGCCTCGCAGGCCGTCGCCGTGGCACAGCCGCTGCGCGTCGCGGTGCCCGCCGGGGCCCCTGCCGCACCCGTCGCAGCCCGCCCCACCCCGCCGCCGACGCTGCTGCGCGACGAACAGCAGGCCTGGCGCGAGCTGGCGCAAGCCTGGAAGCTGCCGGCGCCGGACGGGGAGCCCTGCGAGGCCCTTGCGCGCGAGCAGGTGCTGTGCTTCACCCGGTCGCTCGACCTGTCGGTGATCCGCCAGCTCGCGCGGCCCGGCATCGTCACCCTCGACGCCGGCACCGGCCAGCCGTCCTACGCGATCCTCTCGGCGCTGACCGACCAGACCGCCACGCTGCGCGCCGCCGGCACCGAGCAGACCGTGACGCTGGCCGCGCTGGCGCAGCGCTGGCAGGGCGATTTCGGCACGCTGTGGCGCGCGCCCACCGGGTACCGCGACCAGCCGCGCGTCGGCGCGAAGGGCCCGCTGGTGGACTGGGTGGCGCACCGCCTGGCCGCTGCCCAAGGGGGCGAGCCCCCGAAGCGGGAGGCGGTGCTCGACCCCGCGCTGCGCGCCCAGGTGCGTTCCTTCCAGCGGGCGCAGGGCCTCCCGGTCGACGGCCTGCCCGGCCCGCTGACCCTCATGCAACTCAATCGCGCGAGCGGCGTCGACGAGCCGCGCCTGCGCACGGAACCCTAGCAACCGCATGTCGTACATCCTCGATGCCTTGCGGCGCGCCGACGCCGAACGGGAGCGCGATCCGGCGCGCGGCATCCACGCGCAGCCCGCTGCCGTGCTGCCGCGCGATGCGCAGCGCTCGCGCGCTCCATGGGCGCTGGCCGGCCTGGCCCTGGTCGCCGCGGCCGTCGCCGCCTACCTGCTGGCCTACCGCGAGCCCCCTCGCGTTGCCGCGCCGGTCGAACGCGTCCAGCCCCTGCCGGCCGTGGCGCAGGCCAGTGTTCCTGCCGTCGTTCCCGTGGCCACCGCGGTGCTGCCGCCGCCGCCGCCGATGCCCGCGCCTGCCGTGCAACGGCCGGCCCCGCGCCCCGTGGTCGCAGCGGGAGAGCGGATGGTGGTGAAGGACTCGGTGACCGTCGCGAGGCTGGAGCGGGCCCCACCGGCTCCTGGCGTCACGTCTGCTCCTGGCGCCGCGCCGCCGCCCGCCGTCGCTCCCGCCGCGCCGGCCGCCGCGCCACCGACCATGGCGCCAAGGGCCGCCCCGGCGACCGCGCCTTCCACCGCGCCGACGACAGGGCCCTCCACCGCGCCGTCCGCCACGGCACCAGCCGGCTCCTCCACGCCCCCGGCGCGCATCGTCGCGGTCTCCGAGCTGCCGGCCGACCTGCAGCGCGAACTGCCCAAGCTGGTGATCGCCGGCGGGGTGTATTCGGAGAATGCAGCCCAGCGCATGCTCATCGTCGCCGGGCAAGTCCGCTCCGAAGGCGCGGAGCTGGCGCCGGGCCTGGTGCTGGAGCAGATCCGCACCAACTCCGCCGTGCTGCGCTTCAAGGGGTGGCGCTACAGCGTGAGCTTCTAAGGAGCCTGGGCGGCAGAGAAACGGGCCCGCGCCGGTGCTTGGAATCGTGCCAGGCTAGGCGCAGCCGACGCCGTGTGGTGAGCCACTCAAGGAGGCTGTAACGACGCATGGCGCGATTCCAAGCACCGGCCCGAAGGGTTGGGCCTGCAAGGGGGCGTATGCGGCGTTGCGGAATCGGGTCAAGCCGTCCAGGCTTGACCCAATTCCGCGCCTTGCCTCCACCCCCTTGCAGACCCAACGCGGGCCCGTTTCTCTGCCGCCCAGGCTCCTAAGCCAGGAGCCAGCGCGTCGCCATGCCGAGCGCCAGCGACAGCGCTGGCAGCGCGCCGAGGGCCAGGCGCACGCCGAGGTGCATCGGCAGCAGGCACAGCGCCCCGACCGTCGCGAGCGCGGTGGGGTCGGGCATCCACCCGAACACCTCTGCTTCGCGCATCGGATGTCCCGTCAGCGGCGCCAGCAACGGGTACAGTGCCGCCGCCGCCAGCAGCGCCAGGCCGGTGGCACGCCAGGCACCCTTCGTTTCGCCCTGCCAAGTTCGCAGCGCCGCCAGCAACAGGATGAGCGACTGCGCCGCGCACGCCGCGGCCAGCCACGGCGCGGCCAGGAAGATCTCCGCGTAGAGCCGCGCGTGGAAGGACCAGCCGACGGCGGCCCAGGCCAGCGCGAGCAGGAGCAGGGCGGCCCGGCGGCTTCCCACTCCCTTGCGCGCCATTAGCAGCGGCAGCGCCAGCACGGCCGCCTGCCCGAGCACCTGCGCCGGCCAGCCGGCCTCGTTGTGCCGCGCCACCAGCCGCCAGTACGACTGCGGCGAGAACATCAGGAAGTCGGACAGCCCGTAGCTCCACCACTCCGTCATAGGCCGGCGATGTGGGCGGCGATGCGCTGTCGCATCGCCTCGTCCGGCATCCGGCCGCGCGCCGCGGCGAGGTTCTCGCGGACGTGGTCGACGCGGCGCGTCGCCGGGATGGCGCAGGTGACGGCGGGATGGCTGACGATGAACTTGAGGACGACCTGGGCCCAGTTCACGCAGTCGATGTCCGCCGCGAACGCGGGCAGCGGATGCCTCTGCAGCTTGCGCAGCAATGCGCCCTCCTGGAACGGTCGGTTCACCAGCACGGCGATGCCGCGCTCCGCGGCCAGCGGCAGCAGGCGCTGCTCCGCTTCGCGATCCACCGGGTTGTACGTGAACTGCACGAAGTCCAGCCGCTGCGTGCGCATGACCTCCTCGAACTCGCGGTGGCGGCGGCCCTCGGAGGTGGTGATGCCCACGTAGCGCAGCTTGCCCTCGGCCTTCATCCGCTGCAGCAGCGGCAACTGCTTTTCCCAGGCGAGCAGGTTGTGGACCTGCAGCAGGTCGAAGCGGGGCACCTGCCAGAGCCGGCGCGAGGCTTCGACCTGCGCGGGGCCGTCGCCGCCGGTCCAGACCTTGTCCGCGCTGAACGCCCGCTCCTGCGCCTTCAGCGCGGCCAGCGCATCGCCCACCACGCCCTGGGAGGAGCCGTACATGGGCGAGGAGTCGATGACGCGGCCGCCGCCCTCCAGGAAGGCGCGCACTACCTGCGCGCATTGCGCGCGCGCCGGCGGATCCTGCCCCACGTTGAAGGTGATCCAGGTGCCCAGGCCCACGCGCGGAATGGCTTCGCCGCTGGCAGGGATCGCGCGCGCGAGCAGCGAAGGCTGGGCCCCCGCCTGGCCGGCGGCGGCGAGGGAAGACCACTGCAGCAAGGTGCGGCGCTTCATGCGGCCAGCCTAGCACGCGTTCCAGCGCTTAGGATGGCCGGCAACGGAGGTGTGCATGACCCGAGCGAGGATGTGGCGTTGGCTGCTGGCCGGCCTGCTGTCGACCGCGGCGACGCTGGCGCAAGCCGACGACGCCCTGTGGGCACTGCTGCAGAAGGGCGGCCAGGTGGTGCTGGTGCGGCACGCCCTGACCGACCCCGGCGTCGGCGACCCGCCGGGCTTCCAGCTGGCCGAGTGCCGCACGCAGCGCAACCTGGGCGAGGAAGGTCGTGGCGAGGCCCGCCGTCTCGGCGAGGCGCTGCGCGCGCGCCGGGTGCCCGTGGCGGGCGTGCTCTCCAGTCCGTGGTGCCGCTGCCTGGAGACCGCGCAACTCGTGTTCGGCCGGGCCGCGCAGCCGCAACCCGCGCTGGGCAACCTGTTCGGCCGGCCCGAGCGCGAAGCGCAGCAGGTCGCGGAGTTGCGCAAGCTGGTGCGGCCGGTGCAGGGCGGCAACCTGTTCCTCGTGACGCATGGCTCCACCACGCTGGCGCTCACCGGCGTGTCGCCGGCGACGGCGGAGATGGTGGTGCTGACGCCCGAGGCAGGCGGCGGTTTTCGGGTGGCAGGGCGCCTGCGGGCGCCCTAATCGATGACCGGCTGCGGCGGCTGGAAGACGCTCCAGCGGCCGTCCTTGAACAGGTACAGGCCGGAGGAGATGCGGGTGCGGTCGTTGCTGACGAACAGGGCGGCCGCGCTGAAGCGCAGCGAGGCGATCGCCGCCGAGTCGTCCGCCTTGGCGAACACCAGCCCGCCGCGCCCCGGCACCGCCGCGACGAGGCCCGCGGGGGAATGCCGCAGCTGGTCCAGCCAGAACGCGCGGTCCAGAAAGTAGCTGCTGTCCAGGTCCGGCGAATTGCCCTGCACCTGCATCAGGCCGCCGGACCAGGGCGCCGCGACCGGTTGCCCGTAGCGGCGCCGCAGGTTGTCGACGGCGCGGGCCAGCGCCTGCTCCGGCGAAAGGCGCAGCTTCTCCAGGTCCTCGGGTGACGCGCTCTGCACGCGGCGCTCGCCGTCGAACACCAGGCGCAGGTGCATGTCGCCCAGGTACTGGAACCAGCTGGCCTCGAATTCGATCTCACGGCCGTCGGAGAGCTGCGCCTTGATCTTGCCGAAGGGCTTGAGCGCTTCGTCCTGCTTGTTCGCGCCGGGCGATTCGCGCAGCACCACCAGCAGGTTCTGCGCGCTGACATCGAAGCGCTCGGGCTCCTGGTCGGCGGCCGGCGCGCCGGTGGTGACGGCCAGCATCGCGCCCCAGGCGCACAGCGATCGCAGCAGGTGCTTCATCGGGAACCCTCCGTCCTGCGTCCATGGTGCAAGCTCCACCTGCCATGCGCAACAACCATGTGCATGCGCGGCGGCGATAGTGCGGCTGCGCGTCGGCTGCGTGCAACGCCATTCGTTACCCTTCTTGCGTCAAGCGGTGTACTTGTAATAGGGGGGCTGCGTAGCATCGGCAGCTCTTCACTTCCACACTCAGAGGCTCGCTCCATGGCATTGCAATCCCCCTTCTTCAACAACAACGGTGCAAAGCGCGAAGAGGCGTATCCCCGTGGCGGCGTGAGCCCCAACGCCGCGGCGCAGGCGAACGCGCAGGCCAATGCCGCCGCCGCCGCCACGGTCCCCGCCGCGACGACGGGCGTGAAGGAAGGCGAGAGCAAGCTGACCGTCGGCCCGAACATCAAGCTCAAGGGCGTGGAGATCACGGACTGCGACACGCTGGTGGTGGAAGGCTCGGTGGAAGCGACAATGGATTCGCGCGTGATCCAGATCTCCGAGCGCGGCTCCTTCAAGGGCTCCGCCGAGATCGACGTCGCCGAGATCCGCGGCCTGTTCGAAGGCAACCTCACCGTGCGCCAGAAGCTGATGATCTACTCCACCGGCAAGGTGACGGGCAAGGTGCGCTACGGCAAGGTGGTGATCGAGGAGGGCGGCCAGCTCTCCGGCGAGATCGAAGCCGTGACCGGCGCCATCGGCAACAAGCCGACGCCCGCCGCCGCGGGAGCACGCCCGCTGCAGCCGGTGCAGTGATTGCCAGGATGGCGGGGTCGCTAGCGCGAACCCGCCCTACCGGGCCCGGCGTAGGGCGGGTTCGCGAAGCGACCCCGCCGTCCCGTCAGACGGCGGTCTTGTGCCGCGCGATGCAGGTGTCCAGCACCTCGTCGTGCGGCCGCTGCCACCAGTTGCCGGTGGAGAAGATCTCCACCTCGCTGTAGCCTTCGAAGCCTTGGGCCTCGACCCAGCCGCGGATGCGCGGGATGTCGATGACGCCGTCGCCCATCATCCCGCGGTCGTTCAGCAGGTCGGTGGTCGGCGTCAGCCAGTCGCAGACGTGGAAGGCCAGCAGGCGGTCCTTGCCGGCCCGCGCGATCTGCTGCTGCAGCTTCGGGTCCCACCAGACGTGGTACACGTCGACGGCAACCCCGATGGACCCGGTCCGTTTCGGGTCAAGCTCGTCGCAGACGTCGAGCGCCTGCTCCATCGTGTTGATGCACGCCCGGTCCGCCGCGTACATCGGATGCAGCGGCTCGATGGCCAGCGGCATGCGCGCCTGCCGGGCGTAGTCCAGCAGGTCGGCGATGCCGTCGCGAACCTGGGAGCGCGCCAGCGCGATGTCCTTGTGCGCGGCCCGGCCCTGCAGGGCGCCTGGCAGGGCCCCGACCACCAGCACCAGGCACTTCGCGTTCAGTTCGGCGGCTTCGTCCACTGCGCGTCGGTTGTCGTCGCGCGCCGCCTTCAGGCCCGCGGCATCGGCGGCGGGGAACATGCCGCCACGGCAGTAGCCCGAGAGCTCCAGGCCGTGGCTGCGCACCAGCCGCGAAATCTCCGGCAGGCCGGCCGCCGCCACCTGGTCGCGCCACGGCGAGATGGCGCGGATGCCCCGTCGCACGCAGGCCTCGATGATTTGCGGCAGCGGCAGGTCCGCCCCGCTGCTCTTGCGGATGGTGGCCGTGTTGATCGACAGCCAGCGGTGGTCCCGCGAGAAGTCCCGCATGTCACTCCACCCCGTGCAGCGCCAGCAGCGTGCGCATGCGGCGCACCGCCAGATCCGGCTGCTCCAGCAGGTTGGCCGCATCGGCCAGCCGGAACAGCTCGGCGAAGTGCGGCAGGCTGCGCGTGCTCTGCTGCCCGCCCACCATGGCGAAATGCTTCTGGTGCCCGTTCAGCCAGGCCATGAACACCACGCCGGTCTTGTAGAAGCGGGTGGGCGCCGCGAAGATGTGGCGCGACAGCGGCACCGTCGGGCCGAGGATGGCGTGGAACCGGTCGATGTTGCCCTGCGCCAGTTCGCCCAGCGCCGCGCTCGCGGCAGGGGCGATGGCGTCGAAGATCCCCAGCAGCGCATCGCTCTTGCCGTGCACCGGCTCGCTTCCGTGGCCGTCGCCGGCGATCAGCTCCGCATAGTTGAAGTCGTCGCCGGTGTACATGCGCACCCCCGCAGGCAGGCGGCGGCGCATGGCGATCTCCTTGTCCTTGTCCAGCAGCGAGATCTTGATGCCGTCCACCTTGGACGGGTGCGCCGCGATGATGCCGAGCGCCGTGTCCATGGCGGCGTCCACGTCCTTCGTGCCCCAGTAACCCGCCAGCGCCGGATCGAACATGTCGCCGAGCCAGTGCAGCACGACCGGTTGCTTCGCCTGCGACAGGATGCGGTCGTACACGCGCTCGTAGTCGGCCGGTCCCTTCGCCACCTTCGCCAGGGCGCGGCTGGCCATCACGATCAGCTTCCCGCCGAGCTTCTCGATGGCGGCCATCTGCTCCTCGTAGGCGCGGATCACGTCGTCGACGGTCTTCGCATTCTCGGGAGCGAGGTGGTCCGTGCCGCAACCCGAAGCGACCAGCGCGCCGGGCACGTCGCGCGCCGCGTCGAGCGAGCGGCGGATCAGCTCCAGCGAGGTCGGCCAGTCCAGGCCCATGCCGCGCTGCGCCGTGTCCATCGCTTCCGCGACGCCCAGGCCAAGCGACCACAGGTGGCGGCGGTAGGCGATGGTGGCGTCCCAGTCCACCGCGCACTGCAGCCACGGGTCGACGGCCGCCAGCGGATCGGCCACCACGTGGGCCGCCGAGTAGGCGATGCGGTTGAACTTCACGCCCCTGGCGGGCTTCACCGGAGAAGTGCCGCGCAGCGCGTAGGTTTCCAGCGCGCCGCGCGCGCTGGGCAGCGTCAGGGTCAGGGCCATATGCGGTGCTCCTCAGAACTTCAGCGGCGGCACGTCGACGAAGCGGCGTTCCTTCCAGCTTTGCAGCGCTGCCTCCACCAGCTGCACGCCCTTGGCGCCCTCCGGCAGCGTCCACTTGTAGGGCGCGTCTTCCACCACGTGGCGGATGAAGGCTTCCCACTGGATCTTGAAGCCGTTGTCGTACACCTGCGTGTCCGGCACTTCCTGCCACTGCTCGCTGAAGTTCATGGTGTTCTTCACGTCCGGGTTCCACACGGGACGCGGCGTGTTCACGCGGCTCTGCGCCTTGCATTCGGTCAGGGTCGCCACCGCCGAGCCATGGGTGCCGTCGACGTGGAAGGTGACCAGGTCTTCCCGGTTCACGCGGGTGGCCCACGACATGTTCAGCTGCGCGATCACCGGCTCGCCGTTGTGGCCCACCAGCTCCGCGATCGCGTACGCGGCGTCGTCGGCGGTCGCCTGGTAGGGCTTGCCTTCTTCGTCCCAGCGCTGCGGGATGTGGGTGGCGCCCAGGCAGCTGATGGACTTGACCTCGCCGAACAGGTTGTCCAGCACGTAGCGCCAGTGGCACATCATGTCCAGGATCATCCCGCCGCCGTCCTCGGCGCGGTAGTTCCAGCTGGGGCGCTGGATCGGCTGCAGGTCGCCCTCGAACACCCAGTAGCCGAACTCCAGCCGCAGCGACAGCATGCGGCCGAAGAAGCCGGCGCGCCGCAGCATGTCCAGCTTGCGCAGCCCGGGCAGGAACAGCTTGTCCTGCACCGCGCCGTGCTTCAGGCCGGACTTCTCCGCGATCTTGGCGATCTCGACCGCTTCGCCCAGCGTGGTGGCGATGGGCTTTTCGCAGTACACGTGCTTGCGCGCGCGCAGCGCCTTGGCCAGCAGCTTGGGCCGCATCTGGGTGGTGCCGGCGTCGAAGAAGACGGTGTCGTCCGGGTTGGCCAGCGCGGCGTCGAGGTCCGTGCCCCAGCGGGCGATGCCGTGCGCCTTGGCCAGGGCCTCGATCTTCTCGGCGTTGCGGCCGACCAGGATCGGGTCCGGCATGACCTTGTCGCCATTGGAGAGCGTGACGCCGCCCTGGTTGCGGATCGCCACGATGGAGCGGATCAGGTGCTGGTTCATGCCCATGCGTCCGGTGACGCCGTGCATGATGATTCCGAGTCTCTGGGTGGGCATGGGAGTGTTCCTGTCTTCCTGTGCGGTCAGTTCTGCACTTGCAGGCCGGCGGCCTTCACCAGTGCGGCGTTGCTCTTGATCTCGTCGCGGACGTAGGCGTCGAACTGCGCCGGCTCCAGCGTCCAGGCGTCGGCGCCCAGGGTCAGGAAGCGTTCCTTCACCTCCGGCGTGGCCAGGGCCTTCACCACCTCGTCCTGCAGGCGGTTGACGATGGCGGGCGGCGTGCCCTTGGGCGCGAACATTCCGATCCAGAAGTTGAACTCGGAGCCGGGCACGCCCGCTTCGGCGGTGGTCGGCACCTGGGGCAGGGCGGCGGCGCGGCGCGGCGAGCCGACGGCCAGCCGACGCGTCCGGCCATCACCTCCGTCACGGCTTCGGCCGAGCCCTTGAAGGGGATGTTCTGCGCGTCGATCTTCGCGGCCAGCTTGAACTTCTCGGCGTTCAGGTGGGTGGCGCTGCCCTGGCCGGCGGAAGCGAAGTTCAGCTTGCCCGGGTTGGCGCGGCCATAGGCCAGCAGTTCCTGCAGGGTCTTGATGTTCTTGGAGGGCGAGATCACCAGCACATTGGGCGTGGAGGAGATCGGCGTGACGGGGACGAAGTCCGCCAGCGTGTCGAACGGCAGCTTGGCGAAGGTGTGCGGGCTGACGGTGTGCGACGAGGAATGGACCATGATCGTGTAGCCGTCCGGCGCGGCCGTGGCCACCGCCGCCTGGCCGATGGTGCCGCTGGCGCCGGCGCGGTTCTCCACCACCAGCGTCTGGCCCATGCTCTGGCCCATCTTGTCGGCGATGGCGCGGGCGATGATGTCCGTGGTGCTGCCGGCCGGGAAGGGCACGATCACCTTGATGGGCTTGTTCGGGTAGCCGGCCTGCGCCGCGACGGCGAACGGGGCGGCCGCCGCGAAGGCGGCGAGGGTGGCGACGAGGGTGCGGCGGGTGAACGTCATGGCTTGTCTCTGCTCCTTGGTGGATGGCGTCAATTCACTGACTGGTGAATTATAGGGCGCGGCTTGGCCGTGGCAAGCCCTGCGGGCGGTTGGCTATTCGGGCACGAAGAGGTAGCCCAGGATCACGTCCGTCATGTGCGACAGGCGCTCGCTGCGGGCTTTGGGGGACAGCAGGTCGCGGCCGAAGATCGCCGACAGGGTGTGGCTGTTGGACAGGTAGAAATAGGCCAGGCCGGCGATGGAGACGTAGAGCTGCACGGGATCGACGCCGCCGCGGAAGATGCCCTCGCGTCGGCCGCGCTCGAGCACGACGGCGAGCGACTCGATCAGCGGGGAGTTCAGCTGGCGGGCCCGGTCCGACTCGGTGAGGTGCCGCGCCTTGTGCAGGTTGGCGCTGTTCAGCAGGGTGAGGAACTCCGGGTGCGCGATGAAGTAGTCCCAGGTGAATTCGACGAGCCGCCGCACCGCGGTCGCGGGGTCGAGCTCCGCCAGGTGCAGGTTCGCCTCCTCGGTGCGGATGTCGCGATAGGCCTGCTCCAGCACCGCCTGGAACAGCTGCTCCTTGTCGGCGAAGTAGTAGTAGATCAGCCGCTTGTTCAGGCCCGCGCGTTCGGCGATGCGGTCGACGCGCGCGCCCCCCAGCCCGTACTCGGCGAATTCGTCGCGAGCCGCTGCTAGGATGGTGCTCTGCGAGCGGTCCGCATCGCGCAGCCGCTCTTCACCGCCACCGCTCTGGTCTTTGGCCATGGCCGATAATTCACCAAACAGTTAATCAAGTCAAGCACATGTCGCAGGATACGCAACTCGCCGGCCACCTGATCGTCGAATGCCTCGTGGCCCAGGGCGTGACGCACGCCTTCGGCGTGCCGGGCGAGAGCTACCTCGCGGTGCTCGACGGCTTCCACAAGTACCGCGAGCAGATCCGTTTCGTCATCAACCGGCAGGAGGGCGGCGCCGCGTTCATGGCGGAAGCGGTGGGCAAGATGACCAACCGGCCCGGCGTGTGCTTCGTCACGCGCGGCCCCGGCGCCACCAACGCGTCGATCGGGGTGCACACGGCGTTCCAGGATTCCACGCCGATGGTGCTGTTCGTCGGCGACGTGGCCAGCGACCAGCGCGACCGCGAGGCCTTCCAGGAAGTCGACTACGGCAGCTTCTTCGGCCCCAGCACCAAGGGCATGGCCAAGCGGGTGGAGCGCATCGACGATCCCGGGCGCATCCCGGAGTACGTGGCGCGCGCCTTCGCCACCGCCATGAACGGCCGGCCCGGCCCGGTGGTGCTGGTGCTGCCCGAGGACATGCTGGTCCAGGCGACGTCCGCACGGCCGATGCCCAGGGTGGAGGCGGTCGAAGCCTGGAGCGACCCCGGCGCGCTGCGCACGCTGCGCGAGATGCTGCTGGCCGCCAAGAAGCCTTTCGTCATCGCCGGCGGCGGCGGCTGGACGCCGCAGTCGGCGCAGGCGCTGCAGCGCTTCGCCGAGAACTGGAAGCTGCCGGTGGGCAATGCCTTCCGCTTCCAGGACACCTTCGACAACCACCATCCGCTGTACGCGGGCGACGTCGGCATCGGCATCAACCCGAAGCTGGCCGCGCGGGTGAAGGAGAGCGACCTGATCCTGGCGATCGGTCCGCGGCTGGGCGAGATGACCACGGGCGGCTACACCTTGCTGACGCCGCCGAAGGCGAAGCAGAAGCTGGTGCATATCCACGCCAGCGCCGAGGAGCTGAACCGCGTCTACCAGGCGGACCTGGCCATCAACGCCACGATGAACGCCGCGGCGCGGTCGCTGGAGGTGCTGACGGCCCCGCCCGAGGTGCCGTGGGGCGCGGGCTGGGCCGAGTCCGCCAACGCCGATTACCTGGGCAACCTGGTGCCGCAGAAGCTGCCGGGTTCGATCGACATGCCGGCCATCGTGGCGGTGCTGCAGAAACTGCTGCCGGAGGACGCGCTGGTCACCAACGGCGCCGGCAATTTCGCGTCCTGGACGCACCGCTTCTTCAAGCACCATGGGCTGGTGAAGGGGCACAAGACGCAGCTGGCGCCGACCGCCGGATCGATGGGTTACGGCGTGCCGGCGGGCATCGCCGCCAACATCGTGTCCGGCCGCATCGCCCTGACGATGGCGGGCGACGGCGACTTCCTCATGAACGGGCAGGAGCTGGCGACGGCGGCGCAGTGCGGCGCGAAGTCGATCATCGTGCTGCTGAACAACGGCATGTTCGGCACCATCCGCATGCACCAGGAGCGCGACTTCCCGAAGCGCGTCGAGGGCGCCGGCACCCAGCTGGCGAATCCCGATTTCGTCGGCCTGGCCAGGGCGTATGGCTACGAAGGCACGCGCATCACCCGCACCGAAGAGTTCGAGCCGGCCCTGGCCGCCGCGCTGGCGAGCAGCAAGGGCACCTTGATCGAGGTGATGCTGGACCCCGAGGTCATCACGACGCGCGGCACGTTGAGCGGGATCCGGGATGCGGCGTTGAAGAAGGGCGGGTGAGTTTCGAAGCTGGGGTTCGGCTTCGCGCTTACCACCAGCCTACGAAATGCCGTCACGTCACGGCGGCGGCCCCGGTGTCCCGTAGGCTGGCGGTGAGCGCGCAGCCGAACCCCAGCACCCCCGACCGACAATGAAAAAGGGCCCCGAGGGGCCCTTCAGCTATCGGCTTCAGTCCGACGGCTGCTTACTTGACGTGCTTGCCGATCAGGCCGGCCATCTCGAACATCGAGACCTGCGCCTTGCCGAACAGGACGCGCAGCTTGTCGTCGGCATTGACCATGCGCTTGTTGGCCTGGTCCTGCAGCTTGTTCTTCTTGATGTAGGCCCACAGCTTCGACACGATTTCCGTGCGGTGCAGCCTTCTTCGCCGGTGCCTTCTTCGCAGCGGCCTTCTTCGCCGGGGCCTTCTTCGCGGCCGCCTTCTTCGCCGGCGCAGCCTTCTTCGCGGGGGCCTTCTTCGCGGCCGATTTTTTCGCAGTTGCCATGATTCGATTTCCTTCTAGAAGTTGATGTACCACCAGTGGAAAACTGCCCTCGCACTGGCAAGGCGGATGCTAATGGTTCGCGCGTCGTTCGCGGCGTCCATTTCTCCTCTGGGAAGCGCCGGAATCGCCGCGCGCGTGGCTCTGCGCGGGCTCGCGCATCGCGAGAGAAAACGCGATCAACATCGCGTCAGCGCTCGACTTTTCTCCCCTGGGGAGCGCTCACGCGGAGGCTGGTGAAGGCGCGCGCACGGTGGCGAGCAGCACCCCCGCAAGCGCGGCGGCGAAGGCGAGAACCTGCATCAACCCGAGCTGTTCGCCCAGCACCAGCACGCCCACCGCCGCGGCGGAGACGGGCAGCATCGCGGTGAACACACCGGCCTGCGATGCCGGCACCACCTTCAGCCCCGTCATCCAAAGCCACACGGTCCAGATGCTCGCCGCCAGCGCGTAGAACACCAGCAGCAGCCAGGAGGACGGGGCGACCGCGGCGAAGTCGAAACCGCGCGCCGCATACAGGCCGAAGGGCGTGACGAGCGCGAAGCCCCAGAGGTTGATCAGCGAGGTGATGCGCTTGGGCCCCAGCGCGCCCGTCAGGGCCTTGCCGATGACCGCATAGGCCGCCTCGCACAGCACCGCGCCGAACACCAGCAGGTTGCCGAGCCAGGCCAGGTCGGCCGCCGCAGCCGCGCCGTTTCGCGGCTGCGGCTGCGGCTGCGCGAACGCCAGCAGCCCGATGCCGGTGGCGGCCAGCGCGATGGCGGCCCACGTGCGGCCGGCGATGCGTTCGCGCAGGAAGAGCCAGCTGAGGAGCGCCACGGTGGCGGGGATGGCGGCCATGATCACGCCCGCGGAGACGGCGCTGGTCAGGCTCACGCCGAACAGCATGCAGATGGAGAACAGGAAGTTGCCGAGGAAGGATTCGAGGAACAGCAGGCGCCGCGTGCGCGGCGTCATCGGCGGTTCGTTCGCGGGCTTGCGCAGCCAGTGCGCCATGGCGAGCCCGCCGATGCCGAAGCGCAGCCAGGCCAGCAGGAATACGGGGAAGGCAGCGGCCAGCGGCTTGGACAAGGCCACGTAGCTGCCCACGAGCGACATGCTCAGGGCGAGGCAGGCGTAGGCGACGGGGCGGCTGGGGACGAAGCTCATCGACAATGGCGGCTCAAGAAGCCGCCGCATCATGGAGGCAAAAAGCCGCCGCATCATGCCTGAAGCCCCCGTCCGCCATGTCTTCGTCTACGGCACGCTGCGCCGGGGCGGCCGCAACGACATCAACCGGCTGGTGCCGGCGCCGGAGTACGTCGGCATGGGCGAAGTGCGCGGTGTCCTGTACCACATCGACTGGTACCCGGGCCTCACGCTGGGGGGAGAGGAGGCGGTGACGGTGGTCGGCGAGGTGTACCGCATCACGCCGGCGCTGGAGGCGCTGCTCGATGGCATCGAGCAGATCGCGGAGAGCGCGGACAGCGAGTACTTCAAGCGCGAAGTGCAGGTCACGGTCGATGGCGCCCCGGTGGAATGCCTGCTGTACGAAGTCAACCCGCAGCGCGTTCGCGGCAAGAGCGTCATCGGCCACGGCGACTGGATCCTTTTTCATCCTGCGTGATTTTCGTTTCGCATCGTGGAATATTGGGATTGTGCGGTGCCGCAAAATTTCTCAATACAAGAAACGAGCTTCCGCATAGTGAAATGTCGAGTGCAAGCCGTTGATTTTGCAGGACATTAAATTTAGTCTTCTATAAGACATAAGAGCCACACAAAGTCTTCTACAAGACTTAAAGTTCAGTCCAGCGCGGCACCTTCACCGCGACCGGTTTTTCGACCATCGACCTAGGAGTGAACATGAGCAACTGGACCCACCTCACGCGCGAACAGCAGATCGCCCAGCTGGAAAAGGACTGGGCGGAGAACCCGCGCTGGAAGGGCATCAAGCGCGGCTACAGCGCCGCCGACGTGGTGAAGCTGCGCGGCTCGCTCGCCATCGAGCACACGCTGGCCAAGCGCGGCGCCGAGAAGCTCTGGACGCTGATCAACACCGAACCCTTCGTCAACACGCTGGGCGCGCTGACCGGCAACCAGGCCATGCAGCAGGTCAAGGCCGGCCTGAAGGGCATCTACCTCTCCGGCTGGCAGGTCGCCGGCGACGCCAACAGCAACGGCGAGATGTACCCCGACCAGTCGCTGTACTCGGTGGACTCGGTGCCGAAGTGCGTGAAGAAGATCAACGCGACCTTCCAGCGCGCCGACCAGATCCAGTGGAGCGAAGGCAAGCAGCCCGGCGACGAGGGCTACGTCGACTACTTCGCGCCGATCGTGGCGGACGCCGAAGCCGGCTTCGGCGGCGTGCTGAATGCCTTCGAGCTGATGAAGGCCATGATCGAGGCGGGCGCCGCCGGCGTCCACTTCGAGGACCAGCTGGCCTCCGTCAAGAAGTGCGGCCACATGGGCGGCAAGGTGCTGGTGCCGACGCGCGAAGCGGTGGCCAAGCTCATCGCCGCCCGGCTGGCGGCGGACGTGATGGGCACGCCCACCATCCTGCTGGCCCGCACCGATGCGGAAGCGGCCGACCTGGTGACCAGCGACGTCGACCCGATCGACCAGCCGTTCTGCACCGGCGAGCGCACGGTGGAAGGCTTCTACCGCACCAACAAGGGCTTCGACCAGGCGGTCAGCCGCGGCCTGGCCTATGCCGAGTACGCCGACCTGATCTGGTGCGAAACCGGCACGCCGGACCTGAAGTTCGCCAAGGACTTCGCCGACGCGATCCATGCGAAGTTCCCGGGCAAGCTGCTGGCCTACAACTGCTCGCCGTCGTTCAACTGGCGCAAGAACCTGGACGACGCCACCATCGCCAAGTTCCAGAAGGAGCTGGGCGCCATGGGCTACAAGTTCCAGTTCATCACGCTGGCCGGCTTCCACAGCCTGAACTACTCGATGTTCGAGCTGGCCTACGGCTACGCCCGCAACAACATGAGC
>JAJTCN010000082.1 GCA_021323335.1 Ramlibacter sp.
GTGGCTCGGCGCGCACGGGCTGGACTGCGGCGCGATGAACATGCTGATCTACTGCTTCCGCGAGCGGGAAGACCTGTTCGACATGTACGAGGCGGTGTCGGGCGCGCGCATGCACGCGGCCTACTTCCGCCCGGGCGGCGTGTACCGCGACCTGCCGGATTCGATGCCGCAGTACAAGGCCAGCAAGGTGCGCAACCAGCGCTCGGTGGACGCGCTCAACGAAGGCCGCAGCGGAACCCTGCTGGACTTCATCGAAGCCTTCACGCAGCGCTTCCCGCATTACGTGGACGAATACGAGACGCTGCTCACCGACAACCGCATCTGGAAGCAGCGTACCGTCGGCATCGGCGTGGTCACGCCCGAGCGCGCGCTGAACCTGGGCTTCACCGGCCCCATGCTGCGCGGCTCCGGCATCCTGTGGGACCTGCGCAAGACGCAGCCCTACGAGGTGTATGACCGGATGGACTTCGACATCCCGATCGGCCGCACCGGCGACTGCTACGACCGCTACCTGTGCCGCGTGCAGGAGATGCGCGAGTCCAACCGCATCATCAAGCAGTGCGTGGACTGGCTGCGCGTGAACCCCGGCCCGGTGATCACCGACAACCACAAGGTGGCGCCGCCCGACCGCGAGAGCATGAAGACGAACATGGAGGAGCTGATCCACCACTTCAAGCTGTTCTCGGAAGGCATGCGCGTGCCGGAAGGCGAAAGCTACGCCGCGGTGGAACACCCGAAGGGCGAGTTCGGCATCTACATCGTGAGCGACGGCGCCAACAAGCCGTACCGGCTGAAGATCCGCGCCCCCGGCTTCCCGCACCTGGCCGCCCTCGACGAGATGGGCCGCGGCCACATGATCGCCGATGCCGTGGCCATCATCGGCACCATGGACATCGTGTTCGGAGAGATCGATCGATGATTTCTGATAGCACCCGCACGCGGTTCGACCGCGAAGTGGCCAAGTACCCGCCCGACCAGAAGCAGTCGGCCGTGATGGCGCTGCTGGCGATCGTCCAGCAGGAGCAGGGCTTCGTCAGCAAGGAAGCCGAGCTGGAAGTCGCGGCCTACCTCGGCATGGCGCCCATCGCCGTGCACGAGGTGACGACCTTCTACAACATGTACAACCAGCGCCCGACGGGCAAGTACAAGCTGAACGTGTGCACCAACCTGCCGTGCCAGCTGCGCGACGGCCAGAAGGCGCTGCAGCACCTGGAGCGCAAGCTCGGCATCTCGATGGGCGAGACCACGCCCGACGGCATGTTCACGCTGCAGCAAAGCGAATGCCTCGGCGCCTGCGCCGACTCGCCCGTGATGCTGGTGAACGACCGCACGATGTGCAGCTTCATGAGCAACGACAAGCTGGACCAGCTGGTCGACGGCCTGAAAGGTGCGCAAGGATGAACGCGCAACAAGTCCTGGCGCAGTTCCAGGCCACCGGCGTCCAGACCTGCTTCCACGGCCGCCACATCAACCCGCAGATCTACGCGGGGCTGGACGGCACCAACTGGCGCCTGAAGGACTACGAGGCGCGCGACGGCTACAAGGCGCTGCGCAAGATCCTCTCCGAGGGCCTGACGCAGGACCAGGTGATCGCCACCGTCAAGGAATCCGCCCTGCGCGGCCGCGGCGGCGCCGGCTTCCCGACCGGCCTGAAGTGGAGCTTCATGCCCCGCCAGTTCCCGGGCCAGAAGTACCTGGTGTGCAACTCCGACGAGGGCGAGCCGGGCACCTGCAAGGACCGCGACATCCTGCAGTTCAACCCGCACATCGTCATCGAGGGAATGATCATCGCGGCCTACGCGATGGGCATCACGGTGGGCTACAACTACATCCACGGCGAGATCTTCCAGACCTACGACCGCTTCGAGGAAGCGCTGGAAGAGGCGCGCGCGGCCGGCTACCTGGGCGACAACATCCTGGGCAGCAGCTTCAGCTTCCAGCTGCACGCGGCGCACGGTTTCGGCGCCTACATCTGCGGCGAGGAAACCGCGCTGCTCGAATCGCTGGAAGGCAAGAAGGGCCAGCCGCGCTTCAAGCCGCCGTTCCCGGCCAGCTTCGGCCTGTACGGCAAGCCCACCACGATCAACAACACCGAGACCTTCGGCGCGGTGCCCTGGATCATCCGCAACGGCGGCCAGGCCTTCCTGGACGTCGGCAAGCCGAACAACGGCGGCACCAAGATCTATTCGGTCTCCGGCGACGTCGAGTGGCCGGGCAACTACGAGATCCCGCTGGGCACGCCCTTCAGCAAGCTGCTGGAACTGGCCGGCGGCGTGCGCGGCGGCCGCAAGCTCAAGGCCGTGATCCCCGGCGGATCCTCCGCCCCGGTGCTGCCGGCCGACATCATGATGCAGTGCACGATGGACTACGACTCCATCGCCAAGGCAGGCTCCATGCTCGGCTCCGGCGCGGTGATCGTGATGGACGAGACGCGCGACATGGTCGAGTCGCTGCTGCGCCTGTCCTACTTCTACATGCACGAGTCCTGCGGCCAGTGCACGCCGTGCCGCGAGGGCACGGGCTGGCTGTGGCGCGTGGTCGATCGCATCCACAACGGCCACGGCAAGCCGGCCGACATCGACCTGCTGAATTCGGTCGCCGACAACATCCAGGGCCGCACCATCTGCGCGCTCGGCGATGCGGCGGCGATGCCGGTGCGGGCGATGATCAAGCATTTCAGGCATGAGTTCGAGGCGAAGATTGCCGCTGTCGCGGCCGCCCCCACCCCAACCCTCCCCCAGAGGGGGAGGGAGCAAAGCGCAGCATGATTGAGATCAACCTCGACGGACAGCAGGTGTCGGTGCCCGAAGGCAGCATGATCATGCATGCCGCGGACAAGGCCGGCACCTACATCCCGCATTTCTGCTACCACAAGAAGCTCTCCATCGCCGCCAACTGCCGCATGTGCCTGGTGGACGTGGAGAAGGCGCCCAAGCCCATGCCGGCCTGCGCCACGCCGGTCACCAACGGCATGATCGTGCGCACCAAGAGCGACAAGGCGATCAAGGCGCAGCAGTCGGTGATGGAGTTCCTGCTGATCAACCACCCGCTGGACTGCCCCATCTGCGACCAGGGCGGCGAATGCCAGCTGCAGGACCTGGCCGTCGGCTACGGCGCCTCGGGCTCGCGCTACGAGGAAGAAAAGCGCGTGGTCCCGCACAAGGACGTCGGCCCGCTGATCTCCATGGAGGAGATGAGCCGCTGCATCCACTGCACCCGCTGCGTGCGCTTCGGCCAGGAAATCGCCGGCGTGATGGAGCTGGGCATGATCCACCGCGGCGAGCACTCCGAGATCACCACGGTGCTGGGCGACACGGTCGACTCCGAAGTCTCCGGCAACATGATCGACCTTTGCCCGGTCGGCGCGCTCACCAGCAAGCCGTTCCGCTACAGCGCGCGGCCCTGGGAGCTGTCGCGCCGCAAGTCGGTGAGCCCGCACGACTCCACCGGCGCCAACCTGATCGTCCAGGTCAAGAACAACCGGGTGATGCGCGTCCTCCCCTTCGAGAACAACGACGTCAACGAATGCTGGCTGGCCGACCGCGACCGCTTCTCGTACGAGGCGCTCAACGGCCCCGAGCGCCTGACCTCGCCCATGATCAAGCATGGCGGCGAATGGAAGCCAGTGGACTGGCAGACCGCGCTGGAGTACGTGGCCCGCGGAGTCGGCGAGGTCCAGCGTGACCACGGCGGCGCCGCCATCGGCGCGCTGGTCAGCCCGCACAGCACGGTGGAGGAACTGTTCCTCGCCGGCAAGCTGGTGCGCGGCCTCGGCAGCGAGAACATCGACCACCGCCTGCGCCACGCCGAGTTCGCCAACCATGAAGGCGTGCGGTGGCTGGGCACCAGCATCGCGTCGCTGTCCACGCTGCAACGGGCGCTGTTCATCGGCACCAACCTGCGCAAGGACCACCCGCTGTTCGCCCTGCGCGTGCGCGCCGCGGTGCGCAGCGGCGCCCAGGTGTCGGTCGTGCACGACCGCGCCGACGACTGGGCCATGGCCATCGCCGGCCGGAGCATCGTGCCGGCCGGGCAATGGGTGCAGGCGCTGGCCGACATCGCCACCGCGATCGGCGGCGAGAAGGGCGAGAAGGCGCCCCTGAACGGAAACGCCACCGATGCCGCGAAAGCGATCGCCGCTTCGCTGCTGTCCGGCGAGCGCAAGGCCATCTTCCTGGGCAACGCCGCCGCGCACCACCCGACCGCGACCTCGCTGCTGGCGCTGGCCCAGTGGATCGGCGAGCAGACCGGCGCTTCCGTCGGCTTCCTCGGCGAAGCGGCCAACACCGTCGGCGCGCAGCTCGTGGGCGCGCTGCCCGGCGAAGGCGGCCTGAACGCGGCGCAGATGCTCGCCGGCGGCCTGAAGGCGCTGTTCCTGCTCAACACCGAGCCGGAGTTCGACTCCGCCGCCGGCGCGCGGGCGAAGTCGCTGGGGCAGGGCGCCGGCATGGTCGTCACGCTCAGCCCCTTCAAGGCCAACCGCCCCGCCTGGAAGGTGCTGCGCGTGCTGGGCAACATGCTGGGCCTGCAGGGCTTCGAGTACGAATCCGCCAACGAGGTGCTGGTCGCCGCCCGCGGCGCGGCCGACGCCCAGCAGCCGATGGTGCAGGGCAGCCTGCTGTCCAACCGCACGGCCAAGGCCGCGTGGCTGGGCGACACCGAGGCCCGGCCGGTGAGCGCGGCCATCTACCAGCTCGATGGCATCGTGCGCCGGGCGCCGTCGCTGCAGCTCACCGCCGACGCCGTAGGGCGGGTTCGCGAAAGCGACCCCGCCATTGCGACCGTAACCAACGGGGTTGCAGCATGATCGACACCATCTACGGCTTCGGCAACGGCCTCATCGCGGCGCCGTGGTGGACGGGCGCGGGCTGGCCCGTCCTCTGGACCCTGATCAAGATCGTCGCGGTGGTGCTGCCCCTGATGGGCGCGGTGGCCTACCTGACGCTGTGGGAGCGCAAGGCGATCGGCTTCACGCAGATCCGCCCCGGCCCCAACCGCGTCGGCCCCTTCGGCCTGCTGACCCCCATCGCGGACGCGCTCAAGCTGCTGACGAAGGAGATCATCCTTCCGACGATGGCCAACAAGGGCCTGTTCCTGCTCGGCCCGATCATGACCATCATGCCGGCGCTGGTCGCCTGGGTGGTCATCCCCTTCGGCCCCGAGATGGCGCTGGCCAACATCAACGCCGGCCTGCTGTTCCTGATGGCGATCACCTCGCTCGAGGTCTACGGCGTCATCATCGCCGGCTGGGCGTCCAACTCGAAGTACGCGTTCCTCGGCGCCCTGCGCGCCTCGGCGCAGATGGTCAGCTACGAGATCGCCATGGGCTTCTGCCTGGTGGTGGTGCTGATGGTGTCCGCCTCGCTGAACATGACCGACATCGTGCTGCAGCAGGACCGCGGCTACTTCGCCGAGCGCGGCATCAACTTCCTGTCGTGGAACTGGCTGCCGCTGCTGCCGATCTTCTTCGTCTACTTCATCTCGGGCCTGGCCGAGACCAACCGCCACCCCTTCGACGTGGTGGAAGGCGAGTCGGAGATCGTGGCCGGCCACATGATCGAGTACTCGGGCATGTCCTTCGCCATGTTCTTCCTGGCGGAGTACGCCAACATGTGGCTGGTGGCGATCCTCGCCGTCATCATGTTCCTGGGCGGCTGGCTGCCCCCGATCGACGCGCCGCTGCTGAACTGGATCCCCGGCTGGATCTGGCTGGGAATCAAGACCTTCGTGATGGTCACGATGTTCCTGTGGATCCGCTCGACGTTCCCGCGCTACCGCTACGACCAGATCATGCGTCTCGGCTGGAAGATCTTCATTCCGGTCACGCTGGTGTGGCTGATCGTCATCGGTGCGTGGATGCAAACCCCGTACAACATCTTCAAGTGAGCCATGGCTAGCAACACCCTCGCGCCGCGGCAGTCCGCCTTCTCGCTCAAGGACTTCCTCTCCAGCTTCATGCTGGTGGAGCTGTTCAAGGGCCTGCGCATCACCGGCAAGTACTTCTTCGCCCGCAAGATCACCGTGCAGTTCCCGGAGGAAAAGACGCCGCTGTCGCCGCGCTTCCGCGGCCTGCACGCGCTGCGCCGCTACGAGAACGGCGAGGAGCGCTGCATCGCCTGCAAGCTGTGCGAGGCGGTCTGCCCGGCGCTCGCCATCACCATCGAGAGCGAGCAGCGCGACGACGGCACCCGCCGCACCACGCGCTACGACATCGACCTCACCAAGTGCATCTTCTGCGGCTTCTGCGAGGAGAGCTGCCCGGTCGACTCGATCGTGGAGACGCACGTCCTGGAGTACCACGGCGAGAAGCGGGGCGACCTGTACTTCACCAAGGACATGCTGCTGGCCGTGGGCGACCGCTACGAAGCCGAGATCGCGGCCAATCGCGCGGCCGACGCGAAGTACCGCTGAACCGCACCAGAAAGAAACAACGTTCATGGACGTCCGTACCGGTCTCTTCTATCTGTTCTCGGTGGTGCTGGTCTTCGCGGCCTTCCGGGTGATCACGGCGCGCAACCCCGTTTATGCGGCGCTGTTCCTGGTGCTCACGTTCTTCCAGGCCGCCGGCGTGTGGCTGCTGCTGCGGGCCGAGTTCCTGGCCATCTCGCTGGTGCTCGTCTACGTCGGCGCCGTGATGGTGCTGTTCCTGTTCGTCGTGATGATGCTGGACATCAACGTCGACGCCCTGCGCGTGGGTTTCTGGAAGCACTTCCCCGTGGCCGCCAGCGTCGGCGCGCTGATCGCGCTGGAGATGGCCGCCGTGCTCATGGGAGGCTTCCGCACCGGCGATGAAAGGGTGGTGACGCCCGTCGTGGCGCAGGCCGCCACGCAGGCCGCGCCCGCGGCCGGCCAGGCGGCCGTGCAGTATTCCAATACCAAGGAGCTGGGCCGCCTGCTGTACACCGAGTACCTGTTCCCGCTGGAGATCGCCGCTGTGATCCTGCTGGCGGCCATCATCGCCGCCATCGCCCTCACGCTGCGCCAGCGCAAGGACAGCAAGGCCATCGACCCCAGCGTGCAGGTGCGGGTGCGGGCCAGCGACCGGCTGCAGGTCATCAAGGTGCCGCCGTCGCGTCCCGCTCCCCCGCCGGAGCCGGCGCCCGTCGCCGCCGTGGAGACCAAGCAATGACGCTGACGCTCGGACACTTCCTGACGCTGGGCGCGATCCTGTTCGCGCTGTCGGTGGTCGGCATCTTCCTGAACCGCCGCAACCTGATCGTGCTGCTGATGGCCATCGAGCTGATGCTGCTGGCGGTCAACATGAACTTCGTGGCGTTCTCCGTCGAGCATCAGCGTCGAAGAACTGAACACGCTCAAGGGATAGTCCCTGCAGGGCGGGAAAAAGAAACGATGGCTACAACCCTCAACGCAGCAACGCTGCTTGCCGTACCGCTGGCGCCGCTCGCCGGCGCCGTGCTGGCCGGCGTCTTCGGCACCACCCTCGGCGGCAACGTGATCGGGCGGCGCCTGTCGCACACCTTCACCATCCTCGGGGTGCTCATCGCCTTCATCCTGTCGGCCATGACGCTCAAGAGCGTGGCCATCGACGGCGCGCGCTTCAACCAGACGCTCTACGAGTGGATGGTGGTGGGCGGCCTGAAGATGGAGGTGGGCTTCCTGGTGGACGGCCTCACGGCCATGATGATGTGCGTGGTGACCTTCGTGTCGCTGATGGTGCACATCTACACCATCGGCTACATGGAAGAGGATGCCGGCTACAACCGCTTCTTCGGCTACATCTCGCTCTTCACCTTCTCCATGCTGATGCTGGTGATGAGCAACAACTTCCTGCAGCTGTTCTTCGGCTGGGAAGCGGTGGGCCTCGTCTCCTACCTGCTGATCGGCTTCTGGTACACCAAGCCCACGGCCACCTTCGCCAACCTCAAGGCCTTCCTGGTCAACCGGGTGGGCGACTTCGGCTTCATCCTGGGCATCGGCCTGATCGCGGCGTATGCCGGCACGCTGAACTACGCCGAGACCTTCGCCAAGGCGCCGGCGCTCGGGGGCCTGCCCTTCGGCTACGGCACCGACTGGATGCTGATCACGGTGATCTGCATCTGCCTTTTCATCGGCGCCATGGGCAAGAGCGCGCAGTTCCCGCTGCACGTGTGGCTGCCCGACTCGATGGAAGGCCCGACGCCCATCTCCGCGCTGATCCACGCCGCCACCATGGTGACGGCCGGCATCTTCATGGTGGCGCGCATGTCGCCGCTGTTCGAGCTGTCCGACACCGCGCTGTCGTTCATCCTGGTCATCGGCGCCATCACCGCGCTGTTCATGGGCTTCCTGGGCATCATCCAGAACGACATCAAGCGCGTGGTCGCCTATTCCACGCTGTCGCAGCTGGGGTACATGACGGTGGCGCTCGGCGCTTCGGCGTACTCGGTGGCCGTGTTCCACCTCATGACGCACGCCTTCTTCAAGGCGCTGCTGTTCCTGGCGGCGGGCTCCGTGATCATCGGCATGCACCACAACCAGGACATCCGCTGGATGGGCAACGTCAAGAAGTACATGCCGATCACCTGGATCACGTCGCTGCTCGGCTCGCTGGCCCTCATCGGCACGCCGCTGTTCGCCGGCTTCTATTCCAAGGACTCGATCATCGAGGCGGTGCACCTGTCGAAGCTGCCGGGCTCGGGCTTCGCCTACTTCGCCGTGATGGCGGGCGTGTTCATCACCGCCTTCTATTCCTTCCGCATGTACTTCCTGGTGTTCCACGGCAAGGAGCGCTTCGACCAGAACCCGGACGCGCACCATGACGCGCACGCGCACGACGACCATGGCCACGAGGAGCACCACGAGCCGCACGAGTCGCCCTGGGTGGTGACGGTGCCGCTGCTGCTGCTGGCCATCCCCTCGGTGGTGATCGGCTTCCTCACGATCAAGCCGATGCTGTACGGCGACTTCCTCAAGGACGCGATCTTCGTCGACGCCGCGAAGCACCCGGCGATGGCGGAGATGGCCAAGGCCTTCCACGGCCCGGTGCAGATGGCCTTCCACGGACTGCAGACGATGGTGTTCTGGCTGGCGCTGGCCGGCGTGGTGCTGGCCTGGTACCTGTACATGAAGAACACCGCGCTGCCCGCGCGCATCCAGCGGATGTTCCAGCCCGTGTACACGCTGCTGGACAACAAGTACTACATGGACTGGTTCAACGAGAACGTCATCGCGCGCGCAGCGCGCGGCCTGGGCACCGGCCTGTGGAAGGGCGGCGACCAGGGCGTCATCGAGAACGTGTTCGTCAACGGCAGCGCCCGGCTGGTCGGCAAGTTCGCCGGCGTGGTGCGCTGGGTGCAGTCCGGCTACATCTACCACTACGCCTTCGCCATGCTGCTGGGCATCATCGTGCTGATGACGTATTTCGTCAGCTGGCCGATGATCCAGGACTGGCTGAGGAAGTAAGGAACAACAACAATGAAGATGGGACTCCTGAGCCTGGCCATCTGGACGCCGATCGTCTTCGGCGCCATCCTGCTCGCGCTGGGCCGTGACGACCAGGCGCGCACCGTGCGCTGGCTGGCGCTGGTCGGCGCGATCATCAGCTTCCTGGTGACGCTGCCGCTGTACGGCCAGTTCGACCAGGCCACCGCGGCGATGCAGTTCGTCGAGAAGGCGCCGTGGATCGATCGCTTCAACGTGTTCTACCACCTGGGGCTGGACGGCATCTCGTTCTGGTTCGTGCTGCTCACCGCCTTCATCACGGTGGTGGTGGTCATCGCCGGGTGGGAGGTGATCACCGAGCGCGTCAACCAGTACTACGGCGCCTTCCTGATCCTGTCGGGGCTGATGATCGGCGTGTTCTGCGCGCTGGACGCCGTGCTGTTCTACACGTTCTTCGAGGCCACGCTGATCCCGATGTACCTGATCATCGGCATCTGGGGCGGGCCGAACAAGATCTACGCGGCGTTCAAGTTCTTCCTGTACACGCTGCTCGGCTCGCTGCTGATGCTGATCGCGCTGGTGTTCCTGTACACCAAGTCCGGCGGCAGCTTCGACATCCTCACCTGGCACAAGCTGCCCCTGTCGTCGCTGGCGCAGACGCTGCTGTTCTTCGGCTTCTTCGCGGCCTTCGCGGTGAAGGTGCCGATGTTCCCGGTGCACACCTGGCTGCCCGACGTGCACGTCGAGGCGCCCACCGGCGGTTCCGCGGTGCTGGCGGCCATCATGCTGAAGCTGGGCGCCTACGGCTTCCTGCGCTTCTCCATGCCGATCGCTCCCGACGCCTCGCGGGAATGGGCCTGGCTGATGATCGCGCTGTCGCTCATCGCCGTGATCTACGTCGGCCTGGTGGCGATGGTGCAGCAGGACATGAAGAAGCTGGTGGCCTATTCGTCCGTGGCGCACATGGGCTTCGTCACGCTCGGCTTCTTCCTGTTCAACGACCTCGGCGTGGCCGGCGGCCTGGTGCAGATGATCGCCCACGGCTTCGTCTCGGGCGCCATGTTCCTGTGCATCGGCGTGCTGTACGACCGCGTGCACTCGCGCCAGATCGCCGACTACGGCGGGGTGGTCAACACCATGCCGACCTTCGCCGCCTTCGCGATCTTCTTCGCGATGGCCAACTCCGGCCTGCCGGGAACCGCCGGCTTCGTCGGCGAGTGGATGGTGATCCTGGCGACGGTCAAGGCCAACTTCTGGCTCGGCCTGCTGGCCGCCACCGCGCTGATCCTCGGCGCCTCGTACAACCTCTGGATGGTCAAGCGCGTCTACTTCGGCCCCATCGGCAACGACCACGTCAAGGCGCTCACGGACATCAATGCCCGCGAGTTCGTCATGCTGGGCCTGCTGGCCGCGGCCGTGCTGTACATGGGTGTCCATCCGAAACCCTTCACCGACGTGATGAACGCCTCGGTGGCCGGCTTCCTGAAGCACGTGGCGGCTTCCAAGCTCTGACGCCGGGAGAGAACAGAACATGACGGAACAACTGAGCATCGGCGTGGTCGGGCCCGAGATCCTGCTGCTGGTGATGGCCTGCGTCATCGCCATCTTCGACCTCGGCGTGAAGAGCCGGCTGCGCAACGGCACCTACCTGCTGACGATGCTGACGCTGGCGGCGGTGGCCTTCTACACCGGCGACATGGCGGCCAGCGGCGAGACGCACTATGCGTTCAACCGCATGGTGGTCACCGACCCGATGGGCAACTGGCTCAAGTGCTTCGCCAGCATCGCCATGATGGTGTGCCTGGTCTATGGCCGGCCCTATGCGGGAGACCGCGACATGCTGCGCGGCGGCGAGATGTTCACGCTGGCGATGTTCTCGCTGCTGGGCATCTTCGTGATGATCTCGGGCAGCAACTTCCTGGTGATCTACCTCGGGCTCGAACTGCTCACGCTGTCCAGCTATGCGCTGGTCGCGCTGCGCCGCGACAACGCCACCGCCACGGAAGCGGCGATGAAGTACTTCGTGCTGGGCGCGATGGCCAGCGGCTTCCTGCTGTACGGCCTGTCCATGCTCTACGGCGCCACGGGCTCCCTGGACATCGGCACGGTGTCGAAGGTCATCGCCAGCGGCCAGGTCAAGCAGCAAGTCCTGGTGTTCGGCCTCGTGTTCATCGTCGCCGGCCTTGCCTTCAAGCTGGGCGCCGCCCCGTTCCACATGTGGATCCCGGACGTGTACCAGGGCGCACCGACGGCCGTGACGCTGATGATCGGCTCCGCGCCGGAACTGGCGGCCTTCGCCATCTGCATCCGCCTGCTGGTCGAAGGCATGCTGCCGCTGGCCGTCGACTGGCAGCAGATGCTGGTGGTGCTGGCGGTGGCCTCGCTCTTCATCGGCAACCTGGCCGCCATCGCCCAGACCAACCTGAAGCGGATGCTGGCCTACTCCACCATCGGCCAGATGGGCTTCGTGCTGCTCGGCCTGCTGTCCGGCGTGGTGAACGACAGCGCTGCCGCCGCGGCCAATGCGTACAGCTCGGCGATGTTCTACATCGTGACTTACGTGCTGACCACTCTGGCGAGCTTCGGCGTCATCCTGCTGCTGGCGCGCGAGGGCTTCGAGAGCGACGAGATCTCCGACCTGGCCGGCCTCAACCAGCGCAGCCCGCTGTATGCCGCCATCATGGCCATCTGCCTGTTCTCGCTGGCCGGCATCCCGCCGATGGTGGGCTTCTATGCCAAGCTGGCGGTGCTGCAGGCGCTGGTGGTGTCCGGCAGCGGCTTCTACATCGGGCTGGCGGTCTACGCGGTGCTGATGTCGCTGGTGGCGGCCTACTACTACCTGCGGGTGGTGAAGGTGATGTACTTCGACGCGCCGATCACGGCCACCACCGTCGCCGCGCCGGCGGACGTGCGCATCGTGCTGACGATCAATGGCGCGCTGGTGCTCATCCTGGGCATCCTGCCGGGCGGCCTGATGACGCTGTGCGCCGACGCCATCGTCAAGATGCTGGCCTCGTGATGTCGACCCCCAAGATCCTCACTGTCGTTCGTCTCGGCCCCCCAGGGGGGCGCAGGCCTTCTTGGGGCGGCCCGGCGCAGGCCTGATGTCCCAGACGGCTTCGATCTGGCTGGTGATCGTGCTGGCCTTCTGCGCCGCCAACCTGCCTTTCGTGACGCAGCGCCTGTTCGGCGTCGTGCCGCTCAAGGACGGCAAGAACCTGGGCGTGCGCCTGGGCGAGCTGGTGGTGATGTACTTCGTCGTCGGCGCCATCGGCCTGCTGCTGGAACAGCACCGGGGCCAGATCGCGCCGCAGGCCTGGGAGTTCTATGCGGTGACGGGCACGCTCTTCCTGACCTTTGCATTCCCCGGCTTCGTCTATCGCTACCTGTACAGGAACCGGAACTGAGCGCATGCCCGGCGACAGCCACCTGACCGAGCAGATGTTGTCCCGCGAGGAGCTGCTCCGGGGCCGCTTCCTGCACGTCGTGCGCGACACGGTGCGGCTGCCCGACGGCGCCTCGGCCACGCGCGAGTTCGTGCTGCATCCGGGCGCGGTGGCCGTGGTGCCGCTCACCGACGACGGCCGCATCGTGCTGGAGCGCCAGTACCGGCATGCCACCGGCCAGGTGATGATCGAGATCCCGGCCGGCAAGCTGGATGCGGGCGAGTCCGCCCTGGTGTGCGGCCAGCGCGAGCTGCTGGAGGAAACCGGCTACGCGGCGCGCGAGTGGGCCTACGCGTTCACGACGTATCCGACGGTGGCCTATTCGGACGAGGCGATCCAGGTCTGGTTCGCGCGCGGCTTGACGCCTGGCCCGCAGCGGCTGGACGCGGGCGAATTCGTGGAGATCTTCACTGCCACGCCGGAGGACTTCCTGGCCTGGTGCCGCGACGGCCGGATCGTCGATTCGAAGACCCTGGCCGCGGCGGTGTGGATCCAGAACGTGCTGGCGGGGGCTTGGAAACTCGACTGGCAGGCCTCATCTTCCGAGCCATGAAGGTCCTCAACCTGCAGTGCCGCCAGTCCCATGGTTTCGAGGGCTGGTTCGCCTCCGAAGACGATTTCCAGGGCCAGCTCGCGCGCGGCCTGGTCGAATGCCCGCTGTGCGGCGACGCCGGCATCACCAAGATGCCGAGCGCGCCTCGCCTGAACCTGGGCGCCTCCGCGCCGGCGGCGACCGCACCCGCGAAGCAGGAAGTGGTGTCCGCCCCGAACGCGCAGTTGCAGGCCGCGTGGCTGCAGCTGGTGCAGAAGGTGCTGGCGAACACGGAGGACGTGGGCGAGCGTTTCGCCGAGGAGGCGCGCAAGATCCACTACGGCGAAACCGAAGAGCGCGGCATCCGCGGCCAGGCGTCGAAGGAAGAGACCGAGTCGCTGCTGGAAGAGGGCATCGCGGTGCTGCCGCTGCCGATCCCGAAGGGCCTGAAGGGGCCGCTGCAGTAATTCGGGAGCGGGATCGGACAGCCGGACGCAAAAGTCGCAAAAGTAGAACAGCCAAAGCTCGCAAAAGGAACACCAATTTCTTTGGGATGTCCTTTTGCGACTTTTGCGAAACCTTTGCGGCTTTTGCGTCCGGCTGTTGGTCTTGACGGCCGCTCGCCCCCACCTCAAGACATGAACTGCAACCCCGCCAACCTCGCATACACACCACCGGCCGCCATCAGCTCGTCGTGACGCCCCGTCTCCACGATGCGGCCATGATCGAGTACCACGATGCGGTCGGCTTGCTGGACGGTGGCGAGGCGGTGGGCAATGACCAGGGTCGTGCGGTCGCGCATCGCCGATTCCAGCGCCGCCTGCACCATCCGCTCGCTCTCGGCATCCAGCGCGCTCGTCGCCTCGTCCAGCAGCAGCAGCGGCGGATTCTTCTGCCCGCCCGACAGGCGCACGCCCCGCTCGCCCAGGAAGGTGTCGTAGCCCTCCGGCAAGGCCCGGATGAAATCGTCCGCGAAAGCGCCCCGCGCCGCCACATGCACCTCCGCATCGCTCGCGCCCGGCTTGCCATAGCGGATGTTCTCGATCGCCGACGCCGAGAAGATCACCGGCTCCTGCGGCACCAGGCCGATGCGCCCGCGCAGCTCCTGCAGGCGCTGGTCGGCCACCGGCACGCCATCGAGTTCGATCGTGCCCTGTTGCGGATCGTAGAAGCGCAGCAGCAACTGGAACACCGTGGTCTTGCCCGCCCCGCTGGGCCCGACCAGGGCCACCGTCTCGCCGGGACGCACGGCCAGGCTGAAATCCGCCAGCGCGGGAATCGCCGGCCGCGACGGATAGTGGAAGCGCACCGCGTCGAAGCGCACCGCGCTGCCCGCCTGCGGCGCCGGCGCCGACACGGGCCGGGCCGGCGACACCACCGGTGAGCGGCTGACCAGCAGCTCCATCAAGCGCTCGGTGGCGCCGGCGGCGCGCAGCAGGTCGCCGTACACCTCGCCCAGCACCGCCACCGCGCCGGCGAAGATGCCCACGTACAGCGCGGCCTGCCCCAGCTGGCCGGCGGTCAGCGTGCCGCGCAACACGGCCTGCGTGCCCTGGTACAGGCCCCACAGCATCAAGGCGGCATTGGCGATGATCACGAAGGCGACCAGCACCGCTCGCGCCCGCGTGCGCCGCACGCCGGTGTGGAATGCGTTGTCCGTGGCGACCTGGAAACGTTCGGCCTCCCGGTTCTCCGCCGCATAGCTCTGGACCACGGGGATCGCGTTCAGCACTTCGGCGGCGATCGCGCTGGAGTCGGCCACCCGGTCCTGGCTGGCGCGGGACAGCCGCCGCACCCGCCGGCCGAAGACCATGGCGGGCAGCACCACGAGCACCACGACCAGCAGCACCTGCACCATCACGTACGGGTGCGTGAAGACCAGCATGCCCAGCGCGCCGAGTCCCATCACCAGGTTGCGCAGGCCGAGCGAGAAGGACGACCCCACCACCGTCTGCACCAGGGTCGTGTCGGTGGTCAGCCGCGACAGCACCTCGCCCGTCTGGGTGCTCTCGAAGAATTCCGGGCTCTGCTCCAGCACGTGGGCGTAGACCGCGCTGCGCAGATCGGCCGTCACGCGTTCGCCCAGCCAGCTCACCACGTAGAAGCGGCCGGCGGAAAACAGCCCCAGGGCCACCGCAACCGCAAAAAGAAGTAAAAAGTGTTCGCGCAGGGCAACCAGGCGGGTGCCGGGATCGGCGGCCATGCCGCGGTCGATCATCGTGCGCAGCGCCAGCGGAAACACCAGCATGGCCGCGGCGGCCAGCAGCAGGAAAAGCCCGGCCAGCGCGATCCGCCCCCGGTACGGCCGCAGGAAAGGGAGCAACCCGGAGAGCGATTGCGGCGAGCGGGCGGCTTGGGGGGAGGGCGGCATCGCGGGAGTGTAGTCATCCGCACGGGACGCCTCCGCGCGGCGAGATTCATCCGGCCTGACACAAAATGCAACGCCCGGCCGGGCCGCTGCTACAGTGGTAGCGCCATGGCCTTTCCTCCTCCTCCCAAGAAGAAGCCCGCCAGCAAGGACGATCTGGACCGCCCCTGGGTTCCGGGCGATTCCATTCCGGCGGCGGAGGCCGTGCACAACGACAACGAGTCCGGATGGGCCTTGTGGAACGAGGCCTCGCAGGTGCACGAGCGCAAGTTCATGCCGACCGCGCCGATGACGGCGCCCGGCAAGCTGTCCGGCGACACCCCGGGCTGGGCGGCCACGCAGCCGGCCGGCGGCAATTCACGGCCGGCCGCCCTGCAGAAGTCGCAGCCGCTGTTCACGCTGGAATCCGCGATGCTGGTCGCGCGCCGCAACAACCGCGTCTGCCCGCGCCCCGAGCGCTGGAACGAATTGTCCAAGCTGCTGCCGCCCCGCAAGACGCTGCGCGGCTCGCAGCAGCCGCCGGTGCCCGTGACGGGCCCGGCCTGGAGCGTCACGCCGGCGCTCACCAAGCGCCTGTGCTTTCGCGAGCAGATCGAGTGGGCCGAAAGCCAGGGCGTGCTCGAGAACGTCGTCGCCTTCATGCAGACCATGTCCGAACAGGAATGGCTGCACATGGGCGAGGACTAGGCGCCGCGGCGCCCGACATGCAAGCTGGCGATTTCCAGGAGGCCATGCGGCGCTTCCAGCAGGAGTTCGCGTCGCAGTTGCCGGCGCGGCTGCTCGAGGCGCGGCAACTGCTCGCGGCGTGCCGCCAGGCGCCCGCCGACGACGACCGGCTGCGTGAACTGCATCGTTGCGTGCACAAGCTGGCCGGCACCGCCGGGACGTTCGGGATGCCGGAAGTGTCCCGGGACGCCCGCGCCATCGAGGACGACCTGGACCAGCTGCTGCTGCGGCCGGGGCGGAATGCCGCCGCCTTCGATGCCGCCGGCGGCATGCTCGACGCGCTCGCCCGGCGCGCCCCGGCCCCATGACCCGGCCCGTTCGCGCGCTGGTCGTCGACGACGACCCGCTCATCCTGGCGCTGCTCGGCGCCTTCCTGCGCTCGCGCGGCTACGAGGTGGACACGTGCGAGGACGGCGAGGCGGCCCTCGGACGGTTGCGCCAGGGCGGCATCGACCTGGTGGTGACCGACCGCCACATGCCGCGCATGGACGGCCTGGAACTGTGCCGCGCGATGCGCGCCCTGCCGGGCGACGGCTACGTCTACTGCATCATGCTCACCGCCTCCGTCGAGGAGAAGTCGCTGGTCGACGCGATGGAGGCGGGCGTCGACGACTTCCTGGGCAAGCCCTTGCGCCTGGGCGAGCTGGGCGGCCGCCTGCATGCCGCCGAACGCATGCTGTCGCTGCACGCCGGCCTGGCCAGCCGCAACCGCGAACTGGCGGAGGCCTACGGGCAGTTGAGCCGCGACCTGGGGCTGGCCCGTGTGCTGCAAGTCGGCCAGTTGCCCCCGCCGGGCAGTTTCGGTCCGGTGCGCTTCGAATGGATGTTCGAGGCCTCCGGGTTCGTGGGAGGCGACATCTTCGACTTCTTCGCCATCGACGAACGCCACCTGTGCTTCTATCTCGCCGACGTCTCGGGCCACGGGGTGGCTGCGGCCATGATCGCCTTCCATGCCCAGCACCAGCTGCGCGCCTCGGCGCAGCAGCTGGCGGCGGCGCTGGCCCGTCCGCGCGGCCCGGGCCTGCGCGCCGTCGCCGCCGGCGTGGTCACGGAATTGAACCGTCGCCTGCTGCAGATGAACGAGTCCGGCCTGTACCTGACCATGGCCTTCGGCCTGCTGGACCTGCGCGAGCGCCAGGCGGCGCTGGTGCATGCCGGCCATCCGCCCTCGCTGCTGGCGGCCGCGGCCGGCGCGGCCTTCCAGGCGGTGGGCGAACCGGGGGTACCGGTCGGCATCCTCGAGGAGCCGGCGTACGAGGCCAGCCTGGTCACGCTGGCGCCGGGCGCGCGGCTTGCGCTGTATTCCGACGGCATCACCGACTGCCGCAACGCGCGGGAGGCGGCCTTCGGCGACCAGCGGCTGCGGCAACTCCTGCGCGAGGAGGGCGCCACGGCGCTGGCCGCGTCCTGCAGCCGCCTGCAGTCGACGCTGCGGGACTGGCGCGGCCGCGAGTTCGAGGACGACGTGACGCTGCTGGCGCTGGAGGTGCATTGAGCGATGCAGTGCGCACGCGCGCTTTCCGCGGTCGGCCTCGTGTTGGCGAACTGCCTGGCGCCTGAAGCGATGGCGCAGTGGACCCTTGTGCGGGAGGACGACTTCCGTTCCGCGCCTGCGCTGGACCCGGCCTTCTGGGCCGTGGAGACGGGCTTCCACCGCAACCGGGAGGACCAGTACTACGCCGCCGCCAACGTGACCGCCGGGCAGGGCTTCCTGCGGCTGGAGGCGCGCCGCGAAGCCGTGCCCAACGCGGCGTGGCGCGCCGGTTCGCGCGACTGGCGGCGGGCGCAGCCGGCCTCGCGCTACACCTCCGGTTCCATCCACACGAAGCAGGCGTTCCTCTATGGCCGCTTCGAGGTCGTCGCGCGCTCCCCGGCGGGCGCAGGGACCTGGCCGGCGATCTGGCTGCTGCATGAAAGCGCGGGCGTGTACGGCGAGATCGACATCTTCGAGGCCGTCGGCAAGCATCCGGACACCGTGTTCGCCGGCGTGCACTACGGCCGCGAGCCGAAGACGCGGCAGCACGCCAGCGGCAACGTGACGGTGCCCGGCCTGTACACCGGCTGGCGCACGCACGCGGTCGAATGGACTCCGCAACGCATCAAGGTGACCGTCGACGGCACGACCGTGCTGGAGTTCGATCCTTCGCAGGCGGCCAGCGCCGGGGTGGACCCGCTGCGGCAGCCGATGCGCCTGCGCATCAACCTCGCGCTCGGCGGCAGCTGGGGCGGCGCCATCGACGACAGCCGCCTGCCCGCGCGCTTCGACATCGCGTCGGTGCGCATCTGGCGCTGGGACGGTGACGCCACCGCCCCCGCCGTGCGGTGGGGGCGATGATGCGCATCACGGCCTTCCTTGCATTGCTCGTGGCTGCCGGCGCAGCGCTGGCGCAGGACCCTCCGCCCAACGTGTTCGACCGGCAGCGCGGCGGAACGTATGTCGAACCGCCGGCGGTGGTGGACCGTGTCTACCTGCCGGACGGTCCCGGCGGCTACCAGGACGCCAAGGCGCAGCCGCCGTCGCCGCTGACGCTGCAACTCAGCCTCGACGTGCCGCTGCGCCGCGGCGGCACCGCCAGCCTGGGCCGCGGCGTGCAGGGGTCCACCTCGGCGTCGCCGACGCTGCAGGCCCTGCTGCGCTGGCGGCCGGTGGAGGACAGCCACTGGTTCGTGCAGGGCGTCTTCTACCGCTACCTGCGCGGGGACCGGCAGCAACCGTGGCACCCGGATTTCACCTACTCGTTCGGCTACGACGACTGGCATCCCGGCACCTGGAGCCTGGTCTACGCCAACTACACGGGCACGCGCTTCAAGCCGGATGCGGCCGCCGGCGAGCATCGCTTCAACTTTCCGCAAGGGCAGTGGACGCTGGGCTACAAGTTCGCGCTGCCGGCGCCGCTGGAGCGGTGGCTGCTGGTGGGCGACGGCGACCAGTCGACCTGCGGCGCCAACGCCCACTACACGCCGCGCTACGTGGAGTTCAGCAGCGGCGCCATGCGGTCCGGCAAGACGGCGGCGTCCCTGGGCTGTCGCTACCAGCGCGCGGCCGGCTGGTATGCCGAGGCGGCGGTGTACGCCTGGCCCGACGGCTCGCAGCAGCAGCCCTGGGACCCGGACTACACGTATGGATTCGGCTATGCGGACTGGCGCCCCGGCGCGCTCTCGCTGCGCTACAGCAATTACTCGGGCAACCGCTTTCCCGGCCGCCAGCGCGGCGCGGGCGAGGGCACGTTCCGCAGCGGCAGCATCACGCTGACCTGGAGCACCGAGTGGTAAGGTCATGGCAAGGATGCGGCCGCGAGCCGCCATCGGAAGGAGACTCGGATGGAACTGGTGTCTGTGCAGCGCGAACGCGGCGTCACGGTGGTGGCGCCGGCCGTCAAGCGGCTGGATGCCGCGGTGGCGCCGGCGTTCAAGCAGGAGGTGGTGCGCCTGATCGAGGGCGGCGACACGCGCCTGCTGCTCGACCTGGGCGGCGTGCAGTTTCTCGACTCCAGCGGACTCGGCGCCATCGTGTCGATCCTCAAGGCGCTGGGCAATCGCGGCACGCTGGCGGTGTGCAACGTGCACGGTGCGGTGCTCAGCCTGTTCCAGCTGACCCGCATGGACCGCGTCTTCGCCCTGCATCCCACGCGCGAGGACGCCATGGCGCGGCTGGGCGCGTGAGCGCCATCGCGCCGCGGCGCATGAGCGTGCCGCCGACGCTGGCGGACGTGGCGCGGGCGGTCGAAACCCTGCAGGCGGAGCTGCCGCCGCAGATGCACGAACACGAGCAGTTCAGCGTCGCCATCGCGCTGGCGGAGGTGCTGACCAACATCGTGGAGCACGGCTATGCGAACAACGGCGGACCGCCGATCGAGCTGGCGTGGTCCGCCAGCCGCAGCGGCTTCGTCGTTGAGGTCCGCGACGCCGGCGAGCCCATCCCTGCCGACCGGCTGGCCCAGGCCGGACCGGAGACCACTTTCGGCTTCGACCCCACCGACGTCGGCGGCCTGCCCGAAGGCGGGATGGGGCTGGGCATCATCAAGACCGCCTTCGACCACGTCGCTTACCGCAGCAAGGACGGCGTGAACCGCCTGCGCCTCGGGAAGCGCTTCCGGTGAGCGCGGACTTCTACTTCCGCCGCTTCGAGCACCGGCGGCCGCCCCCGCCGCTGCCGCATTCGCCGCGGCTGGAGCTGCTGTGGCAGTTTCTCGTGATCATCGCGCTGGTGCTGGGCGCCAACTACATCCGCTGGCGCTGGGCCGACTCGCTGAACTACGACGCGCTCTGGTTCGCGATTCCGCTGGCCGCGGCCGAAACCCTGGCGTATGTCGGCCTGCTGCTGTTCGCCTTCAACCTCTGGCAGACGCGCGACGCGCCGCGGCGGCCGCCGCCGGCGGGCATCGCCGAGTGTTCCGAGGACGCGCAGGCCACGCGCCCGGTGGCCGTGGACGTCTTCATCACCACCTACAACGAGGAAGAGGAGCTGGTGCGCCTGTCGATCCGGGACGCCAGGCGCCTGACGTACCCGCACCCGATCGACCTGCGCATCCACGTGCTGGACGACGGCCGCCGCGCCACCATGCGCCAGGTGGCCGACGAGGAGGGCGTGCACTACATCACGCGCAGCAACAACGTCGGCTTCAAGGCGGGCAACCTGCGCAACGCGATGGAGCAGACGTCGGGCGATTTCATCGTCATCTGCGACGCCGACACCCGCCTGTTCCCCACCTTCCTGGAACACACGCTCGGCTACTTCCGCGACACCGACGTCGCCTGGGTGCAGACGCCGCAGTGGTTCTACGACATCCCCGAGGGTGTCGCGCTGCACGACTGGCTGGGGCAGCGGCTCGGCGGCGCGGGCCGCGCCCTCGGCCGCGGCATCCAGCGCCTGGTGGGGCCGATCCGCTTCGGCGAAGACCCCTTCGTCAACGACCCGCAGATGTTCTACGACGTCATCCTGCGCCGTCGCAACTGGTGCCATGCCGCGTTCTGCTGCGGCGCCGGCTCGGTGCACCGGCGCGAGGCGGTCATGCAGGCGGCGCTGCGCAGCTTCGCGCTGTCGGTGGACCGCGAGGTGGACCGGTTTGCCTCGGACATCGAGGACAGGGAACTGCGCAGCGACTTCAGCGACGCCATGCGCACCCAGGTGGCGCTGGAGCAGGAGCTGACGCCCTACAAGTTCCACGTGTCCGAGGACATCTACACCTCCATCGTGCTGCACAACGACCCCGCGCGGCGCTGGAAGTCGGTGCTGCACCCGCAGGTGGAGTCGAAGATGCTGTCGCCGCAGGACCTGCTGACGTGGATGATCCAGCGCTTCAAGTACGCCGGCGGCACGCTGGACATCGCGCTGCGCGACAACCCGCTGCTGCAGGGCCGCATGACGCTGCCGCAGCGGCTGATGTACCTCACCACCTTCTGGTCCTACCTGGGCTGCCTGTGGAACATCGTGTTCCTGGCGGCACCGATCATCTACCTGTTCAGCGGCATCGCGCCGCTGTCGTCCTACTCCTCCGCGTTCTACTGGCACGCGCTGCCTTTCCTGGTGATGACCGAGCTGGCTTTCCTCGCGGGCACCTGGGGCGTGCGCAGCTGGGACGGCAAGGCCTCCTACCTGTCCTTCTTCCCGGTCAATTTCCGCGCGCTGTGGACGGTGCTGCGCGGCGAGAAGATCAAGTTCCACGTCACGCCGAAGGAGCGGCAGGACGGCCGCTTCCTGCACCTGGTGGTGCCGCAGCTCGCGGTGATCGTGCTCACGCTGGCCGGGCTGGCCTGGGCGGCCTGGCGCGTGTTCGTGCAGGGCAACGAGCAGGAATTGCCCAACCTCGTGGTGAACGTCGCCTGGGGACTGAACAACGTCTTCGCCATGCTGCCGCTGGTGCGCGCGGCGCTGTGGCAGCCGCCCGAGGACACAGTGGCGCAGCCGCAGGCCGCGCCGGCCCTCTGACGCCCGGAACCCGACAACAGGAAAAATGGACAGCAATCTCGTCAAGGCCCGCAGCTCCATCGTCTGGCTGCTTGCCATCGGCTGTGCGTTCGGCGCGGTCTGGTGGATCGAGAAGGAAAGCGGCAGGGAACTGATCGCGCGCGAAGGCGGCGGCGCCCAGGTGGCAACGCTGCCGGCCAGCCCGGACCTGCCGGCCGATCCGGCGCCGCGCGCGCTGACGGCGCAGGAGCAGCAGTGGGCGCGCACGGCCTGGCGCTACTTCGAGCGCAACGTCGATCCGCAGACCGGGCTCGCGCATTCCGTCGCCGGCTTCCCCTCGGCGACGATGTGGGACACCGCGTCCTACCTGCTGGCGCTGGTGGCGGCGCACCAGCTGGAGCTGGTGGACAAGCGCGGCTTCGACATCCGCCTGGCCAAGGTGCTGGTGTCGCTGGAGCGCATGCCCCTGCATGGCGGCAAGCTGCCGAACAAGTCGTACGGCGCGGCCACGCTGCGGATGACGGACTACGGCAACCAGCCCAGCGCCGGCGGCATCGGCTGGTCGGCGCTGGACATCGGCCGGCTGCTGGCGTCCTTCCAGGTGATCGCCTGGCGGCACCCCATCCACACGCCCGCGATTCGCCGCGTGCTCGGTCGCTGGGACACGGAGGGCCTGGTGCGCGGCGGCCAGCTGTTCGGGCTGGACGCCGGCAGCGCCGGGGCGCCGCAGTCGGTGCAGGAAGGCCGGATGGGCTACGAGCAGTACGCGGCGCACGCGTTCGCGCTGGCCGGCCACGACGTCGAGGTGGCCGCGGACTGGCGACCGCACCTGCAGATGGTGAAGGTGGAAGGCGTGGCGCTGTGCGCCGACGACCGCGACCCGCAGCGCTTCGGCGCGCAGGATTTCGTCCTGGGCGAACCCTACCTGCTGTGGGGACTGGAGTTCGGCTGGACGCGGGCGGCGCGCGAATGCGCGTGGCGCCTGCACCGTGCGCAAGAGGCCCGGTTCCGCAGGACGGGCGTGCTGACGGCGGTCACCGAAGACCACGTCGACCAGGCGCCGTACTTCGTCTACAACAGCGCGTGGACGGGCGGGCGGCCCTGGGCCACCGTCACCGAAAAGGGCGTGGACGCCGCGGCGCTGCGCTCGCTGTCCGTCAAGGCGGCGTTCGGCTGGCACGCGCTGCTGCGCAACGACTACACCGCGCAGCTCGTCGCCAAGGTGGCCCCGCTGCACGACGCTGAGCAGGGCTGGTATGCCGGCCTGTACGAAGAGGGCGGCAAGCCGAACAAGGCGCTCGCCGCCAACACCAATGCCGTGGTGCTGGAAAGCCTGGCCTACATCGCGCAGGGCCCGCTGCTGCGCCACCGCGACCCGGGAAGGAAACCATGAAGCGCCTCCTTTGCTGCCTGCTGCTCGCGCTGCCGCTGCTCGCCGCGGCGCAGGACACGCCCGCCCGTGCGGACTGCAAGCCCGGCGACCTGCCCGCGGCCGCCTACGAGCGCCGCAACGCGCCGCTGACCGAGCGCGAGCTGGCCATGGCGCGCACCGCGTGGAAGTACTTCGAGAACAACACGCAGCCCACCGGTCTGGCCAATGCGGTGGACAACTACCCGTCCACGACCCTGTGGGACACCGCTTCGTACATGGCGGCCATCACGGCCGCGCGTGAGCTCGGGCTGATCACCCCACAGCAGGGGGATGCGCGCCTGGCGCGGCTGGTGGAGGCGCTCAACAAGGTCTCGTTCTTTCGCAACGAGCTGCCGAACAAGGTCTACCACACGCAGACGCTGGAGAAGGTGGACTACGCCAACAAGCCGGGCGAGATCGGCTTCTCGGCGCTGGACCTCGGGCGACTGCTGGTGTGGCTGAAGATCGTCAAGGAGCGCTACCCGCAGCATGCCGACGGCATCGACCGCTTCGTGCTGCGCTGGAACTTCGAGCACGTGGTGGATGCCAGGGGGATGATGTTCGGCGCGATGCTGGACAAGGAGCGCAAGCTGCAGTACGTGCAGGAAGGGCGGCTGGGCTACGAGGAGTACGCGGCGCGCGGTTTCGCGCTGTGGGGCTTTTCCACCGACCTGGCCTCGCAATCGGATCCCTACGCGACCGCGCCGATCTACTGCGTGGAGGTGCCCTACGACGCGCGCGACCCGCGCAAGTTCTACCAGCACAACTACGTGGTGTCGGAGAGCTACGTGCTCGACGGGATCGAATTCGACTGGGACCTCACCTCCGACCGCGACACCGCCGGCCCCCGCCACAGCCACCCGTGGATGCTCGACTTCGCCAACCGCGTGTACCAGGCGCAGGAAAACCGCTTCCGCGCCACCGGCATCCTGACGGCGCGCTCCGAGCACCAGCTGGAGGCAGAGCCCTACTTCGTCTACGACACGGTCTTCACCGACGGCTATCCGTGGAACACCATCACCGAGGATGGCAAGTACGTGCCGCACTTCGCGGCGGTGTCGCTCAAGGCCGCGCTCGGCATGTGGGTGCTGTGGAAATCGGAATACACCGACCGGCTGTTCGAGGCGATCGCCACGCAGTCCAACCCGGGCAAGGGCTTCCACGAAGGCATCCTCGAAAACGGCAAGGGCCCGATCCGCGCCTTCACCGCCAACAACAACGGGATCATGCTGGAGGCCTTGCTGTACAAGGCGCAGGGCCGCCTGCTGCAGTGGGCGCCGCCGCGCGAGACGCTGTGGGACCGCACCCCGACCAAGGGGCGCGAGCGCACCGGCTGCCTGCGGCCGGGGGCGCCCGCCGGGGGGAGCCCCGCATGCTGACGCCGCGCCGCGCCTTCCTGCGCACCGGTGCGGCGCTGGCGGCGGCTTCGCTGGCCGGCTGCGGCGTCGTGCTGCGGCCGCGCAGCGTCACGGCCACCGGCAGCGCGCCCGCGGTGGGCGAGCCGGTCTCCGACGAGCGCCAGTGGGCCCGCACCGCCTGGCGCTATGTCGAGAACAACACGGACTACGACACCGGGCTGGTGGGCGGCATGGACCGCGTGCCCGTGTTCACCACCTGGAACGCGGCCGACGCGCTGGCGGCGGTGGTGTGCGCGCGCGAGCTCGGCCTGATCGATGCGCGCGAGTTCGACCTGCGCCTGTCGCGCCTGCTCGGCTTCCTCGGCACGATGGAGCTGTCCGGCGGCCAGCTGCCGAACAAGGCGTACCACGCGGGCATCGGCCGGATGGTGGGCTTCGATGGCAATCCTGCCGACATCGGCTGGTCGGCCGGCGACGTCGGCCGCTTGTTGCTGTGGCTGAAGATCGTCGGGCAACGGCACCCGCAGCATGCCGAGTACGCCGACAAGGTGGTGCTGCGCTGGAGCTTCTGCGAGGTGATCGACGATTGCGGCGCCTTGTTCGGCACGGCGCGCAACGGCGGCCAGGTGCAGCGTTACCAGGAAGGCCGGCTGGGCTACGAGCAGCTCGCCGCCGCCGGTTATGCGGCGTGGGGCTTCGACACGCGCGTCTCCGGCAGCTGGGCCAACAGCCGGGTCGCCAACGTGTACGGGTTGCCGCTGCGCCACGACGCGCGCGACCCGCGCACCACCGGGGCGCCGTCGGCCGTGTTCACCATGCCCTATGTCCTGATGGGGCTGGAGCTGGGCTTCCGCCCGCCCGGCGGCAATGGCGACGTCAAGGCGCTGGCGGACATCGTCTACAAGGTGCAGGAGGAGCGCTGGCGGCGCGAGCGCCAGCTCACCGCCCGCAGCGACTACCAGACGCGGCTGCCGCCCTACATCGTGCTGGACTCGGTGTTCGGCAACGGCTATGCGTGGAACACCATCGGCGGCGACGGCAAGGAGTACGAGCAGCTGGCCATGGTGTCCACCCGTGCCGTCTTCGGCATGGCCGCCCTGTGGCCGGGGGAGTACACGCAGCAGCTCGTGGCCGCCGTGCGCTACCTGTACGACCCGGACCGCGGCTGGTTCGAAGGGCGCATGGAAGCGGGGGGCGGGCCGCAGTCGAACATCACCCTGTCGACCAATGCGGCGGTGCTGGAGAGCCTGGCGTACCGGGCGAAGGGGCCGCTGTATGCACCGGATGCGCGCCCGGGCTTCTTCGACATCCGCACCGCGGACGTGTTCCAGCGCCTGAACCGCTGCACGCCGAAGGAGCGGGGGGCCTGCAAGGCTTCATAGGGAGCTGGGGTTCCTGCGTCACCCCCAGCCTACGGACCCGGCCGGTTCAGGTAGGCCGGCGGTGAGCGGCGAAGCCCGAACCCCGGTGATCACGCCGGCACGAGCTTCTCCAACCGCTCCGCCAACTGGATCGCATCGAACGGTTTCGCCACGAAGTCCGTCGCGCCCGCAGCCATGGCCCGGGCGACGAAGCCTTCGTCGCCCTTGGCGGTGAGCATCACCACCGGCACGTCCTTCCATTGCGGCAGTGACCGCAGGCGCGCCAGCAGGGTCAGGCCATCGTGCACCGGCAGCATCGCGTCCAGCAGCACCAGCTGCGGCGGCTCGCCCTGTTCGATCGCCTGCATGGCCTGCAATCCGTCTTCCGCCACGCTGACCTGCCAGCCGTGCCGCTCGAGCAGGAAACGCAGCAGGAAGGCGATGGCGCCGTCGTCCTCGACCACCAGCGCGCGGCGGACTGCGGTGGAGGACGGGGCGAGGGCGGCCATGGCGGCATACTAGCCGGATGCAGACTCGGGGCCCGCAGATGGAGACAGGAAACACCAAGGATGCCGGCCCGCTGGCCGGCCTGAAAGTGCTGGAGCTCGGCCAGCTCATTGCCGGCCCGTTCGCCGCCAGGACGCTGGGCGATTTCGGCGCGGACGTCGTGAAAGTCGAGCCGCCCGGCGCCGGCGACCCGTTGCGCAACTGGCGCTTGCTGAAGAACGGCACCTCCGTGTGGTGGCAGGTGCAGTCGCGCAACAAGAAGTCGCTGGCGCTGGACCTGCGGCAGCCGGCAGGCCAGGACATCGTGCGCCGCCTCGCGCGCGAAGCCGACGTGCTGGTGGAGAACTTCCG
>JAJTCN010000151.1 GCA_021323335.1 Ramlibacter sp.
GGGTCGAAAGGCAGGCATGCGACGGTGGGCCCGTAGCTGCGGCCTGCTTCATGGTCCAGGCGGGCGGCGTCGGGGTGCACCGCACGGCAGGGTTCGTCCAGGAACGCATAGCGCTCGATGTACGCGCGCGCATCGCTGTAGAGGGTGCCGGGCAGATGGCGATCGAGGAAGGTGCGTTCCTCGGAGCCCAGGCCGCAGTCGTGGATGAACACCGCGCGGGGCCGGCAGCGTGCGAGCACGTCGAAGGCGAGGCGCAGCGCGCGATATCCCTTGGGACCGTCGATCAGGACGGCGTCGCCGGGCTGCACGAGCTCGGGCACCATGACCATGGAGTCGCCGAACAGCAGCTTGACGTTCGCAAACGGGGCCAGGCGAGCCGCTGCGACGGGCACGTCTGGCGAGTTGGGATCATGCTCGACGCTGAGGATCTGCGTGCCGGGCAGGCACGCCGCGAGCAGGTGCGTGCTCTGGCCGCGCGCGCGGCCCGATTCGACCAGTCGCGGCGGCAGCGCATCGCCCAGGGCGGCCTGCAGGAACAGCATCTCGCTGTAAAGCACGCCCTTGCGCTCGTACGGGATGTCGGCCGCGGTCCGGGCAAAGGTGTCCACGCGGGCCGCTGCCTGGGCCAGGATGCTGTCGAGTGTGATCATTGGAGCGGCGCCGCTGCGGGGCGCGGCGCAAGGCGGCTGCGATTATAGGTTCGCATTCATGCTCGCCAGCGAATTCTCCATCGCCTGCCCACCCCCGAAGCTCACCTGCTGCGGCGCAACGCCGCCCGCGGTGACGCGCACCGCGCAGTACTTCAGCTCCGGGATCTTGGCGACCGGGTCCAGCGCATCGTTCGTCACGCGGTTGATCGCCGCCTCGTAGTAGCAGAACGGCACGAACACCGCGCCACGCGGCGAGCTCTCGTCGGCGCGGCCGTACAGCGAGACCTTGCCGCGGCGCGACTCGATGGTCAGCAGCTCGCCGGGCTTCACGCCGAGGCCGGCGAGGTCGAGCGGATGCACCAGCGCCACCGGATCGGGCTCGATCGCGTCCAGCACCGTGGCGCGCCGCGTCATGCTGCCGGTGTGCCAGTGTTCCAGCTGGCGCCCGGTGATCAGGATCATCGGGAACTCCGCATCCGGCTTCTCGGCCGCGGGGATGACGTCGGCCGGCACGAAGCGGGCCCTGCCGGACTCGCGCGGGAAATCGTTGACGAACACCACGGACTGCCCGGGGTCGCCCTCGTTCGTGCACGGGTAGGTGACCGCGTGCTCGCGCTCCAGCCGGTCCCAGGTCATGCCGGAGATGCTGGGCATGGTGTGCCGCATCTCGTCGAACACCTCGGAGACGTGCTTGTAATCCCAGTCCAGCCCGATGCGCCGTGCGATCTCCTGGATGATCCACAGGTCCTGCTTCGCATCGCCGGGCGGGTCGATCGCCTGGCGCGCCATCTGCACCAGACGGTCGGTGTTGGTGAAGGTGCCGGTCTTCTCGGGAAAGGCGCTGGCCGGCAGTACGACGTCCGCCAGGCACGCGGTTTCGGTGAGGAAGATGTCCTGCACCACCAGGTGGTCCAGCTTGGCGAGCATCTCGCGCGCATGGTTGGCGTCGGGATCGGACATCGCGGGGTTCTCGCCCATGATGTACATGCCCTTGACCTTGCCGTCGCCGATGGCGTGCATCACTTCCACCACCGTCAGGCCCGGCTTGTCGTCCAGCGTGCCGGGCGCCAGCTTCCAGGCTTTCTCGAACTTGGCGCGCGCCGCCGGCTCGACCACTTTCTGGTAGTCGGGATACATCATGGGGATGAGGCCGGCGTCGGACGCACCCTGCACGTTGTTCTGGCCGCGCAGCGGATGCAGGCCGGTGCCCGGACGGCCGATCTGGCCGGTGAGCAGCGACAGGGCTATGAGGCAGCGCGCGTTGTCGGTGCCGTGGACGTGCTGCGAGACACCCATGCCCCACAGGATCATCGAGGCGCGCGAGGTGGCGTACAGCCGCGCCGTCTCGCGCAGCACGTCGGCCGGGACGCCGCAGATGGGCGCCATCTTCTCGGGGCTGTAGTCCTCCAGGTTCTTCTTCAGTTCATCGAAGCCGATCGTGCGCGCCTCGACGAAGGACTGGTCGACCAGGCCTTCCTCCACGATGACGTGCATCATCGCGTTGAGCATCGCGACGTCGGTGTCGGCGGTGAACTGCAGGTGGCTGTGGGCCAGGCGGGTGAGGTCCGACTTGCGCGGGTCCATGATGACCAGCTTGGTGCCGTTCTTCGCCGCGTTCTTCATCCACGTGGCGGCCACCGGGTGGTTCACCGTGGGGTTGGCGCCGATGACGATGATCACTTCGGCCTGCGTCACGTCCATCACCGGGTTGGACACGGCGCCGGAGCCGATGCCTTCCAGCAGCGCGGCGACCGAGGACGCATGGCACAGCCGCGTGCAGTGGTCGACGTTGTTGGTCTTGAAGCCGGTGCGCACCAGCTTCTGGAACAGGTAGGCCTCTTCGTTGCTGCCCTTGGCGGAGCCGAAGCCCACCAGCGCGTTCGGCCAGGGCCAGCGCTTCCTCCCAGGTCGCTTCGCGGAACACCTGCATGACGTTGTCCGGGTCCAGCGTCTGGTGCGGCATCTTGGGTGCGTCCGCGCGCCGGATCAGCGGCCTGGTCAGCCGTTGCGGGTGGTGCGCGTAGTCGAAGCCGTAGCGGCCCTTCACGCACAGGCGGCCGTGGTTGGCCGGGCCGTCCCGACCTTCGACGAACAGGATCTTGTTGTCCTTGACGTTGTAGGTCAGCTGGCAGCCCACGCCGCAGTACGGACAGACGGAGGACACCTGCTTGTCGGGCACGGGCAGGGCGGCGCCGCGGGCCGGCATCAGCGCGCCGGTCGGGCAGGCCTGCACGCATTCGCCGCAGGCCACGCAGGTGGACACGCCCATCGGGTCGTCCATGTCGAAGACGATCTTGGCGTGCTCGCCGCGGAAGGCCAGGCCGATGACGTCGTTGACCTGTTCGTCGCGGCAGGCGCGCAGGCAGCGCGTGCACTGGATGCAGGCATCCAGGTTGACCGAGATCGCCGGATGCGAGAGGTCGGCGGACACCTGGCCGCGCGAGGGGAAGCGCGGCTTGCCGACACCGAGCTTGGCCGACCACAGGTCCACCTCGTTGTGGCGGGTGTAGTCGGCCTCGGGCATGTCGGCCTGCAGCAGCTCCAGCACCATCTTCTGCGACTTCACCGCGCGTTCGCTGTCGCTGCGCACGTCCATGCCGGCCGTGGGCGTGCGGCAGCAGCTGGGCGCCAGCACGCGCTCGCCCTTGATCTCCACCATGCACGCGCGGCAGTTGCCCGCGGTGTCGAGGCCCGGCTTGTAGCAAAGCCGCGGAATCTCCACGCCCTCGCGGTCGGCCACCTCGATCAGCGTCTCGTTGGCGCGCGCTTCCACCGCCTTGCCGTTCAGCGTGAACTGGACGACGGGGGTCTCGATCAGCGCCATTTCAGCGCGGGTGACGGCGTTCATGTCAGTCTTTCTTCAATTCAAAACCGAAAGGCCGGACGCAAAAGTCGCGAAAGTACGCAAAAGTCGCAAAAGGACATCCAAAACTTCTCTTGGTTTTCTTTTGCGTCTTTTGCGTAACCTTTGCGCCTTTTGCGTCCGGCTGTCTGGTTTGGCTTCCGCCTACCCCAACTCCTGCGGGAAATACTTGATCACGCAGTCCACCGGGTTCGGCGCCGCCTGACCCAGGCCGCAGATGGAGGCGTCGCGCATCACCTGCGACAGCTCGCCGAGCAGCGGGACGTCCCATTTCGGCTGCTGGATCAGCGCCAGCGCCTTGGCGGTCCCGTTGCGGCATGGCGTGCACTGGCCGCACGATTCCTCGCGGAAGAAGTGCATCAGGTTGCGGGCTGCCGCCGTGGCGCTGTCCTTGTCCGACAGCACCATCACCGCCGCCGAACCGATGAAGCAGCCATACGGCTGCAGCGTGTCGAAGTCCAGCGGGATGTCGTTCATGCTGGCCGGCAGGATGCCGCCCGACGCGCCGCCCGGCAGGTAGGCGTAGAACTTGTGGCCCTCGGCCATGCCGCCGCAGTGCTCGTCGATCAGCTCCTGGATCGTCAGGCCCGCGGGAGCGATCTTCACGCCCGGATTGCGCACCCGCCCCGACACCGAGAACGAACGCAGGCCCTTGCGGCCGTTGGCGCCCTGGCTCGAGAACCACTGGGCCCCGCGTTCCAGCAACTCGCGCACCCAGAACAGCGTCTCGAAGTTGTGCTCCAGCGTCGGCCGGCCGAACAGGCCGACCTGGGCCACGTACGGCGGCCGCAGGCGCGGCATGCCGCGCTTGCCTTCGATGGACTCGATCATCGCGGACTCTTCGCCGCAGATGTAGGCGCCCGCCCCGCGCCGCAGCTCGATGCGGGGCAAGCCCTTCGAGGGCGGTTGCGCCGCCAGGCGCGCCAGCTCCTGCTGCAGCATCGCGCGGCAGCCGTGGTATTCGTCGCGCAGGTAGATGTAGATGGCCTCGATGCCCACCGCCCAGGCGGCGATGAGCATGCCTTCCAGGAAGCGATGCGGGTCGCGCTCCAGGAACACGCGGTCCTTGAACGTGCCGGGCTCGCCCTCGTCGATGTTCACCGCCATCAGGCGCGGGCCGGGCTCGTTGCGCACGATCCGCCACTTGCGCCCGGTCGGGAAACCGGCGCCGCCCAGGCCGCGCAGGCCCGTGTCTTCCATGGTCTTGAGCACCGACTCGACGTCGCGCCGGCCCGAAAGGCACTGTTCCAGCAACTGGTAGCCGCCGGCGGCGCGGTACTGCGACAAGCCGATGTAGCCCTCGGGCTCGTGCCGGATCGCGCCGTCCTTGACGGCTTCGGCGACTTTCTGCGTCGTCGCGCAGGGGATGGGGTTCTGCCCCACGACCGCGGCCGGCGCCTGCTCGCAGCGGCCGATGCAAGGCGCCGCCAGCACGCGCACTTCGCGGCCCAGGATGGCCGGCAGCTTCTGCAGCAACTGCTGCGCGCCCGCCAGCTCGCACGACAGGCCTTCGCAGACGCGCACGGTCAGCGCCTGCGGCGCCTCCTCGCCTTCCTTGACGATGTCGAAGTGGTGATAGAACGAAGCGACCTCGTACACCTCGGCCTGGGCCAGCCGCATCTCCTGCGCCAGCGCGGAGAGATGGGCCGCCGAGAGATGGCCGAAGTGGTCCTGCAGCTTGTGCAGGTGCTCGATCAGCAGGTCCGGCTGGCGCGAGGCGTCGCCCAGCAGCTGGCGCACTTCGGCCAGCGGCTGCTCGGTGGGCCGGCGCCCCTTGGGACCCCGGCGCTTGAGCTCCCGCAGGGGCAGCGCGGACGCAGGGGTGATCGGGATGACACGGGGTCCGGCCACAAGCGCCTCGCTTACAGCAGGCCCGCGGCGCGGGCCCACTGGTACTTCGCACCCAGCACTTCCACCGGCAGCTCGGTGGAGTAGGCATAGGCGGGGATGCCGTTCTCGTACAGGTACTGCGCGGCTTCCTCGACCTCGACGTCGCCGGCCAGCGATGCGACCACCGGCTTGACCTTGCCCTTCTTCTTCATCTCGTTGACCACTTCGACCATGTTGCGGGCGAAGACCATGGGCGGCGTGACGATGGTGTGCCAGTAGCCCAGGATCAGCGCGTGGACGCGGTCGTCCTCCAGGCCCAGCTTCACCGTGTTCACGTAGGTGATGGGCGGCTCGCCGCCGGTGATGTCCACCGGGTTGCCGGCCGCGCCGAACGGCGGGATGAACTTGCGGAAGGCGGCGTCGAGGTCGTCGGGCATGGGCTTGAGCAGCTTCAGGCCGTTGTCGACGCAGGCATCGGACAGCAGCACGCCCGAGCCGCCCGCGCCGGTGATGATCACCACGTTCTCGCCCTTGGGCGTGGGCAGGATCGGCACGCCGCGCGACAGCTCCAGCATCTGGCGCAGGCTGCGGGCGCGGATCACGCCGGACTGCTTGAGCACGTCGACCGGCTTCTTCTTGGAGACGCGCTTGGCGACCTCCGCGAAGGCGCGGCCGTCCTTCAGGTCTTCGCAGTGCTGGGCGATCACCTTGGTGTTGTCGTCCTGCTCGAAGAACAGCAGCAGGTCGTCCTCGTCGATGTCCGACTTGTTGCCCAGGCCGACGATGGCGGAGACGCCCATCTTGGCGGAGCGCGAGAAGCCGATGATGGCCATGCCGATGCCGCCGGACTGCGAGGACAGGGCGGTGGAGCCCTTG
>JAJTCN010000083.1 GCA_021323335.1 Ramlibacter sp.
CACCTCGGTGTACGCCGACCTGACCAATGCCTACACGCCGTCGTTCGGCCTGATGGGGCACGAGTCGATCATCATGCAGCAGTCGGACATCGGCGCCATCGCCGACTCCGTCAAGGACTGCCTGCGCTGCGGCAAGTGCAAGCCGGTCTGCGCCACGCATGTGCCCCGCGCCAACCTGCTGTACAGCCCGCGCAACAAGATCCTGGCGACCTCGCTGCTGGTCGAGGCGTTCCTGTACGAGGAGCAGACGCGCCGCGGCGTCTCCATCAAGCACTGGGAGGAGTTCGAGGACGTCTCCGAGCACTGCACGGTGTGCCACAAGTGCCTGAACCCGTGCCCGGTGGACATCGACTTCGGCGACGTGTCGATGAACATGCGCAACCTGCTGCGCAAGATGGGGCAGAAGAGCTTCCGGCCCGGCAACGCCGCGGCCATGTTCATGCTCAATGCCACCAATCCCCAGACGATCAAGCTGATCCGCGGGGCCATGGTGGGCGTGGCCTTCAAGGCGCAGCGCATGGCCAACAACCTGCTGCGCGGCTTCGCCCACCTCCAGGTGAAAGCCCCGCCGGACACGCACTTCGCCGCTCCCATCAAGGAGCAGGTGATCCACTTCGTCAACAAGAAGCTGCCCGCGGGGCTGCCGAACAAGACGGCGCGGGCGCTGCTGGACATCGAGGACAAGGACTACGTCCCGATCATCCGCGACCCGAAGTTGAGCGCCGAGAGCGAGGCGGTCTTCTACTTCCCGGGCTGCGGCTCGGAGCGCCTGTTCTCGCAGGTGGGACTGGCCACGCAGGCCATGCTGTGGCACGCGGGCGTGCAGACGGTGCTGCCGCCCGGCTACCTGTGCTGCGGCTATCCGCAGCGCGGCTCCGGCCAGTTCGACAAGGCCGAGAAGATGATCACCGACAACCGGGTGCTGTTCCACCGCGTGGCCAACACGCTGAACTACCTGGACATCAAGACGGTGGTGGCATCAAGCTGGAGGGCGCGGGCGGCTACCTGTTCCACGACCCCTGCCATTCGCCGATGAAGCTGCAGGACCCGATGAAGACGGTGAAGGCGCTGGTGGGCGAGAACGTGCGCAAGTCCGAGCGCTGCTGCGGCGAGTCCGGCACCTTCGGCGTGACGCGCCCCGACATCGCCACGCAGGTGCGCTTCCGCAAGGAAGAGGAACTGCGCAAGGACGAGGCAGCGCTGCGCGCCGAGGGCCTGGTGGGCGAGAAGGGCAACGTCAAGATCCTCACCAGCTGCCCGAGCTGCCTGCAGGGCCTGACGCGCTACAACCACGACCTGCAGAACGGCCTGCTGGAGGCCGACTACATCGTCATCGAGATGGCCCGCAAGATCCTGGGCGAGGACTGGCTGAAGCAGTACGTGCGCGCCGCCAACGACGGCGGCATCGAGCGGGTGCTGGTGTGACCAAGGTGCCCGGCTGCGTGCTGTGCGACGAGGCCGGTGGCCGCGTCGTCGTGCAGGCGCCGCGCTGGCGCCTCGTCCACGCGAGCGAGCCGGGATTCCCGGCCTTCTACCGGCTGGTCTGGCAGGAGCACGTCAAGGAGTTCTCGCAGCTCGCCGCCGCCGACCGCCACGCCTGCGTCGACATCCTGGTGACGGTGGAACAGGCGCTGCTGCGCCACCTGCAGCCGGACAAGGTGAACCTGGCTACCCTGGGCAACGCGGTGCCGCACCTGCACTGGCACGCGATCGCCCGCTTCGCCTGGGACACCCACTTCCCGGGCGCGGTGTGGGCCGCGCCGCAGCGCGCCGCCGACGAACGGCGCATCGCGGAGGTGACGGCGCGCCTGCCGGCGCTCGAGGCGGATTTGCAGGCCGGCCTGGCCGCGGCCTGAAAAAGGACGCCGACGTGAAATCGCGCACGGGACCTCCGGTCGCCCCCTGAAAGCACTCGCGCGGCTCAGCCGCTGGCTGTATAACCCGCGGGTGGGATTCCGGTTGCAACACCGGTTACCGGAGGTTCGTCATGCTGGCCGTCAAACATCGAGTCCAATGGCTTGCGTCGCTTGCCGCCGTGGGCTTGCTGCTGCCTTCCCTTGCCTTCTCGCAGGCCGGTGAGGTGGAATTCTCCCGCGGCGTCGGCTTCGCCCAGTCGCCCGGGGAAGGGCCGCGCACCCTGGGCAAGGGCCTGAGCCTCAGGGAAGGCGACCGGCTCACCACCTCCGCGGGCGCCAGCGCCATCGTCAAGCTGCAGGACGGCACCCGCATGACGGTGCGCCCCAATTCCGAGCTCGTGCTGCAGCAGTACCAGTTTCGCGAGAACGCGCCCGACAACAGCTTCCTGATGCAACTGGTGCGCGGCGGCTTCCGGGCCGTCACCGGCGTCATCGCCAAGAACTCGCCCAACGCGGCGCGGGTGCAGACCAACACGGCCACCATCGGCATCCGCGGCACCGACTTCGACGCCCGCCTGTGCACGCGCGATTGCGGCGCCGAGTCCTCGGCCATCCAGGAGGCCGCGCGCCCCAATGCGGTGCAGGCCAGCGCCAAGCTGGTCGGCGTGCAGGGCGAGGTGTTCGCGGTGGACGGTGCCGGCCAGCGCCGCCGGCTGGTCGATGGCGGCGGCGTCTACCCCGGCGACGTGGTCGAGACGGCACGCGGCAGCCAGGCCGTGCTGGCCTTTCGCGACGACACCCGCGTCACGCTGGGCTCGCAATCGCGCTTCCGGCTGGACAACTTCGTCTATGACGACGCCAACGCCGGCGAAGGCCGCTTCCTGGCGTCCATCCTGCGCGGATCGGTGCGGGCCCTCACCGGCCTGATCGCCCGGTCGAACAACCGCAACGTCGGCTTCAGCACGGCCACCGCCACCATCGGCATCCGCGGCACCGGCTTCGACGTCACCTGCACCGGCCTGTGCGCCGGCGAGCCGGACGAGCCCAACACCGGCATGACGCTGTGGACGTGGCTGGGCTCCATCGCCGTCACCCAGAGCGGCCAGACCGCGCTGCAGGTGCTGCAGGCCGGGCAGGGCCTGTTCATCTCGGCCTCGGGCATGCAGCCGGTGGCCAACGAGCCGACCATGGAAGGCCCGCGCCCGGACAGCGTCACCGTGCCGGCCAAGCTGTTCGGCAAGGGCGACGTGGCGGACACGGAGGAGGGGCTGTTCGTCTTCGTGCGCGACGGCCACATCGAGATCGTCAGCGCCCGCGACGTGCTGCAACTCGGCCGGGGCGAAGCCGGTTTCGCCGGCAATGACGGCGACACGACGCGGCCCGACCGCATCCCCAAGTTCCTGGACTTCGACAAGATCCCGCTGCCGACCTCGAACAACCCGCTGCTCGCCAGCATCCTGGGCGAGTCCGGCATCCGCAACAGCGAGGTTTGCCGGTAACGCCGACGCCGGGGTGCGCTGCGCGCAACCCGGCCTACGGGTCCGGCCTCGCCTCCACGTAGGTCGGATTGCGCGCGCAGCCGCACCCCGACACGCGATCCAACCCGTGACAATTTGTTCGCTGTTGGCCACAATGGCTGACCCAGAAGAACGAGAGCGGGGAACCCAATCATGAACCGAGGCCTTGCTTCGCCGCGGCATCCGCGGCGTGCCCTGGTCGTGCTGCTGGCGGCTGCCGCCGGTGCGGCGAATGCCCAGACCAGCGCCCCCGCTCCCGTGCCCGCGCCCGCGCGACCCGCGCCGCCGATGGCCACCGCCGCTCCCCTGGCCGTCTTCGCCATCCGCGGCTTCCGGGTCGAAGGCGACAACCCGCTCGGCGACGCCGAGACCCAGGGCGTGCTGCGGCCCTACGTGCGGCCGGATGCCACGCTGGAGACGCTGCAGCAGGCCACCGCGGCCCTGGAGAAATTGCTGCGCGACCAGGGCTTCGGCCTGCACCGCGTCGCGCTGCCCCCGCAGGAACTGGGCACGACGGTGCGCCTGAGCATCGTGAAGTTCACCGTCGGCAAGGTGAGCATCGAGGGCGCGACGATCTACGACGACAAGAACGTGCGCCTGACCGTGCCCGAGCTGCGCGAGGGCGAGAGCCCCAACTTCAAGACGCTGGCGATCCAGACGGCCATCGCCAACGAGAACGGCAACAAGCTGATCCAGGTAGGCCTGCGCGAGTCGGACGAGCCGGACCAGATCGACGCGACCATCTCGGTGAAGGAGCAGAAGCCCTGGAACATCGGGCTGTCGGCCAACAATTCCGGCACCGATTCGACCGGTGAAGACCGGGTGACCCTCACCGGCTCGCATTCGAACCTGTGGAACCTGGACCACCTGTTCGTGGGTGCGTACACCACCTCGGTGGAGCGCACGGAAGACGTCAAGCAGCTGGGCCTGTCGTACAAGATCCCGCTGTACGCGCAGGGCGGCGTGCTCGGCTTTTCCTACACGCGCTCCGACGTCGTCGGCAACTTCGGCACCTTCAGCAGCACCGGCGCCGGCCACACCTTCGGCGTCCACTACACCATCTACCTCGCGCCGCAAGGCGGCCACCGCAGCTACGTGACGCTGGGCCTGGACGACAAGGTGTTCGACGCCTCCAGGATCAACGACGTCGTGCTGGTGGGCGCCTCGGACCGCCGCAGCCGGCCCGTCATCGCGGCTTATGCGGCCCGCACCGAGACCGACACGGCGGTGTGGGGCTACGGCGCCGAGCTGGCCGTCAATACCGGCACCGGCGCGAACAACGACCTGGCGTCGTACCGCAGCGAAGACCCGCGCATCCGCAGCGAGCGCTGGTGGGCGGTGCGCGGCAACGCCAGCTACACCGCGCCCTTCGCCCAGACCTGGGCCTGGTCGGTGCGGGCGCTGGGGCAGTACAGCCCGGACGTGCTGATCTCCGGCGAGCAGTTCGGCTTGGGCGGCCTGACCTCCGTGCGCGGCACCGACGTGGAGCGCCCGATCTCCGGCGACATGGGCGTCTCGGCGACCTTCGAGGTGACCTCGCCCGAGGTGGCGCGGGGGCTGCGCTTCATCGGTTTCGTCGACGCCGGCCTGATCGGCAACCACGACCCCAACGCCAGCAAGCCCAACACGGACCGGCTGGCGAGTGTCGGGCTGGGGCTGCGCTACGTCGTCGGCAAGTTCGCCGCCACCGTGGACTACGGCCGCATCGTCCTGGGCAGCCACGTCCCGCGCACCCTCAACACCTCCGCGCCGAAGCAGGGCGATGACCGGCTTTACGTGGGCGTTGCAGTGCGGTTCTGACTGGGACTCCCTTCCCCGCTGGGGGAGGGTCGGGGTGGGGGCGCTGCGCGGCGAACCCGCACCGCGTAAACTGTCCGCATGGCTGGCCTCCGCAACGAAACACCTGCTCCTGAATCCATCGTCCTGCATGGGCAATCGCGCGTGCTGGAGATCGGCTTCGCCGATGGTTCCCACTACCGCATCCCCTTCGAGCTGATGCGCGTGAATTCCCCGTCCGCCGAGGTGCAGGGGCACGGGCGCGGGCAGGAGGTGCTGCAGACCGGGAAGCGCGAGGTCGGCATCGTCAGCATCGAGCCGGTCGGCAACTACGGGGTCAAGCCGGTGTTCACGGACGGCCACGAGAGCGGCATCTTCACCTGGGAATACCTGTATTTCCTCGGCTCCCAGCAGGCCGAGCTGTGGCAGGACTACGAGCGCCGGCTGCAGGAAGCCGGCGTGGACCGGGACGCGCCCATGGCGGCCGCCGCCAAGGGCCACGTCCACGGCCCCGGCTGCAGCCACTGAGCGTCCGGTCCATGAGCAAGACCCACTTCGGATACGAATCCGTCGAAGAGCAGGAGAAGGCGCGCCGGGTGCGCGGCGTGTTCGACTCCGTGGCGCCGCGCTACGACATGATGAACGACCTCATGTCGATGGGGCTGCACCGCGCCTGGAAGGCCTTCACGCTGCTGCGCGCCGACCTGCGGCCCGGGCACCGCGTGCTGGACATCGCCGGCGGCACCGGCGACCTGGCCCAGGCCTTCGCCCGCAAGGTCGGCAGCGGCGGCCTGGTGGTGCACACCGACATCAACACATCCATGCTGCGCGTCGGACGCGACCGGCTGCTGGATGCAGGCCTCGTCCTGCCCACCGTGGCCTGCGACGCGGAGAAACTGCCGTTTGCACGCGACACTTTCGACCGCGTCAGCGTCGGCTTCGGCCTGCGCAACATGACCCACAAGGACAAGGCGCTGGCAGAGATGTGCCGGGTGCTCAAGCCGGGCGGAAAGCTGCTGGTGCTGGAGTTTTCCAAGGTGGCGCGGCCGCTGGAAAAGGCGTATGACTGGTACTCGTTCAACGTGCTGCCGCGGCTGGGCCGGCTGGTCGCCGGCGACGAGACGAGCTACCGCTACCTGGCGGAATCGATCCGGATGCATCCGGGGCAGGAAGAACTGAAGGCCATGATGAAGAAAAACGGGTTCGGGCATGTGGACTATCACAACCTGACCGCCGGGGTGGCCGCCCTGCATGTTGCAATCAAGTGCTGAGCCCACGACTGGAAGGGCAAGGAGTATCGCCATGAAGTTCTGGACCGTCGTGCTCGCGAGCATGCTCACCTTCGGCGCCCTCGAGGCGGAGGCCGCGCGCCGGCTGGGTGGCGGGGGCTCCATCGGCCGCCAGTCGCCCACCGTGGCGCCGCGCCAGGCCACGCCGCCTGCCGCCACCCCGAATGCACCCGCCGCGCAACGCAGCCCGACGGCCCAACCCGCGCCGGCCGCCGCGGCGGCGCAGCCGGCCCGCAGCCGCTGGGGCGGCATGCTGGGCGGGCTGGCCGCCGGCCTGGGCCTGGCCTGGCTGGCCAACGCGCTCGGTTTCGGCGCGGGCTTCGCCAACATCCTGATGATCATCCTGCTGGCCGTGGTGGTGCTGGGCGCGGTCGCGATGTTCCGCGCCCGTCGCCAGCAGCCGGCCCTGGCCGGCGCCGGCGGCCCCAGCGGCTTTGCCGGTTCGACGGCCGAATGGCCGGCCACTCCGCGCCAGTACAACCCCATGAAGGTGGGCAACGACGCCTCGGCCCGGCCGTGGGAGGACGAGACGATCCCGGCGCAAGGCACGGCCGGCGGCATGCGCGTGCCTGCCGGCTTCGACAAGGACGGCTTCCTGGCCGCCGCCAAGCGCAACTTCGTGACGCTGCAGGACGCCTGGGACCGCTCCGACTTCGGCACCCTGCGCAGCATGATGACCGACGACATGCTGTCCCAGATCCGCACCCAGATCGCCGAGCGCGACCGCCAGGGGCCCGCCGCCACGACGCATCGGACGGAAATCGAGATGCTTGAGGCGCAGCTGCTCGGCGTCGAGGAAATGGACGCCGACTACCTGGCCAGCGTCGAGTTCTCCGGGATGATCCGCGAGGAGCCCTCCGCCGGCGCCAGCCCGTTCCGCGAGGTGTGGAACATGGTCAAGCCCAAGGACGGCTCGGCGGGCTGGCTGGTGGCGGGCGTGCAGGCGCTGCAGTAATCGCCGTTCCCGCGGAGGATTCCCGTCATCCCCGCGCAGGCGGGGATCCAGGGCTCCCGCATTGAAGATGGAAGCCCTGGATTCCCGCCTCCGCGGGAATGACGGACTCCTTGATAATCGCGGGCTATGTCCTCTCCCGCTTCCTTCTTCGACCAGATCTTCAACCGTGTCGGCCAGGCCCTGCAGCCGCCGGGGTGGGTGGTCGAGGAGATGCAGCGCCGGCTGGTGCTCATGCTCAACCACGTGCTGCAGCAGGAACCGGAGGCGCAGGCCCGCCTGAAGCGCCAGGCCGGCCGGGTGATGGAAGCCCACTGGCGCAACTTCAACGTGCGGCTGCAAGCCACGCCCGCCGGGCTGCTGGACCTGGCGCCCTTGACGCAACTGCCGGACCTGCAGCTCACCCTCACCGAGGAATCGCCCTTCACGCTGGCGCAGTCCGCCCTGCGCGGTGAAAAGCCGGCGGTGCGCATCGCCGGCGACGTGCAGCTGGCCGCCGAGGTGCAATGGCTGGTCGACCACGTGCGCTGGGACCTCGAGGAGGACCTGTCGCGCATCGTCGGCGACGCGCCGGCCCACACCATCGGCCAGGTGGTGCGGCGCATGGCCGACGGCGTGCGGCAGTTCGTCGCCCGCGGCCCGGCGGCGGCGCCGTCGGCGTCCACGACCACGCCGGCCGCGACCCCCTCGCCCGCGGCGCCCTCCGCACCCGGGCAGGCCGGCGGATGACGCGTTACCTGCGCGCCGCCTTCATCCTCTGGGTGATCCTGCGCTACGGGCTGGACGAGCTGGCCATGTCCGGCTTCCGGCCCCTGCACGGGCTGGCCCGGGTGATCACCTTCGGGCGCCGCCGCCACCTGCAGGCGCCGCGCGGCCAGCGCCTGCGCCAGGCGCTGGAGCACCTGGGACCCATCTTCGTCAAGTTCGGCCAGGTGCTGTCCACCCGGCGCGACCTGCTGCCGCCGGACATCGCCGACGAACTGGCGATGCTGCAGGACCAGGTGCCGCCTTTCCCGTCCGAGGTGGCGGTGGCCACCATCGAGCGCGCCTTCGGCCGGCCGTTGGCCGCGGTGTTCGAGAGCTTCGATCACGAGCCGGTGGCCAGCGCGTCGATCGCGCAGGTGCACTTCGCCACCATCCGCCTGCGGGACGGCCAGGTGCGCGACGTCGCGGTGAAGGTGCTGCGCCCCGGCATGCTGCCGGTGATCGAGAAGGACCTGGACCTGATGCGCCTGATGGCGGGCTGGGTGGAAAGCGCGTCCGCCGACGCGCGCCGCCTGAAGCCGCGCGAGGTGGTGGCCGAGTTCGACAAGTACCTGCACGACGAGCTGGACCTGGTGCGCGAGGCGGCCAATGCCGCCCAACTGCGCCGCAACATGGCCGACCTGCACATGGTGCTGATCCCGGAGATGTACTGGGACTTCGTGCACCCGGAAGTGATCGTGATGGAGCGCATGACGGGCGTCCCGATCAGCCAGGTGGAGCGCTTGCGCGAGGCCGGCGTGGACATGCCGCAGCTGGCCCGCGACGGCGTCACCATCTTCTTCACCCAGGTGTTCCGCGACGGCTTCTTCCATGCCGACATGCACCCGGGCAACATCCAGGTGAGCCTGGCGCCGGGCACCTTCGGCCGCTACATCTCGCTGGACTTCGGCATCATCGGCACGCTCACCGAGCACGACAAGGACTACCTGGCGCAGAACTTCACGGCTTTCTTCCGCCGCGACTACAAGCGGGTGGCCGAGCTGCACCTGGAGTCCGGCTGGGTGCCGCCCGGCACGCGGGTGGACGAACTCGAAGGCGCCGTGCGCACGGTGTGCGAGCCGTACTTCGACCGGCCGCTGCGCGAGATCTCGCTGGGCATGGTGCTGATGCGCCTGTTCCAGATGTCGCGCCGCTTCAACGTGGACATCCAGCCGCAGCTGGTGCTGCTGCAGAAGACCCTGCTGAACATCGAGGGCCTGGGCCGCCAGCTGGACCCCGAGCTCGATCTCTGGGCCACCGCCAAGCCTTTCCTGGAGCGCTGGATGCTGGACCAGATCGGCCCGCAGAAGCTGCTGCAGGAGCTGCGCGACCAGGCGCCGCGCTACGCCAAGATCCTGCCGGAGCTGCCGCGCCTGCTGCATGCCTACCTGCAGCATGGCGAGCGGCGCAGTGACCAGAACCGCCAGCTGGAGGAGCTGATCGCCGAGCAGAAGCGCACCAACCGGCTGCTGCAGACTTTTGCGTACCTTGGCATCGGTTTTGCGTTGGGGCTCATCGCCGTGCAGGCGCTGGTGCACCTGCGCCTGCGTTTCTTCTTCTAGAACTGCTCTGCCTTGGGCATAATGCCGCTGCCTCGGAGGGGGCTGGGGGAACGGTCTTGAATTACACGCTCGTTGCTTTCGTCGTCCTGTACCTGCTCATCTCGATAGGGATCGGGCTGCTGGCCGCTCGCCGCGTCCACAACACCGCCGACTACGCGGTGGCCGGCCGCAGCCTCCCGCTGGCGGTGGTGATCGCCACCACCTTCGCCACCTGGTTCGGTTCCGAGACGGTGGTCGGCGTGTCGGCCCGCTTCGTCTCCGGCAACCTGGGGCAGGTGGTCGAAGACCCGTTCGGCGCCTCGATGTGCCTGATCCTGGTGGGCCTGTTCTTCGCCCGCAAGCTGTACAAGCGCAACCTGATCACGCTGGGCGACTACTATCGCCAGCGCTATGGCCGCGTGATCGAGATCGTGTGCTCGATCATGATCCTCATCAGCTATCTCGGCTGGGTGGCTGCGCAGGTGACGGCGCTGGGCCTGGTGTTCCACCTGCTGGTGCCGGCGATCCCGATAGCGGGCGGCATGGTGCTGGGCACCGTGATCGTGCTGGTCTACACCCTGTACGGCGGCATGTGGTCGGTGGCCCTCACCGACTTCGTGCAGATGATCGTCATCGCGCTGGGCCTGCTGGCCATCGCGTGGTTCGCGGCGGACCTGGCGGGCGGCGCCGGCAAGGTCTTCACCTACGCCTCGGAGCAAGGCAAGTTCCAGTTCTTCCCGAGCGACGGCGAGCCGAAGACCTGGATCTTCTTCTTCGCCGCGGCCATCACCATGATGCTGGGCTCCATTCCCCAGCAGGACGTGTTCCAGCGGGTGATGTCCTCGAAGAACGAGGACATCGCCATGCGCGGCCCGGTCATCGGCGGTTCGCTGTACTTCCTGTTCGCGCTGATCCCGATGTTCATCGTCACCGCCGCCGTGATGGTGATGGGCGAGCAGGCGACCAAGCTGCTGGCGGACGACCCGCAGAAGGTGCTGCCCACGCTGGTGATGGAGCGCATGCCGGTCATCCTGCAGGTGGCCTTCTTCGGCGCGCTGCTGTCGGCCATCATGTCCACCGCGTCGGCCACCCTGCTGGCGCCCAGCACCACCTTCGTGGAGAACATCCTGCGCAACATCAAGCCCGGGATGACCGACCGCGCCACGCTGCGCGCCATGCGCATCAGCGTGGTGGGCTTCACCGTGCTGGTGCTGGTCTACTCCATTGCGATGCAGGGCACGTCCATCTACGACCTGGTGTCCGGCGCCTACCAGGTGCCGCTGGTGGGCGCGTTCGTGCCGCTGGTGTTCGGCATCTACTGGTCGCGCGCCACCACCCAGGGCGCGCTCGCGTCCGTGGTCCTGGGCATCACCACCTGGCTGTTCTTCGTGGTCACGCCCCCGCTGGCCGAGGCCTTCCCGCAGCAGCTGGCGGGGCTGCTCGCCGCGCTGGCGGGCATGATCGGCGGCTCGCTGATGCCGCAGTGGGTGCAGGACAACAAGGGCCACGTCCACCACTACGAGGGCTCGGCCCGGGGCGGCGCGGCGGCTTGAGTCCGTGGCGGGGTCGCTGCGCGAACCCGCCCTACGCCCTAGAAGCCCTGGATTCCCGCCTCCGCGGGAATGACGGGGGAGAGGGCGGGCATGACACCTGCCCCTCTATAATCGAGGGTTTTGCACCCTCCGACCTCCTGACACTGCCATGCCCATCTACGCCTACAAGTGCGGCTCCTGTGGCCATGCCAAGGACGTCCTGCAAAAGATCTCCGACGCCCCTCTGACGGTGTGCCCGGCATGCGGTGCCGAAAGCTTCTCCAAGCAGGTCACCGCCGCCGGCTTCCAGCTCAAGGGTTCCGGCTGGTACGTGACGGATTTCCGCGGCGGCAACAGCGGCGCCACGGCGCCCGCGGCCGACAAGGGCGACGCCGCCAAGACCGACACGGCAAAGTCCGAGCCGGCCAAGACCGAGGCCGCCAAGGCGGAATCCCCGGCCCCGGCACCCGCCAAGACCGATACGCCCAGCGCGTCCGCCGGCGCCTGACCCCCATGCATGCCCTGCGCAAATGGTTGCTGGCGGGGCTGCTCGTCATCGTGCCGGTGGCCATCACGGTCGCCGTGCTGCGCTGGATCATCGACACGCTCGACCAGACGCTGCTGATCCTGCCGGAGGCCTGGCAGCCGGACCGCCTGATCGGCGTCCACATCCCCGGCTTCGGCGTGCTGCTCACGCTGGCCATCCTGCTGACCGTCGGGGCGGTGGCCTCCAACTTCATCGGCCGCAAGCTGGTGGGGCTGGGCGACCGCATCGTCTCCCGCATCCCGGTGGTGCGCTCCATCTATTCCAGCGTCAAGCAGGTCTCGGACACCCTGTTCTCCGAGAGCGGCAACGCCTTTCGCAAGGCGGTGCTGGTGCAGTGGCCGCGCGCCGACGTCTGGACCATCGCCTTCGTCACGGGCACGCCCGGCGGCGACGTCACCAACCACCTGCACGGTGAGGAATACGTCAGCGTGTACGTGCCCACCACGCCCAACCCCACGGGCGGCTACTTCGTGATGCTGCGCAAGAGCGACTGCATCGAACTCAAGATGAGCGTGGATGACGCGCTCAAGTACGTCGTCTCCATGGGCGTCGTCTCTCCGCAGAAGACGGCCACGCCCCCCCAGAAGACGATCGCGCGCTGAACGCGCGCGCTTTCCCCGAAGGTTTTCCCATGTCCCAGCAAATGCGCACGACCTATTGCGGTCTTGTCACCGAGGCCCTGATGGGCCAGACCGTCTCCCTCTGTGGTTGGGTCAACCGCCGGCGCGACCACGGCGGCGTGATCTTCGTCGACCTGCGCGACCGCGAAGGCTACGTGCAGGTGGTCTGCGACCCCGACCGCGCCGAGATGTTCAAGGTGGCCGAGGGCCTGCGCAACGAGTTCTGCGTGCAGGTCAAGGGCCTGGTGCGCGCGCGTCCGGAAGGCACCACCAACGACAACTTGAAGAGCGGCAAGATCGAGGTGCTGTGCCACGAGCTGGTGGTGCTGAACCCGTCGGTCACCCCGCCGTTCCAGCTGGACGACGACAACCTGTCGGAAACCACGCGCCTGATGCACCGCGTGCTCGACCTGCGCCGGCCTTACATGCAGAACAACCTGCGGCTGCGCTACAAGGTGACGATGGAGGTGCGCAAGTTCCTCGACGCCAACGGCTTCATCGACATCGAGACGCCGATGCTGACCAAGAGCACGCCGGAAGGCGCGCGCGACTACCTGGTGCCTTCGCGCGTGCACGATGGCATGTTCTTCGCGCTGCCGCAGTCGCCGCAGCTGTTCAAGCAATTGCTGATGGTGTCCGGCTTCGACCGCTACTACCAGATCACCAAGTGCTTCCGCGACGAGGACCTGCGCGCGGACCGCCAGCCCGAATTCACCCAGATCGACGTCGAGACCTCCTTCCTGACCGAGGAGGAGATCCGCACGATGTTCGAGGGCATGATCCGCAGCACCTTCCAGAACGCCATCGGCACCGAGCTGCCCGCGTTCCCGGTGATGAAGCACGCCGACGCCATGCGCCTGTACGGCTCCGACAAGCCGGACCTGCGCGTGAAGATGGAGTTCACCGAACTCACCGACGTGATGAAGGACGTGGACTTCAAGGTGTTCTCCGGCCCGGCCAATGCGCAGGACGGCCGCGTGGTCGGCTTGCGCGTGCCGGCGGGCAGCGGCATGAGCCGCGGCGAGATCGACGGCTACACCGAGTTCGTCAAGATCTACGGCGCCAAGGGCCTGGCCTGGGTGAAGGTCAACGACGTGGCCGCGGGCCGCGAGGGCCTGCAGTCGCCGATCGTGAAGAACCTGCACGATGCGGCCATCGCCGAGATCCTCAAGCGCACGGGCGCGCGCAACGGCGACCTCATCTTCTTCGGCGCCGACAAGGCCAAGGTGGTCAACGACGCCATCGGCGCGCTGCGCGTGAAGGTGGGCCACAGCGAGTTCGGCAAGGCCAACGGCCTGCTGGAAGGCCAGTGGAAGCCGCTGTGGGTGGTGGACTTCCCCGGCATCGAGCTCGGTGGCGGCTCGGTCCGGATCCACCGCGAGGAAGTGCAGAGCAAGGTGTTCCGCGCGCTGAAGATCGACGAAGCAGAGGCCAAGCTGAAGTTCGGCTTCCTGCTGGACGCGCTGCAGTACGGCGCGCCCCCGCACGGCGGCATCGCCATCGGCCTGGACCGTTTTGTCATGCTGATGACGGGCGCCGAGTCCCTGCGCGACGTCATCGCCTTCCCGAAGACCCAGCGCGCCCAGGACCTGCTGACCCAGGCGCCGGGACCGGTG
>JAJTCN010000084.1 GCA_021323335.1 Ramlibacter sp.
TCTTGCCGCCTTGCATGATGACGTTCATGAACTTGGCGAGCTCGACGTTGCCGTACTTGGGATCCGGCAGGATTTCACGTTTAGGGACTTCGCGACGACGTGGCATTTCTAACCTCTCTGATTGCTTCAGCTGGTCCTCGGGGACCGTGGGCGCCATCGGGCGACCCGCTTACTCGACCCGGGATTGGGTCACTACGCTTGCTCAGCCTGCCAGGGCCGAACGAGCACCGACAAACTACGAAATGGCTGTTAGGCCTTCTTCGGGCGCTTGGCGCCGTACTTGGAACGGGACTGCTTGCGATCCTTCACGCCCTGCAGGTCAAGCGATCCGCGGACGATGTGGTAACGCACACCGGGCAGGTCCTTGACGCGGCCGCCGCGCACCAGGACCACCGAGTGTTCCTGGAGGTTGTGGCCTTCGCCGCCGATGTAGGAGATGACTTCGAAGCCGTTGGTCAGGCGGACCTTGGCGACCTTCCGCAGCGCGGAGTTCGGCTTCTTCGGCGTCGTGGTGTACACGCGGGTGCACACGCCCCGGCGCTGGGGGCTGTTCTGCATCGCGGGGGACTTCGAGTTGATCTTCTCGACTTCCCGGCCCTGACGCACGAGCTGGTTGATGGTTGGCATTGGTTGAAAACGTCCCTAAACGCTTGGAAAAAAGAGAATCAAGGCGCGCCCTCCGTCACCCCCGCGGAGGCGGGGGCCCAGGGCTCCCAAAGAGGCGCTGCGCGCTCCCTGGATCCCCGCCTGCGCGGGGATGACGCACGCCGCCGCCTGCGGCGGCTAGCTGAGCGTCACTTGATCCACAGACGGATCGCGTCCCAGGCGCGGCCGAAGACGCCGGCCTGCTCCACGGCCTGCAGGGCCACCAGCGGCACCTCGCGCAGCACCTGGTCGCCGGCCAGGATCTTCAGCGTGCCGACCTGCTGGCCCTTGGTGAACGGCGCCACCAGCGGGTCCGGCCGGGCCACCTGGGTCTTGATCTTCGAGGCGCTGCCGGCCGGCACGGCCAGCACGATCGGCTGCGTCTGGCCGAGCTTCACCGTCTTGTCGGCGCCCTTCCAGACCTGCGGCTCGATCACCGGCACATTGGCGTCGAACAGCTTCAGCCCTTCGTAGGCCGTGTAGCCCCAGTTCAGCAGTTTCTGCGCCTCGTTGGCACGGGCGGTTTCGCTGCTGGCGCCCAGCACGATGGCCAGCAGGCGGCGGCCCTGCAGGTTGGGAAAGTCGCGCTTGGCGGTGGCGATCAGGCAGTAGCCCGCGGCATTGGTGTGGCCGGTCTTCAGGCCATCGACCGTGGGGTCGCGGAACAGCAGCATGTTCCGGTTGGTGTCGTTGGCCGTCGGCGTGCCCTGGTAGCGGTACTTCTTGATCGCGTAGTACGGCAGGTCTTCCGGGAAGTCCTGCATCAGCCGGGTGGCCAGGATGCTCAGGTCACGCGCCGTGGTCGTGTGGCCCGGCGCCGTCAGGCCTTCGGGGTTCTTGTACGTGGTGTTCTTCATGCCCAGGGCCTTGGCCTGCTGGTTCATGAGCTCGACGAAATGCTCGACCGTGCCGCCCACGCCCTCGGCCAGCGCGACCGTGGCATCGTTGCCCGACTGGACGATCATCCCCTTGATGAGGTCGTCCACCGGCACCTGCATCTTCGGGTCGATGAACATCCGCGAGCCCGGCATCTTCCATGCGCGCTCGCTGACCGGCAGCGCCTGCTTGACGTCGATCTTCTTGGCGCGGATGGCCTGGTACACCAGGTACCCGGTCATCAGCTTGGTCAGCGACGCCGGCTCCACCGGCGAGTCGATGTCGCGCGAAGCCAGGATCTGGTTCGCGCTGACGTCGAGCAGCAGGTAGCTGCGCGCCGCGATCTCCGGCGGCTGCGGCACCTGGGCGGCGGCCGCGAGGCAGAAAAAGACCAGCCATGGCGCCAGCAGCGCCTGCATCCAACGATTTCTCATCCCTGTGTACGAAGGTGGCGAACCACCAAGCCCTTCAAAAGCGGTAATTGTCCGTGAAAGAAATGCTCGACCCCCGGCACCACCGTAACGGGAAGTGACTGCGGCCGCGCCCAGTCGAGCACGGCCGACAGCAGCACCGTGTCGTCCTGCTCGCCGTGGATCACCAGCGCCCGGTCGTGGCTGTCGGGCGGCAGCGGCGGCACGCCGAAGCGCGAGGCGGCGGTGCCGACCAACACGATGGACTGCACGTCCCGCGCGTTCCACAGCGCCTCGACGGCTTGCGCCGCGACGAACGCACCGAAGGAAAAGCCCGCCAGGGCCAGCGCGCCCTCCGGCGCCACGGCCTGCACGACCTGCTGGAAGTCGGCCGCTTCGCCGCGCCCTTCGTCGAAACTGCCTTCGCTGGCGCCGACGCCGCGGAAGTTGAAGCGCACCGCCGTCCAGCCGCATTGCACGAAGGCGCGCGCGAGGGTCTGCACCACCTTGTTGTCCATGGTGCCGCCGAACAGCGGATGCGGGTGGGCGATGACGGCAACGCCGCGCGGCGTACCGTCCGGCCGGTCGCGCAGGGCCTGGATGCGGCCCGCGGCCCCCGCGAGCTCCAGTCGCTCCGTCTGCGCGTTCATGCGGCGCTCATCGTCCCAGGTGAGGCGGCGTCAGCAGGCGCTCGACCACCTTGCCGTGCTTGAGGTGCGACTCCACGATCTCGTCGATGTCGTTGGCGTCCACGTAGGTGTACCAGACGCCCTCCGGATACACCACGGCGATCGGGCCGCCCTGGCAGCGATCGAGGCAGCCCGCCTTGTTGACCCGCACCTTGCCGGGGCCCGTGAGCCCCTGCGCCTTCACCTGCTGCTTGCACCGGTCGAACGCGGCCTGCGCGTCGTGGTCGGCGCAGCAGGCCTCGCCGTTCTCGCGCTTGTTCAGGCAGAAGAAGATGTGGTGCTGGTAGTACTGGGAAGGTTCCGGAGGGGTCGCGCTCATTCGGGGATTGTAGGAGGCGCGTCCCGGCGCGAGACGCGCAGCAGCACGTACCCCAGCACGACGTACGGCCACAACCAACCGAGCCACTGCGCCAGCCCATAGGCGCGGATGAAGCGGCCCTGCTCCCACGCCTGCAGCGTGTCCGCGAAGTAGGCGCTGGTCGGCGCCTGGTTCAGCAGGCTCAGGTGCAGCACCAGCGCCAGCATCAGCACCGCCGCGCAGCCACGGCGCGGCACCGCCAGCATCAGCAGCGCCAGCAGCAAGCCGAACACCAGGCCCAGCCGCACCGGCAGGCTCATCCACGCCCAGGCGTGCGTCGGCCCCCAGCTGAGCGCGGCGGACAAGGCCGTGACGCCGGTGCCCACCGCCACCGCCGCCACGGCGAAGACCGCGCGGCGGGGCATCGACCGCAGCACCGTGTAGCCCAGCAGGCAAGGCACGAACGCCCCGAGCGCCACGCACAGCAACTCGGCCGCCGGCACCAGGGGCTGCAGTTCGATCTCGCGCAACGGCATCCATTCGAGGAACGGCGTGTCCTCCAGCCAGTCGGCCAGCGCGGTCTCGAAACGCTCGAACACCTGCCCCAGCCCCAGCGGCACGGCCGCCGGGAACAGCAGGGCGAACGGCCACAACGCCAGCAGCACGATGGCCCCGCGCGCCTGCGGGATGAACCAGCGTTCGCGAAAGCGGCTCCAGTGGTCGATGGCGCCGGCCAGCTCGAGCGCGGTCGCCGCGACGGCGCCCACCAGCGTGCCGGCGACGTTGAGCCCGAAGTCCACGTTGGAGGCCACCCGCGACGGCAGGTAGTTCTGGACGCCTTCCATCAGGAGCGACAGCAAGGTGCCGACCAACACTGCAACCCCGATGCCCGCGACGTTGGGGTGCGTGGCGAAATAACGCACGTTGCCGCGCCGCATGAAGCTCAGCGCCAGCAGGAAGCCGAGCGGGACATAGCCGACGACGTTGGCGACCAGGTCGAAGGCCGTCCAGTACTTGGGCCAGCCGGCCTGCAGGAAGTCCCAGGGCGGGATCTCCTGGTTGCGCCAGTCGGCGAAGGGGTAGAGGCTGGCGTAGACCACCAGCAGGGCATAAGCCCCGGCCAGGGGCCAGGCGGAGGTCTTGTGCATCTCAGAACGGCTTCACGACGACCAGCACCACGGCGGCGACCAGGAGCAGGACGGGTGCTTCATTGAACCAGCGGAACCAGCGGTGGCTGTGCCGGCTGGCGCCGGCGCGCAGCTTGCGCAGCAGCACGGCGCAGGCATGGTGATAGCCGATGACCAGCAGCACGACCGCCAGCTTCGCATGCATCCAGCCGGCACCGCGGCCGATGCCGTAGCCGAGCCACAGCCACAGGCCGAGCCCCAGCGCGGGCACGGCCAGCAGGGTGGTGAAGCGCAGCAGCTTGGCCGCCATCAGCAGCAGGCGCTCCCGCTCGGCGCTGGAGCCCGCCGGCACCATGGCCAGGTTCACGTAGATGCGGGGCAGGTAGAACAGGCCCGCGAACCAGCTGGCGATGAAGACGATGTGGAAGGCCTTGACCCAGAGCATGGCGCGGAGTGTACGGAGCCCGGCCGGAACGGGCGCGGCGCGCGCGGGCAAAAAAAAGCCCCGGCTCCGATGAGCCGGGGTGTGGAAGCCTTTTTGCTGTCACACATCAAGGCGCCCGCTCAGGGAGGAAAAGCGGGGAGCGGCAAGCCGCCCGCTCGTAATTTAACAGCGCCAAGCTCGGCTTTCAAGCATAAAGTCCTCGTTTCACCGGCTCGCATCCGGATCCGCGCGAGCCATCGCGACCCGCGCTCGCGCGCGCCACGGTCGCGCATGGAGCACAATTTCGCCATGAGTTTCCACGCCCCCTATCCGCACGGCCGGCCACGACGGCTGCGGCGCGACGAGTTCACGCGCAACCTGGTGCGCGAACATGCCGTCACCTCCAGCGACCTGATCTATCCCGTCTTCGTCCTCGATGGCGCCAGGCAGCGGCAGGCCGTCGCCTCGATGCCCGGCGTGGAGCGGGTCAGCCTCGACCTGCTGCTGCCGGTGGCGGAGCAATGCATGCAGCTTGGCGTGCCGGCGCTGGCGCTGTTCCCGGTGATCGACCCTGCGCTGAAGACGCCGGACGGCCGCGAGGCGTGGAACCCGGACGGCCTGGTGCCGCGCGTGGTGCAGGCGTTGAAGAAGGAATTCCCGGAACTGGGCGTGATGACGGACGTCGCGCTCGACCCCTTCACCAGCCACGGCCAGGACGGCCTGCTGGACGAAACCGGCTACATCCTGAACGACGAGACGATCGAAGTGCTGGTCAAGCAGGCGCTGGCGCAGGCGCAGGCCGGCGTGGACATCGTGGCGCCCAGCGACATGATGGACGGGCGGATCGGCGCGATCCGCGCCGCGCTGGAGGCCGACCGCCACATCCACACGCGCATCATGGCGTACAGCGCGAAGTACGCGAGCGCCTTCTACGGCCCGTTCCGCGACGCGGTGGGCTCGGCGGGCAACCTGGGCAAGAGCAACAAGAAGGTCTACCAGATGGATCCGGGCAACACCGACGAGGCGTTGCGCGAGGTTGCGATGGACCTGGCCGAAGGCGCCGACATGGTGATGGTCAAGCCCGGCATGCCCTACCTGGACATCGTGCGGCGCGTGAAGGACGAATTCCGCGTGCCCACCTTCGCCTACCAGGTGTCCGGCGAATACGCCATGCTCAAGGCGGCCGCGGCCAACGGCTGGCTGGACCACGACCTCGTGATGATGGAAAGCCTGCTGGCCTTCAAGCGCGCCGGCGCCGACGGCGTGCTGACCTACTTCGCGCTCGAGGCGGCGCGCAAGCTGCGCAACTGAGGCCCGCGTGCAGATCGTCGAATTCGGCACCGGCACGCTGCGCTTCCTGGAGCAGATCCCCACCGGGGCCCCGGAGTCGGGGTTCCTGTGGATCTACCTCGACCGCGAGGAGCTGGCGGACAAGCTGCCGCAGCTGCAGCAAGCGGCCCAGGCGATCGGCGGCTCGACCCTGCTGGACCTGCACGTGAAGGACATGGGCAACCCGGCCCACCCTTCGCATTACGACTACACCTCCATCTACGACCTGGTGATCTTCCGCCGGCTGGCCACGGAGCAGGAAGTCCGCGTCGAATTGGGCGAGGACGTGGCGAACGACGACCGGCCGCTGGCCGCCTTCGGCCGCGTGCGCACCCGCGCCCTCGCCTTCGTGGTGTTCGACCGGCTGCTGGTCACGGTGCACCCTTCGGGCTGCCAGTCGGCGCGGTCCTTCATCCAGCGCTACCTGGGCGACGTCGTGTACAGCGAGGGCCTGTCCGCGGCTGCGCGCTCGCGGCTGCCGTCCAGCCCGGCGGACCTGATGCTTCGCATGGTCAACGTGATGGTCGACAGCTACCTCGAGCTGCGGCGCGCGTTGAGCGCGGAGATGGACGACTGGCAGCAGGGGCTGCTGGGGCCGGACGGTGGAGCGGCCGACTGGGGCGCGCTGATGACCGCGCGCAATGCGCTGCACACGCTGGAGGATCTCTGCGAGGAGCAGAACGACGCCATGCAGGAGTGGCTGGACACGCAGCGCGAGTTGCCTTACGGCAGCATGACCCAGGCCGAGCGCGACGGCCTGATGGCGCGCGCCCGGGACGTCGTCGAACACATCCAGCGCGTCGTGCATCACGTCCGGCGGATGGAAAGCGGCGCGGAGAGCGCGGTGCAGATCCACTTCTCGGCCCAGGGCCACCGCATGAACGAGATCATGCGCACCTTGACCGCGCTCACGGCCATCTTCCTGCCGCTGAACCTGATCGCGGGCGTGTTCGGCATGAATTTCGATTACCTGCCGTTCACCAAGGAGCAGGCGGGCGTCTTCTGGATCGTCGGCGCGATGGCATTCATCGCGGTGGCGCTGGTGCTGGTGTTCAGGCGCAAGCGCTACCTGGCCCGCACCCGGTGATGCTGGTCGGCACGGCGGGCTGGGCCTTGCCGCGCGAGGTGCAGGACCGGTTCGGCCCGGGCGACTCGCATCTCGCGCGCTATGCGAGCGTGTTCCCGGTCACCGAGATCAATTCGTCCTTCCATCGCCCTCACAAGCCATCGCTGTACGCGAAGTGGGCCGCCAGCGTGCCGGCGGGCTTCCGCTTTTGCGCCAAGCTGCCCAAGACGGTCACGCACGAGCGCCGGCTCGCGGATTGCGAAGGATTGGTGGAAGAGTTCCTCTCCCAGGCGCGCGGCCTCGGCGACAAGCTGGCTTGCCTGCTGGTGCAGTTGCCACCGAGCTTCGCCTTCGATGCGACGCTCGCGGCCGCCTTCCTGGAGATGCTGCGCAGGCGCTGGCATGGCGCACTGGCGATGGAGCCGCGGCACGCCACGTGGTTCGAAGCCGATGCCGACGCGCTGCTGCGCGCGCATGAAGTGGCGCGCGTGCTCGCCGACCCGGTGCGGCATGCGGCCGGCGCGGCCCCCGGCGGCTGGCCGGGCCGCATCTACCTGCGGCTGCACGGCTCGCCGCGCATGTACTACTCCTCCTATGAAGCCGGGCTGCTGCGGGCATTGGCGCAACGCATCCGCGCGGCGGAGGATGCTGGTGCGGAGGTCTGGTGCATCTTCGACAACACCGCATCGGGCGCCGCCACCGGCGACGCCCTGGCCCTGCAACACCTGCTAGAACAGGGGCGCTGAGATCTGCTCCGCGGCAAACACGCGCTGCAGCGCCGGCCGCTCGCTCATGCGCTGCAGGTAAGGCCCCAGGTTCGGCAGGTCGCGGGCCTTGCCCTCGGGGAAGTTGCGGGTCCAGCGGCACAGGGTGAAGGCGTAGCAGTCCAGCGCGCTGTAGCGAGGCCCGTCGACCCAGGGCCCGCCATGGCGCGCGACCAGGTCGTCGAGCTGCGCCAGCAAGCCGGTCGCCTTTTCGCGCGCCCGCGCCTTCACCTGCGCCGCCGCCTCGGTGTTGCCCTCGCTGACCCAGCGCTCCGGATAGAAGTAGGCGCTCAGCGTCGGCTGCAGCGTGCTCGCCATCCAGACCAGCCATTTGTAGAAATGCGCCCGCTGCGGCGTGCCCACCGCCGGAGCGAGCCCCGCCTGCGGGTGGGTGTCGCACAAATGCAGCACGATCGCCGCTGTTTCGTAAAGCACCAGGTCCCCATCGGTAAGGACCGGTATCAGCCCATTGGGATTCAGGCGCAGGTATGCCGGCTCCTTGTGCTTGTTCTGCACGCGGTCCACCAGCACGCGCTCGTAGGGGACACCCAGTTCCTCCAGCAGGATGTGCGGGATCATCGCCGCCGTGCCGGGGTAGTAATGAAGTTGCATGCCGTCCTCCTCCTGGTTCCGTTGCTGACACTACACTATCGCAACATCACAACAACACACAGGACCGCTGATGCGCAGAGGCCCGATCGCGTCGAGTCTGCCACTCCTTCTCCTTGCCGCCGCGTGCGGTGGCGCCGCCGCCCAGACTTCCCCGGGACCGTTCGATTCCGTCACCGGGTACACCGCACAGGGCGTGGACCTGAACCTGCGGGAAGTGCCGGGGGCGATTTTCGGCCAGGGCTGGAACCGGGAGTCGAGCTACTTCACCGGCCTGGGCGCCGGCAAGACGATGGGCACGCTCGGCGGCAGCATCGACTTCCTGCGTTCCACGTACATCGAGAACATCCAGCACGGCTACGAACTGGTGCTGCTGCAGCATCGCGGCAGGCAGAGCAACGTGGAGCTCGGCGCGGCCTACATGCTGCGCTCGCCGAACCTGGAGATCGCCCAGTTGCGCATCAATGCAGCCGGCGGCATCGGGCTGTCGCATGCGTTCGGCACGCCCAGCTACGAAGACGGGCCCAAGGACGACCCGTCCCGGCGCTATCGGACCCAGATGCTGCTGCTGCTGGAGGCGGAATGGAGCTGGGCGTCGCTGCCGGACTGGTCGCTGGTCACCCGCATCCACCACCGCTCCGGAGCCTACGGCCTGATCGCGCCCCGCCACGTGGGCTCGAACTTCATCGTCGCCGGCGTGCGCTACCGCTTCTGAGCGGTCAGGGCTGCTTCAGCCCGAACAGGCCCGCGCCGTTGTCCCACGCGACCCGGCGCGCCACCTCCACCGGCAGGTCACCCAGCCAGGTGCGGTAGCCCTTCATCGTGTCCTCGTAGTACTGCCAGCGCTGGTTGACCCAGGTGTCCGAGCCCACGAGGAAGCGGCCGGGATATTTCAGGATCAGCGTGCGCCACTCGGGGCACAGCTTGCCGCCCTCGCAGGTGAGCCCCGGCCGGTACGACAGCTCCCCCATCAGGCGCGGATAGCGCGCCATCATCTGGTCCACCCGCGCCACAGGCGCGCCGCCGATGCCGGTATGCGCCCAGATCAGCCGCGCCCTGGCGCCCTTCGACGGGGTGTGGGCCATCAGCAGGTCGACCGCGGTGTCGTCCACGTGGGCCAGCACGGCGAGATCCCTCTCCTCGGCCAGCACCATCAGCTTGCGCGCCACCGGGCCGTTGGCGTTGGCGGAGTCGTACAGGTGGAACTCGCCGATGCCGCGGTAAGGGCCGGCGGCGGTGCCGCGCGCCAGCTCCGCCTGCACCATCTCGTAGATGGTCTCGTCGCGGAACCAGTTGGTGTAGTCGGCCCGGTTGCGGTACAGGCGCACGAACGGCACCACCGTCACGCCGGCCTGCCGCGTCAGCGGCGACTGGGCCAGCGACCTGGTGCCGTCGTTGGGGCGGGAGTTGGAGATGACGGCGCGCACGCCGCTGCGCTGCATCCGGCCCAGGACGTCGGGGATGGGATGCGGCCCCTCGGCGCCGTTGAACGCTTCCTCGTTGTAGTGCAGGTGGGCGTCGAACAGTGGGCCGGGATAGTCGGCGGCGAAGGCGTGGGAGCAGGCCAGCAGAAGGAAGGCCAGGAAGCCCCGGGCCCCCGCCTGCGCGGGGGTGACGAATGTCATCCGACGTGCTTCTTGAAGAACGCCAGCGTGCGCTCGCGGGCCAGCTTCGTGGCGTCCGCATTGAACGAGCCGCGCTGGTCGCAGTTGAAGCCGTGGTCGGCGGCGTAGAGGTGCACCTCCACCTCCGGGTGCGCCTTCTTGAACGCTTCCACGCTTTCCACCGAGATGTGCTTGTCCTTGTCGCCGAAGTGCGCCAGCACCGGCACCTTCGGCTTGCGTGCAATCTCGTCCGGCGTGGTGACGCCGCCGCCGTAGTAGGGCACCGCCGCGCTCAGGCCCTGCAGGTTGCAGGCCGCGCGCCACGTCAGCAAGCCGCCGTAGCAAAAGCCGACGATGCCCACCTTGCCCGCCTGCGCCGCGTGCTGGATCGCGGCCTGGATGTCCTGCATCACGCCGGGTGACGGCAGCGCCTCGCTGGCCGCCTTCAAGGCCATGCCCGCGCTCATGTCGTCGGGCGAGTAGCCGAGGTCCACGTCCGGCTTCACGCGATGGAAGATCGCGGGGGCGACCGCGAGGTAGCCCTCGGCGGCATAGAGATCGGCCACCGAGCGGATGTGCGAGTTGACGCCGAAGATCTCCTGGATGACGACGATGCCGCCGCGCGGCTTGCCCGACGGGGTGGCGACGTAGGCGGGGATGGACTGGCCATCGGCTGCCTTGAGTTGTGTGAACTGGCCCATGGATCGGCTTCCTGGTGTGAATGCGAAGCGCCGAATTTCGCCCAGCCGCGCCCCGCCGTCAATCCGGTGCATTTGGTCTAATGGCGGCTCGCCGCCGGCAGCGCGGCAGTGGAGGAGCGCATGGACGAAGTTCTGTTGGTCACCGGCGGCAGCCGGGGCATCGGGGCGGCCACCGCCTTGCTCGCGGCGCGCAAGGGCTATGCCGTCGCCGTCAACTACACGAGCAACGCAGCGGCGGCCGAGGACGTGGTGCGCGCCATCGAGTCCGGCGGCGGCAAGGCCTTTGCCGTGCAGGCCGACGTGGCGCAGGAGGACCAGGTGCTGCGCATGTTCGAGCAGGTGGACGCCAGGCTGGGACGGCTGACCGCGCTGGTGAACAACGCCGGCATCGTGGACCGCGCCCAGCGCGTCGACGAGATGAGCCTCGAGCGCCTGAGGCGCATGTTCGACGTCAACCTCCTCGGCAGCTTCCTGTGCGCCCGCGAGGCGGTGCGGCGCATGAGCACCAGGCACGGCGGCCAGGGCGGCGCCATCGTCAACGTCTCCAGCGCCGCCGCCCGCCTGGGCGCACCGGGCCAGTACGTGGACTACGCCGCCGCCAAGGGCGCCATCGACGTCTTGACCATCGGGCTGGCCAAGGAAGTCGCCAGCGAAGGCATCCGCGTCAACGCGGTGCGGCCCGGCCTGATCGAAACCGAGATCCACGCGTCGGGCGGCCTGCCCAACCGCGTGCGCGACCTGCAGCACCTGGTGCCCATGCAGCGCGGCGGCTCCGCCGAGGAAGTGGCGCAGGCCATCGCCTGGCTGCTCTCGCCCGAGGCGAGCTACACGACGATGTCGCTGGTGGACGTGTCCGGGGGCCGTTGATGGCCGGCACCCTCTACTGGGAAGACCTGGCGCCGGGCAGCGTGCGCGAACTGGGCACCACCTCCGTCGACAAGGAGGAGATCAAGGAGTTCGCGCGCCGGTACGACCCCCAGCCTTTCCACGTGGACGAAGAAGCGGGGAGGCAGTCGATCTTCGGCGCGCTGTGCGCCAGCGGTTGGCAGACCGCCGCCCTGGCCATGCGGCTGACGGTGGACAACATGCTGCGGCACTCGTCCAGCCAGGGCTCGCCCGGCCTGGAGAGCCTGCGCTGGCTGCGCCCGGTGTACCCGAACGACCAGCTCGCATTGCGCCACGTCATCCTGGAGTCGCGGCCGATGCGCAAGCGTCCGGAGGTGGGGCTGGTGCGGTCGCGCTGGGAGATGTTCAACCAGGACGGCGACAAGGTGCTCGAGATGGAGGGCTGGGGCATGTTCGGCCGGCGCACGCCCGCCACGCCGGAGGAACTGGCCGCCTACGAGGCGCAACGGGCGGCCTCCTGATGGACTGGAAGCCGCTGATCACGCTGCTGGCCATCGTCAACCCGCCGGCCATCATCCCCTTCTTCATCTACTACACGCAGGGGTTCTCGCCGGCGCAGCGAAGGCACACGGTGGTGGTGTCCTCCATCACCGCCTTCCTGGTGATCGCGGCCAGCGCGCTGCTCGGCATCCGCATCCTGGAGTTCTTCAGCATCTCGATCGCCAGCTTCCAGGTGGGCGGCGGCATGTTGCTGCTGACCAGCGCCCTGAACATGCTGAATGCCAAGCCGGCCGAAGCCAAGCCGAGCACCAACGAGATGGAAGCCGGCGCCGACAAGCTGGCCATGGGCAACAGCATCGCGGTGGTGCCGCTGACGATCCCGCTGCTCACCGGGCCGGCGACGATGTCCACGGTGGTGATCTACGCCGAGCGCGCGCAGACCGCGCTGCAGCTGTCCACGCTGGTGGCTTACGGCGTGGTGGTGGCGCTGGTGACGGCGGTCAGCTTCGCGCTGGCCAATCCGATCGCGCGGATCCTGGGGCAAACCGGCATCAACGTGCTGACGCGGCTGATGGGCTTGATCCTCGCAGCGCTGGCGGTCGAGGTGATGGCCGAGGGACTGGGCAAGCTGTTTCCGATCCTCGGCCGGATGCCGTAGGTCCATGACTACGACCCGCAGCGCTTGCAACCGACAAGAATGCCCTTATCATTAGCACTCGCTGGAGTTGAGTGCTAGCAGCCGAGCTGCAATCGGCCCTCCTCCACGTTAGTTAATGAGCGCTGACTTTCGTTGGTGCTCTGAGTGACCCCCAATTCTCTTGAAGGAGATGCACATGAAGCTTCGCCCCCTGCACGACCGCGTGATCGTCAAGCGCCTGGAACAAGAAACCAAGACGGCCTCCGGCATCGTCATCCCGGACAACGCCGCCGAAAAGCCGGACCAGGGCGAGATCCTGGCCGTCGGCCCGGGCCGCAAGACCGACAAGGGTGAACTGGTTGCCCTGAACGTCAAGGTCGGCGACCGTGTCCTCTTCGGCAAGTACTCCGGCCAGACCGTCAAGGTCGATGGCGACGAGCTGCTGGTCATGAAGGAAGACGACCTGTTCGCCGTGGTCGAAGGCGCCCCCGCCGCCGGCCTGAAGAAGGTCGCGTAAGCGTCCACCCCCGAATCCATCTCACTGAGGTAACGAACAATGGCAGCAAAAGACGTAGTTTTCGGCGGTGACGCCCGCGCCCGCATGGTCGAAGGCGTGAACATCCTGGCCAACGCGGTCAAGGTCACCCTGGGCCCCAAGGGCCGCAACGTGGTGCTCGAGCGCTCCTTCGGCGCCCCCACCGTGACCAAGGACGGCGTGTCCGTGGCCAAGGAAATCGAGCTGAAGGACAAGCTGCAGAACATGGGCGCGCAGATGGTCAAGGAAGTCGCTTCCAAGACCAGCGACATCGCCGGT
>JAJTCN010000152.1 GCA_021323335.1 Ramlibacter sp.
TGGAGCGGGAGAAGAGTCTCGAACTCTCGACCTCAACCTTGGCAAGGTTGCGCTCTACCAACTGAGCTACTCCCGCATCGATGAACGAAATTATAGCCAAATTTTCGGGGCCTCTTCCGTAGCCCCGAAAACTTGCGTCCGGACTGTCAGTGTTTGACAGCAACCGGCGTAGCGCCCTCCGCCACCGGGGCGGCTGCGGCGGGCTCCTCGTCGGCCAGCGGGCTGGGCTCGCGCTCCAGCGCGATGGCCAGCACCTGGTCGATCCACTTCACCGGCACGATCTCGAGGTCGTTCTTCACGTTTTCGGGAATGTCCTGCAGGTCCTTGCTGTTCTCTTCCGGGATCAGCACGGTCTTGATGCCGCCGCGCAGGGCCGCCAGCAGCTTTTCCTTCAGGCCGCCGATGGCGGTGACCTCGCCGCGCAGCGTGATCTCGCCGGTCATCGCCACGGTCGCCCGCACCGGAATGCCGGTCATGGCGGAGACGATGGCCGTCGTCATCGCCGCGCCGGCGGACGGGCCGTCCTTGGGCGTGGCGCCGTCGGGCACGTGGACGTGGATGTCCTTCTTCTCGAACACGTCGTCCTTGATGCCCAGGCGGCGCGAGCGGCTGCGCACCACGGTGCGCGCGGCTTCCACCGACTCCTTCATCACGTCGCCCAGCGAGCCGGTACGCAGCACGTTGCCCTTGCCGGGCATCAGCGCCGCCTCGATCGTCAGCAGGTCGCCGCCGACTTCCGTCCAGGCCAGGCCGACCACCTGGCCTACCTGGTTCTGCGCCTCGGCACGCCCGTAGGAGTGCTTGCGCACGCCCAGGAAGTCGTTCAGGTTGTCCGCGTTCACCTTCACCAGCGGCGTCATCTTGCGCAGCTGCAGGCCCTTGACCACCTTGCGGCAGATCTTGGACAGCTCGCGTTCCAGCGACCGCACGCCGGCTTCGCGGGTGTAGTAGCGCACGATGTCGCGAACGGCCGATTCCTCGACCAGCAGTTCATCTTCCCGCACGCCGTTGTTCTTCATCTGCTTGGGCAGCAGGTAGCGCATGGCGATGTTGACCTTCTCGTCCTCGGTGTAGCCCGAGAGGCGGATGACCTCCATCCGGTCCAGCAGCGCCGGCGGGATGTTCATCGAGTTCGACGTCGCCACGAACATCACGTCTGACAGGTCGAAGTCGACCTCGACGTAGTGGTCGCTGAAGGTGTGGTTCTGCTCGGGGTCCAGCACCTCCAGCAGGGCCGACGCCGGATCGCCGCGGAAGTCCTGGCCCAGCTTGTCGATCTCGTCCAGCAGGAACAGCGGGTTGCGCGTGCCGACCTTCGACAGCGACTGCAGCACCTTGCCCGGCATGGCGCCGATATAGGTGCGGCGGTGGCCGCGGATCTCGGCCTCGTCGCGCATGCCGCCCAGCGCCTGCCGCACGTACTTGCGGCCGGTCGCCTTGGCGATCGACTGGCCGAGCGAGGTCTTGCCAACGCCCGGGGGGCCGACCAGGCACAGGATGGGCGCCTTGACCTTGTCGACGCGCTGCTGCACCGCGAGATATTCGAGGATGCGGTCCTTGACCTTCTCCAGGCCCCAGTGGTCCTCGTTGAGCACCTGCTCGGCGTACGCCAGGTCGTGCTTGATCTTGGTGCGCTTGACCCACGGCAGGCCGGTCAGCACGTCGATGTAGTTGCGCACCACCGTGGCTTCGGCCGACATGGGCGACATCAGCTTGAGCTTCTTCAGCTCCGCGTCGGCCTTCTTGCGCGCTTCCTTGGGCATGCGCGCGAGCTTGATCTTCTTCTCGATCTCCTCGATGTCGGCGCCTTCCTCGCCCTCGCCGAGCTCCTTCTGGATGGCCTTGACCTGCTCGTTGAGGTAGAAGTCGCGCTGGTTCTTCTCCATCTGGCGCTTCACGCGCCCGCGGATGCGCTTGTCGACGTTGAGGATCTCGACTTCCCGCTCGATCTGCTCGAACAGGTTGTCCAGCCGCTCCTTGACGTCGGCCAGGTCCAGGACGACCTGCTTGTTGTCCAGCTTCAGGGGCAGGTGCGCGGCGATCGTGTCGGCCAGGCGGCCCGGGTCGTCGATGCTGGCGATGGACGTCAGGATCTCCGGCGGGATCTTCTTGTTCAGCTTCACATACTGGTCGAACTGCTGCAGCACCGCGCGGCGCAGCGCCTCGATCTCGGCGGACTTGCCGTCGGTGCTGCCCGACTCGACCGGCGTGACCGTGGCCGTGAAGTGGCTGGCGCCGTCGGCGATGCGGCTGACGCGGGCGCGCTGCTGGCCTTCGACCAGCACCTTCACGGTGCCATCGGGCAGCTTCAGCATCTGCAGGATGGTCGAGATGCAGCCCACCTCGAACATGTCGGAGACCGACGGCTCATCCTTGGCGGCGGCTTTCTGGGCCACCAGCATGATGCGGCGCTCGGCCTCCATCGCGGCTTCCAGGGCCTTGATGCTCTTGGGGCGGCCGACGAACAGGGGGATGACCATGTGGGGGAACACCACCACATCCCGCAAAGGCAGGAGGGGCAGGTCCATCGGGTCGGAAGGCAACGGGGTATGTCCGGACATGGAGATCCTCAAGGGTGACCAGCCATAGATGGCTGGCATGGGGACATTTTCAACCCGGCCGCATCCGCGTGGGGCGGGATGGGCCCGATTGGCCTAAAAAAGGAGGGGGGACAGGAGGGAAAGACCGTTGCGGCCTGAAGGGGAAGGGTCCTGTCCCGGGTCATCAGGCCTTCTTCGCCGCCTCGCGGTACACCAGCAGCGGCGGCTTGTTTTCCTCGATGGTGCTCTCCTCGACCACCACCTTCTCGACGTTGCTGATGTTCGGCAGTTCGAACATCGTGTCGATCAGCGACTGCTCCAGGATCGAGCGCAGGCCGCGGGCGCCGGTCTTGCGGTTCAGCGCCTTGCGGGCGATGGCCTTCAGCGCGTTGGGCCGCACTTCGAGGTCCACCCCCTCCATCGCCAGCAGCTTGGCGTACTGCTTGACCATGGCGTTCTTCGGCTCGGTCAGGATCTGGACCAGCGCGTCCTCGGTCAGCTCGGCCAGCGTGGCGACCACCGGCAGGCGGCCGACCAGCTCGGGGATGAGGCCGAACTTGATCAGGTCCTCGGGCTCCACCTCGCGGAACATGTCCGACAGGGTGCGCTCCTTCTTGCTGCGGACCTTGGCGGAGAAGCCGATGCCGGAGGCCTCGGTGCGCTGCTCGATCACCTTTTCGAGCCCGGAGAAGGCGCCACCGCAGATGAACAGGATGTTGGTCGTGTCGATCTGCAGGAAGTCCTGGTTCGGGTGCTTGCGGCCGCCCTGCGGGGGCACGCTGGCCATGGTGCCTTCCACCAGCTTCAGCAGGGCCTGCTGCACGCCTTCGCCGGAGACGTCGCGGGTGATCGAGGGGTTGTCGGACTTGCGCGAGATCTTGTCGATCTCGTCGATGTAGACGATGCCGCGCTGCGCCCGCTCCACCTCGTAGTTGCAGTTCTGCAGCAGCTTCTGGATGATGGCTTCTGGATGATGTTCTCGACGTCCTCGCCCACGTAGCCGGCTTCCGTCAGCGTGGTGGCGTCGGCCATCACGAAGGGCACGTCCAGCATGCGCGCCAGCGTTTGCGCGAGCAGCGTCTTGCCCGAGCCGGTGGGGCCGATCAGGAGGATGTTGCTCTTGGTGAGCTCGACGTCGTCCTTCTTGGCCTTGTGGCGCAGGCGCTTGTAGTGGTTGTAGACGGCGACGGAGAGCGCGCGCTTGGCGGCCTCCTGGCCGATCACGTAGTTGTCGAGGTTGGCCTTGATCTCGCCGGGCGTCGGCAGGTCGCCGCGCGACTCGCGCTGCTCGTCACCCGCGGGAAGTTCGTCGCGGATGATTTCGTTGCACAGGTCGATGCACTCGTCGCAGATGAAGACCGAGGGTCCCGCGATGAGTTTCTTGACCTCATGCTGGCTCTTCCCGCAGAACGAGCAGTAAAGCGTTTTCTCGCTGGAAGAGCCTTTTCTATCGGCCATGGATCCGTGCTTTCTTGACGTGTCTCAATGATAACCATACAACAAACGGCGCCCCGGTTTCCCGGAGGCGCCGTCGTTGCTGTACTGCAACCGCGGTGATGCGGGGATTACGGCCGTTTTGCAATGACCTGGTCCACCAGGCCGTAGGCTTTCGCCTCTTCCGCCTCGAGGAAATAGTCGCGATCGGTGTCGCGCTCGATCTTTTCCAGCGGCTGGCCGGTGCACTGCGCCAGGATCTTGTTCAGCGTGCCCTTGGTCTTGAGGATGTCGCGGGCGTGGATCTCGATGTCCGTCGCCTGGCCCTGCATGCCGCCCAGGGGCTGGTGGATCATGATCTTGGAGTTGGGCAGCGCGAAGCGCTTGCCCTTCTCG
>JAJTCN010000085.1 GCA_021323335.1 Ramlibacter sp.
CGCCAGCGCCACGCAGTAATCCAGCATCGCCTCCGTCTCCATCGCCTTGTCGAAGACGCCGTCGGCGCCCATCTCCTCGCAATGGCGCCGCACCTGCGGGTTGGCAGTGCCGGTGAGAACGATCATCTTGCGGGTGACGGGCCGGTTGCGCAGCGCCTGCAGCACGCCGAAGCCGCTGCCGCCGCCCGGCACCAGCACCAGGTCGACGATCGCGATGTCCCATGGATTGGCCGGGTCGGACAGCCACGCGATCGCGGATTTTTCGTCGGCGGCGAAGCCGACCGCCTCGATCTTGCCGAGCTCGGCCAGGGCCTCGACGAGGCTGTCCCGGATCTGGGGCTGGTCCTCCACGATGAAAGCCTTGAGCGCCAACGGATCTCCCGTGCGCGGCTGCGTCCGCGCGTCGAAACATTGTGCACCGAAGGCATGGCGCCGCAGCACGCCGCCGGCGCCAGTGTTGGACTTAACCCACCTGCACCTGGATGCGCCGCGGCTTGGCCTCCTCCGCCTTGGGGATGGTCAGGCGCAGCACACCGTCGCGCAGCTGCGCCTCGATGCGCGAGGCGTCGAGTTCGCGGCTCAGCGTGAACTGCCGGCGGTAGGTGGGGATCTGCGCCTCGCCGTACACCAGCTGCATGTCCGCCGGCCCGGCCGTCGCGGCCGTGGCTTCCAGGACCAGGTTGTCGCCGTCCACGCGCACCTGCAGCTGCTCGCGCGCCACGCCGGGCAGGTCGGCCACCAGCGTGATCGACGCGTCGTTCTCGAACACGTCCACCGGCGGCACCACGTGCGGCTGCTCCGGACGGGTCTCGGGAGTGGAAGGGGAAGAAGTCTGGACTGCGTTGCTCATGGTCGTCTCCTTCAGTTCACTTCGATGCGGCGGGGCAGGGACGATTCGCGCTTGGCCACGCTGATGCGCAGCACGCCATCCCGGTACGTCGCCTCCACGCGGGCCGCGTCGGCGTCTTCCGGCAGGCTCACCACGCGGCGGAACGGGCCGGCAAAGCGCTCGTTGGCGTAGACGCCGGTGCGCTCGGCGGCCGGCGGCAGGGCGCTCTTGCGTTCACCCGCGATCACCAGCAGGCCGCGGTCCACGGTGATGTCCAGCTTGTCCAGGTCGAGGCCCGGCGCCAGCGCCTGCACCTCGATGGCGGTCGGGGTGGTGCCGACGTTCAGCACCGGGAAGCCGCCCCGCGCGCCGGCGCGGATGCTGGAGCCGGCGCCCGAAAACGCCTGGTCGAGCAGGGACTGCATGCGGTTGAGCTCCGCGAACAGGTCCGCGGAGGATCGGAACATGGGACTCATGGTCGTTCTCCTTTCGTCAGGTTGCGCGATCCCGAATTAGGGACGCGCGCGCCCGGTTTCAAGGGGCGAACCAGCGGGCCAGGACGGTAGGAGCGGAGGTGGCGAGCAGGGCCACGCCGGTCAACGACAGCAGCCCCAGCACGACCTTGCGGAAGGCCTGTTCGCTGATGCCGACGTACAGGCGGGCGCCGAGCAGGACGGGCACCAGGATGGCCGGCGCGGCGACCGCGAACAGCGGCAGCATGTCCCTGGTGATGATTCCGGTGCCGACATAGCTGGCGAAGGTGACCACCTGGATCGACAGGTTGAAGTTCTGGATGACGGCGCGCTGCCTGTCCTTGTCGAAGCCGCGCATCGTGCACCACAGGGTGGGGGCCACGCCACTGAAGCCGCCGAGGCCGCTCATCACGCCGCCCGCCGCCCCCGCGACGGCATCGCCCGTGCGGCTGCCGCGAACGTGCGGCAGACGGCTGGCGAAGAACATCAGCGGGCAGACGATGACCAGCATCGCCCCGAGCAGGAACTTGAACAGCGGCACGTCCAGCCGCGGCAGCAGCCACAGCCCGAGCGGCAGGCCGGCCAGTCCGCCGGCCAGGAAGGGCAGCAGCAGCCGCCAGTCCCAGCCGCGCCGCACCGTGAAGGCGGCGATCAGCTGGCCGGTCAGCGACCCGAACACGGCCAGCGACGCCGCCAGCCGCGGCTCGAGCAGCCAGGCCCACAAGGCCATCGCGGTCAGGCCGAAGCCGAAGCCGGACAGCCCCTGCACGAAGCCGGCGAGGGCGGCGCCGATGGCGACGATGAGGAAGATTTCCACTAACTGTCATCCCCGCGGAGGCGGGGACCCAGGGCTCCCATGCACCCGAATTCGGAAGCCCTGGATTCCCGCCTTCGCGGGAATGACGGGAGCCCCCTCACTCGTAAGCCGACATCGGCACGCAACTGCAGAACAGGTTGCGGTCGCCGTACACGTTGTCGACCCGGCCCACCGGCGGCCAGTACTTGGCGTGGCGGCGCTCGTCGAGGATGGCCGCTCCCACCTCGCGCGGATACGCATGCGTCCACTCGCCCTTCAGCAACGCCGCCGCCGTGTGCGGCGCGTGCTTCAGCGGGTTGTCGTCCTGGGGCCACTCGCCGCGCTCGATGCGCCGGATCTCCTCGCGGATGGCGATCATCGCGGCGATGAAGCGGTCGATCTCCTCCAGCGTCTCGCTCTCGGTCGGCTCCACCATCAGCGTGCCGGGCACCGGGAAGCTGAGGGTGGGCGCATGGAAGCCGTAGTCGATCAGCCGCTTGGCCACGTCTTCCGCGGTCACGCCGCTGGCGTCCTTCAGCGGCCGCAGGTCCAGGATGCACTCGTGGGCGACGTGGCCGTTCTCGCTGGCATACAGCGTGGGATAGTGGTCGCGCAGCCGGGCGCTGATGTAGTTGGCGCTGAGGATGGCCACCTCGGTCGCCTGCGTCAGGCCCTCGGCGCCCATCATCCGGCAGTACATCCAGCTGATCGGCAGCACGGCGGCATTGCCCAGGGGCGCGGCGGACACCGCGCCGACCGGATGCGCCGGCAAGCCGCCGGACTTGTGCCCGGGCAAGAAGGGCACGAGGTCCTCCACCACGCAGACCGGGCCAACACCTGGCCCACCGCCGCCGTGCGGGATGCAGAAGGTCTTGTGCAGGTTCAGGTGGCTGACGTCGCCGCCGAACTCGCCCGGCGCCGCCACGCCGACCAGCGCGTTCATGTTGGCGCCGTCCACGTACACGCGGCCGCCGTGGCGGTGCACCATCTCGCACAGCTCCTTCACCTGCATCTCGAACACGCCGTGCGTGCTGGGATAGGTGATCATGATGCAGGCCAGGTTGGCGCTGTGCTGCCTGCACTTCGCCTCCAGGTCCGCCATGTCGACGTTGCCGTTGTCGTCGCAGGCCGTCACCACCACCTGCATGCCCGCCATCTGCGCGCTGGCCGGGTTGGTGCCATGCGCGGAAGAGGGGATCAGGCAGACCTTGCGATGGCCTTCGCCGCGGCTGGCGTGCCAGGCCCGGATGGCCAGCAGGCCGGCGTACTCGCCTTGCGAACCCGCGTTGGGCTGCAGGCTGATGCCCGCATAGCCGGTGGCCTCGCACAGCCAGGCGCGCAGCTGCTCGTCCAGCTCGGCGTAGCCCTGCAGCTGGTCGCGCGGCGCGAACGGGTGCACGTGCGCGAACTCCGGCCAGGTGATCGGGATCATCTCGCTGGTGGCGTTCAGCTTCATCGTGCAGCTGCCCAGCGGGATCATGGTGCGGTCCAGCGCGAGGTCCTTGTCGGACAGGCTGCGGATGTAGCGCAGCATCCCGGTCTCGCTGTGGTGCGTGTTGAAGACCGGGTGGGTGAGGTACTCGCTGGCGCGGCGCAGCTCCTGCGGGATCGCCGGCTCCACGCCCTTTTCGAAGGGGCCGAAGGTGGGCACGGACTGCCCGGGCTTGGCGAAGATCTTCCAGAGCAGTTCGACGTGGGCGCGCGATGTCGTCTCGTCGAGCGACATGCTGATGTAGCCGGGCCAGGACTGCCGCAGGTTGCAGCGCAGCGCATGCCCCTTGGCGATGAAGGCGTCGGCCGCCTCGCCGACGTGAAGCGTGACGGTGTCGAAGAAGGCGGCCTTCTGCGACGGGTACCCCAGCTGCTCCAGGCCCTTGGCCAGGATCGCCGTGTAGCTGGCCACCCGCTGGGCGATGCGCCGCAGGCCCTGCGGCCCGTGGTAGACGGCGTACATGCTCGCCACCACGGCCGGCAGCACCTGCGCGGTGCAGATGTTGGACGTGGCCTTCTCGCGGCGGATGTGCTGCTCGCGCGTTTGCAGCGCCAGCCGATAGGCCGGGTTGCCGTGCGAGTCGACGCTGACGCCGACCAGCCGGCCCGGCATCGAACGCTTGAAGTCGTCGCGGCAAGCCAGGTAGGCGGCGTGCGGGCCGCCGGCGCCCATCGGCATGCCGAAGCGCTGGGTGGTGCCGACCACGATGTCGGCGCCGAACTCGCCCGGCGGCACCAGCAGCGTCAGCGCCAGCAGGTCGGCGGCGACGATGAAGGCGGCCTGCTTCGCATGGACCTGCTCCACGTCGGCGCGCAGGTCGTCGATGCGGCCGCTGGTGGACGGGTACTGCGCCAGCACGGCGAAGCAGTCACCGGCCAGCAGCTTGCTCCATTCCTCGGCCGAATTCGCCAGCACCACCTCGATGCCCAGGGGCTCGGCGCGGGTCTGGATCACTTCGATGGTCTGCGGATGGCAGTCGCCGGCGACGACGAAACGGTTGCTCTTGCTGCGGACGCTGCGCTTGGCCAGCGTCATCGCCTCGGCGGCAGATGTGGCTTCGTCCAGCATCGACGCGTTGGCGATGGGCATCGCCGTCAGGTCGCACACCATGGTCTGGAAATTCACCAGCGCTTCCATCCGGCCCTGGCTGATCTCCGCCTGGTACGGCGTGTAGGCGGTGTACCAGGCCGGGTTCTCGAGCACGTTGCGCAGGATCACGCCGGGCGTGAACGTGCCGTAGTAGCCCTGGCCGATGAAGCTGCGGAACACCTGGTTGCGCTGCGCGAGCGCCTTCAGTTCCGCCAGCGCGGCGGCCTCGGTCGTCGCCGGCGGCAGGCGCATCGCCGTCGCGCGCTTGATCGAGCGGGGCACGATGCCCTCGACCAGCGCACGGCGCGACGCCTCGCCGATCGCCGACAGCATGTGGCGCTCGTCGGCCTCCGACACCCCGATGTGGCGGGGGATGAATTCGTTGGGGTTTTCCAGCTCGCCGAGCGGCCGGGCGGATTGCATCAGCATCGGGTCAGGTCGTTTCCTTGACGAACTTGCTGTACGCGGGCTCGTCCATCAGCACGTCGAATTCCGCCATGTCCTTGATCAGGATCTTGAAGAACCAGCCATTGCCCATCGGGTCCTTGTTGGCCAGGGACGGGTCGTTGCGCAGGTCCTCGTTGACCTCGGTCACTTCGCCCGCGACCGGCATGTAGATGTCGGCGGCGGCCTTGACGGACTCCACCACGCCCGACACTTCGCCCTTGGCATAGCTGCGGCCCACTTCGGGCAGGTCCACGAAGACCACGTCGCCGAGCGCGTCCTGCGCGTGCAGCGTGATGCCGACCACGGCGGCTTCGTGGTCCTCCAGCTGGATCCATTCGTGTTCGGGCGTGTACTTGACGGTCATGGGTCTTCTCCTTCGGGGTGCGGTCAGCCGCGGTAATAACGTTGGGGGACGAAGGGCATGGTGGCCACTTCCATGGGCACCTTCTTGCCGCGCACGATGGCATTCACGCGGGTGCCGATGGCGGCGTGGCCGGACGTCAGGTAGCCCATCGCCACGGGCTTGTCGATGGTCGGGCCGAGCAGCCCGCTCGTGACCTCGCCGATCCTGTTGCCTGCCTCGTCCTGCAGTTCGGTGTGCTCGCGCACGGGCACGCGCTCCAGCGCCACCAGCCCGACGCGCTTGCGCTGCAGCGGCTCGGCGCCGTCCAGCTGCGCCAGCACCTTCGCCGCGCCGGGGAAGTTGCCCGCGCGCGCGCCGCCGGTGCGCCGCACCTTCTGCATCGCCCAGTTCAGGCCCGCTTCCACCGGGGTGGTGGTGGTGTCGATGTCGTTGCCGTACAGGCACAGGCCGGCTTCCAGGCGCAGGGAGTTGCGCGCGCCCAGCCCGATCGGCTTGACCTCGGGCTGCGCGAGCAGCGCGCGTGCCAGCGCCTCGGCCTGCGCCGCCGGGACGGAAATCTCGAAGCCGTCCTCGCCGGTGTAGCCGCTGCGGGTGATGAAGAGATCGGCGCCGTTCCAGCGGTACGCCGCGCCGGTCATGAAAACGAGTTGTTCGACGCCGGGGACGAGCCGCCGCAGCGCGTCGACTGCCTTGGGGCCTTGCAGCGCCAGCAGGGCGCGGTCCGGCAGCGGCCGGACCTGGCAGCGGTCGCCGATGCGGTGCCGGATGTGCGCGATGTCGCCGTCCTTGCAGGCGCCATTGACGATGACGAACAGGTCGCCGCCGCGGTTCACGAACATCAGGTCGTCGATGATCGTGCCCTCGTCGGTGAGCAGCAGGCCGTAGCGCTGCTTGCCTGGGGCCAGGCCGACCACGTCCACCGGCATCAGGGTCTCGAAGGCCGCCGCCGCGTCCGGGCCGGACAGCGTGAGCTGGCCCATGTGCGAGACGTCGAACAGGCCGGCGGCCGTGCGGGTGTGGTGATGCTCGGCCATGAGGCCGGCGGGGTATTGCACCGGCATCGCGTAACCGGCAAAGGGGACCATGCGCGCACCCAGTTCCAGGTGGAGGGCATGGAGGGGCGTCTTGTGCAGCTCTTCTTGGGACACGCGGACTCCGGCAGGGGCTTCGGGCCATCGTACACACGATGGAAGGGCCCGTGCTGTCCGCTTTACCTGAGAGATTCGCCCCGGTGGGGTTTGCTCCTTCGGTGGGCCGCTGCCTCTTGGCAGCCGCCTCTCTCCAGCATGGAGGCGCCCCGCGATGGAGGCGCTTGTCAGTCCTGGGTGCCTGAGCGTTGTCGCGCCTTCGGCGGCTTCCGGGGAAGCTCTCTCCTGACGGTCCGGATTCTAGCCGTGTTGCCGGGGTCGGCTTTGCCGAACCCGGCCTACGGCGCGTTCATGTAGGCCGGGTTTCGCGCAGCGAACCCCGGCGTCACTTCGCGTAGACGAGGTCCCGCAGCCCCAGCGACAGCTGCGGCACGTAGGTGATGATCATCAGGCAGGCCAGGATCACCAGCACGAACGGGATGAGCTGGCCGATGATGCGGTCCAGCGATATTCGCGCCACCGTGCAGGCCGCGAACAGGTTCACGCCGAAGGGCGGGGTGATCATCCCCAGCGCCAGGTTCACCACCATGATCAGTCCGAAGTGCACCGGGTCGATGCCGAAGTGCATGGCCACCGGCGCGAGGATCGGCGCCAGCACGATGATCGAAGCGCTGGTCTCGATGAACATGCCGATGATGAACAGTGCCGCGTTCACGCCGAGCAGGAACATCACGGGGCTCTTCAGCACGTCCTGCAGCCACAGGCCGATGGCCTCGGGCACCCCGGCCCGCGTGAGCAGGAAGGCGAACAGGCCGGCATTGGCGATGATGAACATGATCACCGCCGAGGAGATGACCGACTTGCGCAGGATCATGTACAGGTCGCGCACCTTGATCTCGCGGTACACCAGCATGCCGACCACGAGCGCATAGAACACGGCCACCGCCGCTGCTTCGGTGGGAGTGAAGATGCCGCCGTAGATGCCGCCCAGGATGATCACCGGCATCAGAAGTGCCCAGCCCGCCTGGAGGGTGGCGCGGCCGAAGGGCAGGCGGCCGTCGCCGTCGTTCTTGCCCCAGCCCTTCCACTTGCACCACAGCCAGCAGAACAGCATCAGCGCCCCGCCGATCAGCAGACCCGGGCCGAAGCCCGCGATGAACAGCTCGCCGATGGACACCTCGGCGCTCACGCCGTACAGGATCAGCGGGATGGAGGGCGGGATGATCACGCCCAGTTCCGCGCTGGTGGCCTGCAGCGCCGCGGCGTAGCTGGTGGGGTAGCCATGCTTGATCAGCGCCGGGATCAGGATCGCGCCGACCGCGAAAGTGGTGGCCACCGAGGAGCCCGACACCGCCGCGAAGATCATGCAGGTGAGCACGCAGGTCATCGGCAGGCCGCCCTGCACGCCGCCGACGATGCTCTTGGCGAATTCGACCAGGCGGCGCGAGATGCCGCCGGTTTCCATCAGGTTGCCGGCCAGGATGAAGAAGGGGATGGCCGCCAGCGGAAACTTGTTGATGGCATTGAACATCTCCTTGACCGAGATGAGCATGTGCGCATTGCTGGCCTGCATGCCGAGGATGGCGGCCAGGCCGATGGAGACGGCAACCGACACGCTGAGCGCGAAGCACAGCACCATGGTCGCGAGCATCGCGGTGGTCATTGCGCCGTCTCCAGTTCGTGGCGTTGGGGATCGACCAGGTTGCCGATGATCCCGAGGATGCAGAAGAGGGCGCCCACCGGCAGCGCCAGGTAGCCCCAGAACATGGAGATGGATTCGAGGCCGGCCATCGATTGCACCTTGCCGCGCACCGCGTAGTCCCAGCCCCACCAGAGGATGATGAGGATCAGCGCCAGCGACGCGATGGCCACCGCCCAGTCCAGCACGCGCCGGCCGACCGGCGGGACCACGCGGTACAGCACGTCCACGCTCACCATGGCGCCCTGGCGGAACGCCGTGGGGATGCCGAGGAACACCATCCAGATCAGCGACAGGCGGATCAGGATCTCGCTCCACTCGGCCGGCTGTTCCAGCACGAAGCGGGTGACGATCTGGAACACGCCGAGCGAGCTGGCCACCACCAGCATGGCGCACGCCGCCACCAGCGACAGGCTGCTGGTGAAGCGCTCGATGCGCAGGAAGGTCTGTTTCATGTAGGGCCTCGTCCTTCGAGCGAAAAGGCCCGCGTGCGCGGGCCTCTCTGGATCCCCGCCTGCGCGGGGATGACATGCAATGCCGCGCCGGAGCGCGGCGATGCATGTCACTTGAAATTCCGGATCTTGTCCATCGTTGCCTTGCCGAACTGCTTCTCGAACTCGGCGTTCACGGGGGCCAGCGCGGCGACGAACTTGGCCTTGTCGACGTTGTCGATCACGGTCATGCCCTTGGCGCGCAGGTCGGCCACGCCCTTGGCGTCGTCCTCGTCCACGCGGGCGCGGTTGGCCTTGGTGCCCTCCGCCGCGGCATCGAGGAAGTGCTTCTTGTCGGCGGCCGACAGCTTGTCGAAGGCAGCCTTGTTCATCACCCAGATGCAGGGCGAATACACGTGGCCGGTCAGCGAGAGGTGCTTCTGGACCTGGTCGAACTTGGCCGCGATGATCACGGACAGCGGGTTCTCCTGGCCGTCCACGGTGCCCTGCTGCAGGGCGGTGAACACCTCGGGGAAGGCCATGGGCGTGGTGATGATGCCGAAGCCCTTGTACGCGGCGATGTGCACCGGGTTTTCCATGGTGCGCATCTTCAGGCCCTTGAGGTCCTCGGGGGCCTTGACGTCGCGCTTGCTGTTGGTCATGTGGCGGAAGCCGTTCTCGGCCCAGCCCAGCGCCTTGAAGCCCTTGGACTCGAACTTGGTCAGCATCTCGGCGCCGATCGGGCCGTCCAGCACGGCGCGCGCATGCGCCTTGTCGCGGAACAGGAAGGGCACGTCGAAGATCTTCGTTTCCGGCACGAAGTTCGGCACCGGGCCGGTGGAGGAGAACGCCAGTTCCTGGGTGCCCAGCTGCACGGCCTCGATCGACTCGCGCTCACCGCCCAGTGACCCGTTGTAGAAGGTCTGGATCTTGTAGCGGCCGCCGGTGCGCTTCTCGACCTCGCGCGCGAAGACGTCGATGGCCACGCCCTGGTGCGAGTTCTGGGCGGTGGAGATGCTGATCTTCATCGTGGTCTGGGCAGCAGCCAGCGAGCTGGCGAGCAGGCCTGCGGCCATGACGGCGGCGAGTTGGGTGAACTTCATGATGTCTCCTGAGGGGAACGGCCGAAACCGCCGATCATGCCCGACAGGGGCCGGCCTTCGTCTCGGGGCTTCCCCGGGTTCGCTCCCGCCGCGGCTTTCAGCCGGCTTACAGGCTTCGCGGGACGGGGCACGGGATCCCCGCCTGCGCGGGGATGACCCGGCTTTCGCCGGGTCACATATTCGGGTAGTTCGGCCCGCCGCCGCCTTCCGGCGTGACCCAGACGATGTTTTGCGTCGGGTCCTTGATGTCGCAGGTCTTGCAGTGCACGCAGTTCTGGGCGTTGATCTGCAGGCGCTCGCCACCGCCCTCGGCCTGCACGAACTCGTACACCCCGGCCGGGCAGTAGCGGCTTTCCGGCCCCGCGTACTTGTGCAGGTTGACGTTCACCGGCACCGACGGGTCCTTCAGCGTCAGGTGCGCCGGCTGGTTTTCCTCGTGGTTGGTGTTGGAGATGAACACCGAGGACAGCCGGTCGAAGGTGAGCTTGCCGTCCGGCTTGGGGTAGATGATCGGCTGGCACTCGGCCGCGGGCTTGAGGTAGGTGTGGTCGGGGCGGTCGCGGTGCAGCGTCCAGGGGATGCTCCCGCGCAGCACGAACTGCTCGATGCCCGTCATGATGGTGGCCACCGAGCGGCCCTTCTTGAACCACTGCTTGAAGTTGCGCGCCTTGTTCAGCTCGGTGTACAGCCAGGACTTCTCGAAGGCCTCCGGGTAGGCCGTCAGTTCGTCGTGCTGCCGGCCCGCCTGCAGCGCGTCGAAAGCCGCCTGCGCGGCCAGCATGCCGGTCTTGATGGCCGCATGGCTGCCCTTGATGCGCGATGCGTTCAGGTACCCGGCCTCGCAGCCGACCAGCGCGCCGCCGGGGAACACCGTCTTGGGCAGCGACAGCAGGCCGCCCACCGTGAGGGCGCGGGCGCCGTAGGCCAGCCGCTTGGCCGGCTTGGCGCCCTCGAAGTACCAGCGGATGTTGGGGTGCGTCTTGAAGCGCTGGAACTCCTCGAACGGAGACAGGTACGGATTGGAATAGTCGAGCCCGACCACGAAGCCGACGGCGACCTGGTTGGCCTCCATGTGGTACAGGAACGAGCCGCCGTACGTCATCTCGTCCAGCGGCCAGCCGGCGCTGTGCAGCGCCAGGCCCGGCGTATGCCGGGCGGGGTCGATCTCCCAAACTTCCTTGATGCCGATGCTGTAGCTCTGCGGGTCGCGGCCGGCGTCGAGCTTGAAGTGGGAGATCAGGTGGCGGCCGAGGTGGCCGCGCGAGCCCTCGGCGAAGATGGTGTACTTGGCGTGCAGCTCCATGCCGAGCTGGAAGCTTTCGGTCGGCTCGCCTTCCTTGCCGACCCCCATGTTGCCGGTGGCCACGCCCTTGACCGAGCCGTCCTCGTTGTACAGCACCTCGGCGGCCGGGAAGCCGGGGAAGATCTCCACGCCCAGGCCCTCGGCCTGCTGCGCCAGCCAGCGCGTGACGTTGGCCAGGCTGACGATGTAGTTGCCGTGGTTGCCGAAGTTGGGCGGCAGGAACAGGTTGGGGACGCGCCGGCCGCCCTTTTCGCCCAGGAACAGGAAGATGTCCTCGGTCACCTCCTGGTTCAGCGGGGCGCCCTTGGCCTTCCAGTCGGGGATGAGCTCGGTCAGGGCGCGCGGGTCGACGATGGCGCCGGAGAGGATGTGCGCGCCGGGCTCGGAACCCTTCTCGAGCACCACCACCGACACTTCCTTGCCGGCCGCGGCCGCAAGCTGCTTCAGGTGGATGGCGGTGGACAGGCCGGCGGGGCCGCCGCCCACCACCACCACGTCGTATTCCATCGCCTCGCGCGGGCCGAACTGGGCCAGGATTTCTTCTTGGGTCATGGGGTCTCGTCGATAATGGTTCGCACCGGCGCGCCCAGGCGCGCATGCCGCCCGGGCTGCCGCATTCTATGCGGGGCGCCGCGCAGGCGAACGGCCGTTCACTTCCGAATCCTAGAGAGGACCACCCAGTGGCTTACAGCATCGACTTGTCGGGTCGTGTCGCATTCATTACAGGCGCCTCCAGCGGGCTGGGCGCCCAGTTCGCCAAGACGCTGGCGCGCGCCGGCGCGGCCGTGGTGCTGGCCGCGCGCCGCATGGAAAAGCTCAAGGACCTGCGGGCGCAGATCGAGGGCGAGGGCGGCGACGCCCACGTGGTGGCGCTGGACGTGACGGATGTGGACAGCATCAAGGCCGCGGTGGCGCACGCCGAGACGGAGATGGGCTCCATCGACATCCTGGTCAACAACTCCGGCGTCAGCACCACCCAGCGCATGCAGGACGTGACGGAGGAGGACTTCGACTACGTCTTCGACACCAACGTCAAGGGCTCGTTCTTCGTCGCGCAGGAGGTGGGCAAGCGCATGCTGGCGCGCTCGCGCGGCGCCGCGCCCGGCAGCTTCACCGGCGGCCACATCATCAACATCGCCTCGGCCGCCGGCCTGCGGCCGCTGCCGCAGATCGGCGCGTACGCCACCAGCAAGGCGGCGGTGATCCACATGACCAAGGCGTTCGCGCTGGAATGGGGCCGCTTCGGCATCAACGTCAACGCGCTGTGCCCGGGCTACATCGACACGGAGATCAACCACCACCACTGGGAGACCGAGCAGGGCAAGAAGCTGGTGCAGATGCTGCCGCGCAAGCGCGTGGGCAAGCCGGAAGACCTGGACTCGGCCTTGCTGATGCTGGCCTCGGACCGCAGCCACTTCATCAACGGGGCGGTGCTGTCCGCCGACGACGGCTTCAGCCTGTGAGGCGGCGCGCCCGCGCATGCTGACGGGCGTCCTCGCGGGCCTGGCGGCCGGCGCGCTGTGGGGCCTGGTGTTCGTCGCGCCGCGCATGGCGCAGGGCTATGGGGCCGTGGACGTGGCGGCCGGCCGCTTCGTCGTCTACGGGCTGGTGTCC
>JAJTCN010000086.1 GCA_021323335.1 Ramlibacter sp.
TCGCGGCCGTTGTCGGCGCGGAACTTCTCCAGGTTCTGGTCGATGGCGGTGTTCATGAACATCGCCAGGATGGTCGGCGCCGGTCCGTTGATCGTCATCGACACGGAGGTCGCCGGATCGCACAGGTCGAAGCCCGAGTACAGCACCTTCATGTCGTCCAGCGTGGCGATCGACACGCCGGAGTTGCCGACCTTGCCGTAGATGTCCGGCCGCGGGTCGGGGTCGTTGCCGTACAGCGTGACCGAGTCGAACGCCGTGGACAGCCGCTTGGCCGGCATGCCGGAGGACAGCAGCTTGAACCGCTTGTTGGTGCGGAACGCATCGCCTTCGCCAGCGAACATGCGGGTGGGGTCTTCGTTCTCGCGCTTGAAGGCAAAGGTGCCGGCGGTGTACGGATAGCTGCCCGGCACGTTCTCCAGCATCAGCCACTTGAGGATCTCGCCGTGGTCCTCGTACTGCGGCAGGCTCACCTTGCGCACGGTGGTGCCCGAGAGCGATTGCCAGGTGAGCTTGGTGCGGATCTCGCGGTCGCGGATCTTCACCACGTACTCGTCTCCCGCATAGGCCTTCTGCATGTCGGGCCACTGCTTCAGGAGATGCAGTGCGTCCTTGTCCATGCGCGCGAGACGCTGGCCGGCCAGGTCGAGGGACGCTTCGGCGGCGGGAGCGCGGCCCGGCTTTTCCTCCTTGAGCATGCGCGCCGCTTCCTTGAGCTGCTGCACCTCGCGCGCCAGCTTCACCTGGGCGCGCACGCGCTGCTTGTAGCCGCGCACCGTGTCGGAGATCTCGGCGAGGTAGCGCGTGCGCGCGGCCGGCACCACCGGCGTCTGGTTGGTGCTGTGGCGCACGCTCACCGCGGGCAGCCGCCCTTCGCGCAGCGGCAGGCCCAGTTCCGCCAGCCGCGGCCGCACGGCCTGGTACAGCGCGGTGACGCCGTCGTCGTTGAAGCGCGCCGCCATGGTGCCGAACACCGGCATCTCCTCGGGCCGCTTGCCCCAGGCCTCGCGGTTGCGCTGCACCTGCTTGGCGACGTCGCGCAGCGCGTCGGCAGCGCCCTTGCGGTCGAACTTGTTGATGGCCACGAACTCGGCGAAGTCCAGCATGTCGATCTTCTCGAGCTGGCTGGCGGCGCCGAACTCCGGCGTCATCACGTACATCGGCACGTCCACGTGCGGCACGATGGCCGCGTCGCCCTGGCCGATGCCCGAGGTCTCCACCACCACCAGGTCGAAGCCGGCGGCCTTGCACGCCGCGATCACGTCCGGCAGCGCCGCCGAGATCTCGCTGCCGAACTCCCGCGTGGCCAGCGAGCGCATGAAGACCCGGGGACCCTGCTGCCAGGGCGAGATGGCGTTCATGCGGATGCGGTCGCCCAGCAGCGCCCCGCCGGTCTTGCGCCGCGAGGGGTCGATCGAGATGACGGCCACCCGCAGGCTGTCGTCCTGGTCCAGCCGCAGGCGACGGATGAGTTCGTCGGTGAGCGACGACTTGCCGGCGCCGCCGGTGCCGGTGACGCCGAGCACCGGGACCTTCGCCGTGTCCGCCTGCAGGCGCAGGGCCTGCAGCAGTCCGCCGTCGGCGGTTCCGGCTTCCACCGCGGTGACCAGCTGGGCGAGCGCGCGCCACGCTTCCTGGGTGTGGCCCTGGATGGCGGACAGCGCCGTCGGCGCGTGCGGCGAGAGGTCGCGGTCGCAGCGCATCACCATCTCGCCGATCATCCCGGCCAGGCCCATGCGCTGGCCGTCCTCGGGGCTGTAGATGCGGGCGACGCCGTAGTCCTGCAGTTCCTGGATTTCCGACGGCACGATCACGCCGCCGCCGCCGCCGAACACCTGGATGTGGGCGCCGCCGCGCTGGCGCAGCAGGTCAACCATGTACTTGAAGTATTCGACGTGGCCGCCCTGGTAGGAACTGACGGCGATGCCCTGCACGTCTTCCTGCAGCGCGGCTGTCACGACGTCGTCGACGCTGCGGTTGTGGCCGAGGTGGACGACTTCCGCGCCCATGCCCTGCAGGATGCGCCGCATGATGTTGATGGCCGCGTCGTGGCCGTCGAACAGGCTCGCGGCCGTGACGAAGCGCACCTTGTGCGTGGGGCGATAGCTGGCGAGCGCCTTGAATTCGGCGGACAGGTCGGTCATGGGGAATGGTCTCCGGGAGATGGGAGCCTAATTGACGTTTACGTCAACGTCAATGGCACCCGCCAAGGGAAAAGGCGGCCTCGGCCGCCTTTTCCAGGTTGCGCCGTGCTCAGCGCGCGTACAGCACGGAGGGCAGCCACAGGCCGATGGCGGGCCACTGGTACAGCAGGATGATCGCCAGGACCTGGATGCCCATGAACGGCATCATCCCCAGGAAGATCTGGTTCAGCGTCACATGCGGCGGGCTCACCCCTTTCAGGTAGAAAGCCGACATGGCGACCGGCGGCGACAGGAAGGCCGTCTGCAGGTTCAGGGCGACCAGCAGGCCGAAGAACAGCGGGTCGACGCCGAAGTTGTCCAGCAGCGGCACGAAGATCGGCATGAAGATCACGATGATCTCCGTCCACTCCAGCGGCCAGCCCAGGATGAAGATGATCACCTGCGACAGCACCAGGAACTGCGTCTTGGTGAGGTCCATCGAGAGCACCCAGCGCTCCACCAGTTCCTGGCCGCCCAGCAACGCGAACGCCGCCGAGAAGATCGCCGAGCCGACGAACAGCCAGCACACCATCGCCGAAGTCTTCGCCGTCAGGAACACGCTCTCCTTGACCACCTCGAAGGTGAGCTGCCGGTAGGCGATGGCCAGCAGGAAGCCGCCCAGCGCCCCCACGGCCGCCGCCTCCGTCGGCGTCGCCAGGCCCATGACGATGGAGCCCAGCACCGAGAGGATCAGCACCATCAGCGGGAAGAAGCTGGTCAGCAGCATCTTGAACACTTCCAGCCGCGCGAAGGTCAGCAGGGCGTAGAAGATGGTGAACAGCGCGGCGAAGACGGCGAAGGTGGTCCACCAGGTCTTGGAGGCCTGGCGCTCCGGCATCGGCTGGCCGTCGGCGGGCGGGCTGGCGCCGGGCGGCTCGGCCACGCCGCCGGCGGCGGGCGGTTCGCTCACGGCACCCGCACCGGGCGGTTCGGCCACGGCTGAAGCCCCGGGCGGCTCGGCGACGCCGCCGCCCGCCGCCGGCGGCTCGGCCAGCGCGCCACCCTCGGCCGGCGGTTCGGCGAGCCCGCCCGACGGCGGCTCCGCCAGGCCGGTTCCCGAGGCTGCCGGTGGCTCGGCGAGTCCGCCTTCGGCCGGGGGTTCCGCCAGCCCCGAGGACCTGCTGCGCACGGCGCGGTCGCCTTCCTCGCCCATGCGGGTCAGGTTCTCGTAGGTGGCCTCGGCGGCCAGCGGCTCGGTCACGGCGCGGTAGCTCCACAGCGACACGAAGACGAACAGCAGCAGCGGCGTGAGGACCAGCGCCAGCTGGCGCACCAGGTAGCCCGTGGGCACGTCCTTGTTGCGCCGCCCCTTCAGCGCGGCGACGAGGCCCAGCAGCGCATGCTGCGTGCCGTCGGGATTGGTGATCCTCTGCGTCAGCGGCGGCAGCGGCACGAAGCGGTCGGCCGCGGACAGCGGCGGCGCCATCGACGGCTTGATCTTGGCGACGATGATCACGTAGAGGATGTAGAGCCCGGCCAGCATGATCCCGGGGAAGAAAGCGCCGGCGTACAACTGCACCACCGACACGCCCGCGGTGGCGCCGTAGACGATCAGCAGCACCGACGGCGGGATCAGGATGCCGAGGCAGCCGCCGGCGGTGATCGAACCCGCCGTGAGGCGCACGCTGTAGCCGGCCTTCAGCATCGCCGGCATCGCCAGCAGGCCCATCAGCGTCACGACCGCGCCCACGATGCCGGTCGCCGTGGCGAAGATCGCGCAGGTGACCAGCGTCGCGACGGCCAGCGCGCCCGGCAGCCGCGCCAGCGCCAGGTGGATGCTGCGGAACAGCCGCTCGATCAGGTTGGCGCGCTCGACGATGTAGCCCATGAAGACGAACAGGGGGATCGCGATCAGCACGTCGTTGCCCATCGTCTTGAAGGTGGCCTGCACCATCAGGTCGAGCGTCTTGGTCGTGTTCCTGTCGTAGGCGAACCAGGTGAAGATCATCCCCATGCCCATCAGCGTGAAGGCGGTGGGGAAGCCGAGCATGATGGCCACGACCACCAGCGACAGCATCAGCAGTCCGACGTGGCCGCGCTCGATGCGTTCCACGCTCACCAGCATGATCAGCGCCCCGGCCACGATGAGGGCCATCAGCGCGAAGCCGAACCAGAGTTCCTTGCGAATCTTCACAGCGGGCTCCCCTTCTCGGCCGGCGGGGCCGCCAGCTCGCGGTGGTCGTCGGCATGCACCATCGCCTTGAGCTTCTCGACGTCGACCTCCTCGACGTCCTGCTCGCGCGAGGGCCATTCGCCCTGGCGGATGCAGACGATGCAGCGGGCGATCTCGACGAAACCCTGCAGCAGCAGGATGGCGCCGGCAAAGGGAATGAAGAACTTGAACGGGTACACGGGAATGGGGTCCGCGTTGAAGGTCGTCTCGCGGATGGCGAGCGATTCCTGGAAATAGGTCCAGCCGGCCCAGGTCATGGCGACCACGCCGGGCAGGAAGAACAGGATGTAGAGGATCAGGTCCAGCGTGGCCTGGGTGCGCGGGCGGAAGAAGCCATACAGCACGTCACCGCGCACATGCCCGTTCTTGGACAGCGTGTAGGCGCCGGCCATCATGAACAGCACCCCGTACAGCATGATCTGCACGTCGAGCATCCAGGCATGCGGCTTGCCGAGCACGTAGCGCGAGAACACCTCCCAGGAGATGAACGCCGTCAGCAGGATGATGGCCCAGGCGAAGAACTGCCCGAGCCAGGTGGAGAGCCGGTCGACGGCCAGTAGGACTTTCTGCATCATTTTTCCTTGCGCCAACTACGTCTTGCGCAAAAAAAGGGCGGCTGTCACAGCCGCCCCTTTTTCAGCGAGGCTCGTCAGGCCTTCTTGGTCGTCGCGCCCTTGGCGAAGTAGCGGTTGTACGCCATCTTGAAATCGACCATGTAGTCGTTCTGCCACTGGCCGGCGCGCTGCGCGAACGCCTTCTGCGAGTCCAGCACCTTCTGGAAGAACGGGTTCTCCTTGGCCTTGGCCGCGGTGACCTTGTCCCAGGCGTCCAGCTGGGCGCGCAGGATGGCGTCGGGCGTCTTGTAGAACGCGACCTTGTGCTCGTTCTTCAGCGCGATGTAGTCCTTGGAGTTGCGGTCGATGGCCTTCCAGCTCATGTCGGCGCTGGACGCCTGCACCGCGTAGTCGATGATCGCCCGCAGTTCGGCCGGCAGCGCGTTGTACTTGGTCTTGTTGAACAGGATCTCGAACTGCTCGCCGGACTGGTGGAAGCTTTGCAGCATGCAGTTCTTGGCGACGTCGGGGAAGCCCAGCACGCGGTCGGACGAGGCGTTGTTGAATTCCGCCGCGTCGATCAGGCCGCGGTCCAGCGCCGGGACGATTTCGCCGCCGGGCAACGGGTTGACCGCGACGCCCAGTTCCTTGAACAGGTCGACGGCGAGGCCGACGGTGCGGAACTTCAGGCCCTTGAGCTGGTTGACGTTGGAGACCGGCTTCTTGAACCAGCCGAGCGGCTGGGTGGGCATGGGGCCGTACAGGTACGTCACCACGTCCATGTTGATCGACTTGTAGATCTCGTCCAGCAGGGCCTTGCCGCCGCCGTAGTTGTGCCAGGCCAGGACCATGTTGGGGTCCATGCCGTAGGCGGGACCGGAGCCCCACAGCGCCAGGGCCGAGTTCTTGCCGTAGTGGTACGCCACCACGCCGTGGCCGCCGTCCAGCGTGCCCTTGTTCACCGCTTCCAGCAGCTGGAAGGCGGGCACCACCGCGCCGGCGGGCAGCACCTCGATCTTCAGGCGGCCGCCCGCCATGTCGTTGACCTTCTTGGCGAAGTCCTGCGCGTACTCGTGGAAGATGTCCTTCGCCGGCCAGGTGCTCTGGAAGCGGAAGGACGCGGTCTGGGCGACGGCGACCATGGGCGCCGTCATCGCGCCTGCGGCGACGGCTGCGCCCTTGAGCAAACTGCGGCGGCGCGGGGTCTTGGAATCGGACATTGGTGGGGTCTCCTGTCGTTTGGAATGGTTAGCAAGCTATCTTCTATTCCACCTGTGTGAACCGGCTTAGGGTTTACGCGAAGCGGCGTCGTTGAACCCGCTGTTTTTCCTGACGGCTGGCTGTCGGCACCTCGACAACACACCCTTCCGGGCCGCGCCCCGCACGCTGGCAAAATCGCCGGCATGAATGTTCCTCCTTCCCCTGACGACCAGCCGAGGCCCGCTGCCGGCTATGCGGGCGACGTGTCGCCCGCGCTGGCGTGCCGCTGGTGGCAGGCCGGAGAGGCGGTGCTGGTGGACGTGCGCACCGATGCCGAGCGCGACTGGGTGGGCTTCGTGCCCGGCGCGGTGGCGCTGGAGTGGAAGCACTGGCCCGGCATGCAGGTCGATCCGGAGTTCGGCGAGAAGCTCAAGGCGCTGGTGCCCCCCGGCAGGAAGGCCGTGCTGCTGTGTCGCAGCGGGGTGCGTTCCATCGCGGCGGCGCGGCGCGCCACCGAGGTCGGCATCGAGGCCTACAACATCCTCGAAGGCTTCGAGGGCGATCCCGACGAGCAGGGCCACCGCAACACGAAAGGCGGCTGGCGCCTGCGCGGCCTGCCGTGGCGCCAGGGCTGAAGACAGCGCGCTTCCCGATCAACTCAGACAAGGTTTCATCCATGGCAGTCAATCTCGGCGCCCCGCGCGCGGACTCGCTGCACCCGGTCCCCGGCGTGCGCATCGGCGTGGTGGAGGCCGGCATCCGCAAGGCCAACCGCAAGGACCTCACCGTCTTCCTGCTCGAAGCGGGCTCCGCGGTGGCCGGCGTGTTCACGCAGAACCGCTTCTGCGCCGCGCCGGTGCAGGTGTGCCGCGAACACCTGGCCGGCGGCGACATCCGCGCGATGGTGATCAACACCGGCAATGCGAACGCGGGCACGGGCCAGGACGGGCTGGTCCGCGCGCGGGCCACGTGCATCGCGGCGGCGCGGGCGCTGAACCTGGCGCCCGAGCAGGTGCTGCCGTTCTCCACCGGGGTCATCATGGAGCCGCTGCCCGTGGACCGCATCCAGCGCGGCCTGCCGGCCGCCATCGCCGACGCCCAGGCGGGGCACTGGCTCAAGGCGGCGGAAGGCATCATGACCACCGACACCTTGCCCAAGGCGTTCAGCCGGCAGGTGAAGATCGAGGGCGCCACCGTGACGGTGACGGGCATCAGCAAGGGCGCGGGCATGATCCGCCCCAACATGGCGACGATGCTGGGCTTCCTGGCGACGGACGCCACGGTGGATGCCGCCTTGTTGCCGCGACTCGCGTTCGACCTGGCCGAGGGCTCGTTCAACCGCGTCACGGTCGACGGCGACACGTCCACCAACGACTCCTTCGTGGTGATCGCGACGAACCAGGCGAAGCACGCGGCGATCACGTCGTTCGACTCGACGGCCGGCCGCGCGCTGAAGGATGCGATGCTGGAAGTGTCGCGCCTGCTGGCGCAGGCGATCGTGCGCGACGGCGAGGGGGCCACCAAGTTCATCACCGTCCGCGTGGAAGGCGGCAAGGACGCCGCGGAGTGCCGCAAGGTGGCGTATGCGATCGCGCATTCGCCGCTGGTGAAGACCGCCTTCTTCGCCAGCGACCCCAACCTGGGCCGCATCCTGGCGGCGGTGGGCTATGCGGGCATCGACGACCTGGACCAGGCCGGCATCGAGCTGTTCCTGGACGACGTGCACGTGGCCACGCGCGGCGGCCGCAACCCGTCGTACCGCGAGGAAGACGGCCAGCGCGTGATGAAGCAGCAGGAGATCACCGTGCGCGTCGGCCTCGGCCGCGGCACGGCGGCCGACCAGGTGTGGACCTGCGACTTCAGCCACGATTACGTGACCATCAACGCCGACTACCGTTCATGACAACGAATTTCGACGCGCTCATCGCGCGCGCCACCCAGCTGCTGGACCGCATCGAGGCCATCCTGCCGCAGCCGCTCACCGCACCCGACTGGAACGCCGCCATCGCCTGGCGCTACCGCAAGCGCTCCAGCGGCCACGGCGTGATGGAGCCGGTGAAGCACGTCGGCGGCATCCAGCTCGACGACCTGAAGGAGATCGATCCGCAGAAGGAGAAGATCCAGCGCAACACCGAGCAGTTCGTGCAGGGGCACCCGGCCAACAACGTGCTGCTCACCGGTGCGCGCGGCACCGGCAAGTCCTCGCTGATCAAGGCCTGCCTGAACGCCTACGCGCAGCAGGGCCTGCGGCTGGTCGAGGTGGACAAGGCAGACATGGTGGACCTGCCCGACATCGTCGAGGTGGTCGCCGGCCGGCCCGAGAAGTTCATGATCTTCTGCGACGACCTCAGCTTCGAGGAGGGCGAGCCGGGCTACAAGGCGCTCAAGTCCATCCTCGACGGCTCGGTGGCAGCGGCCACGCCCAACGTGCTGATCTACGCCACCAGCAACCGCCGCCACCTGCTGCCCGAGTACATGAAGGAGAACCTCACGTACACGCACACCGAGGACGGCGAGGTGCATCCGGGCGAGGTGGTGGAGGAGAAGATCTCGCTGTCCGAGCGCTTCGGGCTGTGGGTGAGCTTCTATCCGTTCAGCCAGGACGAGTACCTGCACATCGCGGCGACCTGGCTGGCGCACTTCGGCGTGCCGCCCAAGGAGATCGAAGCGGCGCGGCCGGAAGCGCTGGTGTGGGCGCTGGAGCGCGCCTCGCGCAGCGGCCGCGTGGCGTACCAGTTCGCCCGCGACTACGCGGGGCGGCACCACGCGTGACTGCACCCCTGGTGGCCGATGGGGACCGCCCGAGGGAGGGCGGTCCGGACCGCAAGGAGGTGGAGGTCGCGGTCGGCGTGCTGCTGCGGCCGGACGGCGCCTTCCTGCTGACCTCGCGCCCGCGGGGCAAGGTCTACGAAGGCTATTGGGAATTCCCGGGCGGCAAGGTCGAGCCCGGCGAGACGGTGGAGCAGGCGCTGCGGCGCGAGCTGCAGGAAGAGATCGGCGTCACCATCGGCGCCGTGCATCCCTGGCGCGTGGAGCGCGTCGACTATCCGCATGCGCTGGTGCGCCTGAACTTCTGCAAGGTCCACGAGTGGACGGGAGAGCTGCACATGCACGAGGGCCAGCAGTTCGCGTGGCAGCAGCTGCCCGTCACCGTGCAGCCGGTGTTGCCGGGGACGGTGCCGGTGTTGGCTTGGTTTGCGGAGGAACGCGGTTTCGTGGGCGCGACGCGCGAATAAGGCAAGACAGCCGGACGCAAAAGTCGCGAAAGCTACGCAAAAGTCGCAAAAGGAAAACCAGAAGGAATTCCGGATGTCCTTTTGCGACTTTTGCGAAACCTCTGCGACTTTTGCGTCCGGCTGTTGGGTTTGGCGTCGGGGTGCCGCCGCCGTGTTATTGCTCCTTCGGATCCCCGAAAGGCAGGTCATCCGGCGGCGACGGGTCCGGGACGCGGAAGGACTCGCTCGCCCACGCCCCCAGGTCCATGTTCTTGCAGCGCTCGCTGCAGAAAGGCCGGTACGGATTGCTCGGCGCATAGACGCTGTCGCCGCCGCAGGCCGGGCAGCGCACGATGCGGGGCTTGTCGGCTCGGGTCGCCATGCACTACGCGCAGAGGGTCAGTTCGAAGGACGTGTTGTCCGTGCTCGGCACCAGCCGGTCGGCCTCCTGCCGCATCAGGCGCACGGAGACGATCAGGCGGTTGCCGCTGATCTCGGGCACCAGGCCCAGCGTGGGATCGATGCGCAGGCGCAGCAGCTGGAAGGTGCGCCCCTGCGGCAAGGTCTGCTGCAGCTGGCCGCCGGCGGCCATCACCTTCTGCGGCGCGCCGGAGTCACGGAACAGCTTGAGCAGCACGTGGATGGATTCCGCCAGCGGCGCCAGCGTGCCGGCCCAGCGCTCGAGGTCGGCGCGGCGGTCGCCGGCCGGATGGTGCTGCCAGGCGTAATAGGCCGGCAGGTCGAATTCGCAGGTTCCGCCGGGGATGCCCGCGCGGCTGCGGATGCTCATGAGCCACTCGTTCTCGGTCAGCGAGTTGCCGGCGCGACCGGGCGTGTTGTTGACGCTGCTGAAGCAGGACTCGATCTGGCCGATGACCTCGTCGAGCACCGATTCCTCGACGCCCGGATTGCCGCGGTAGCCGTGCAGCTGCTGCTTCTGCCGCTCCAGGTCCTTCAGCACGTCGGACTTCAGGTCCGCCCGCGCGGCGACATCCATCACTTCGAAGATGGTCGCGAGCGCGTAGTGGTGGTCCAGCGGGTGGCTGCGGGGGATGAGCTCCCCGAGCCGCCGGAAGAGGTGTTCCAGCCGCAGATACGTGCGGATGCGTTCGTTGAAAGGGTATTCGTAGAGGATCACGCGGGCTGCATCATAGCCCGAAGGATCGCGCCACCTGTTCCACTTCGTTGCGCAGCTGGGCCAGCGTCAACCCCTCGTTGCAGATCACCGCGTCCGCGGCCGCCAGCCGCAGCGCGCGCGGTGCCTGGGCCGCGATGATGGCGCGCACCGCCTCGGGCGCCAGGCCGCTGCGGGCGCTGACGCGGGCCACCTGGGTCTCCGGCTCGCAGTCGACCACCAGCACCCGGTCCAGCTGCGACCGCCAGCGGCCCGACTCCACCAGCAGCGGGATGTCGAACACGATGCAGCGCGCGCCGGCGGCGACCGCCGCCTCGACCTGGCGGGCGATTTCCGCGCCCACCAGCGGATGGATGATCTGCTCCAGCTCGCGGCGGGCCTCGGGCTGCGCATAGGCGCGTTCGCGCATGCGGTCGCGGTCCAGCGCGCCGCCGGGCGTGATGAAGTCGGGGCCGAATTTCGCCGCGATGGCCGCGATGGCCGCGCCGCCGGGGGCGGTGGTCGCGCGCGAGATGGCGTCGGCGTCGACCGGCACGGCGCCGAGCTCGCGCAGCATCTGGAGCACGGTGCTCTTGCCGCTGCCGATGCCTCCGGTGAGGCCGATGCGTGAGGCTGTCACGCCTGTCCCGTCAGCGCACCCCGAAGGGGAAGGCGAAGGGCAGCAGCGCCGGCACGGCCGCCGGGCTGAGCACCAGCGTGAGCAGCCCTGCACCCGCGAGGTAGGGGCCGAAGGGCATCGGGATGTCCTTGTTCGCCAGCTTGCCGACGAACAGCAGGATGATGCCGATGACGGCGCCGACGATGGAGGACAGCAGGATGATCGCCAGCAGGTACTCCGCGCCCAGCCAGGCGCCCAGGGCCGCCAGCAGCTTGAAGTCGCCGTAGCCCATGCCCTCCTTGCCGGTCGCCAGCTTGAAGAGCTGGAAGATCGACCAGAACACCAGGTAGCCCAGCGCCGCGCCCCACACGGCGGACTTCAGCGGGATGGTCCACCCGATGGCCGACACCAGCAGGCCCAGCCACAGCAGGGCGTAGTTCAGGTCGTCCGGCAGGATCTGCGTGTCCATGTCGATCAGGAACAGGCAGATCAGCAGCGCCGCGAAGGCGGCCCAGGCGGCCGCCTGCGGGGTCAGGCCGAAGCGGGCGCCGCACAGCGCGAAGAAGGCGGCCGTGACCAGCTCCACCACCGGGTAGCGGATGCCGATGGGCGTGCCGCACCCGGAGCACTTGCCGCGCAGCGCGAGCCAGCTGACGACCGGGATGTTCTCGTACCAGCGGATGCGGTGGCCGCACTGGCGGCAGCGCGAGGCGGGCACCACCAGGTTGAACGGATCCTCCTGCTTCGGCTCCTGGCCGCTGAACTCCGCGCACTCGGCGGCCCATTGCCGCTCCAGCATCTTCGGGAAGCGGTAGATGACGACATTCAGGAAGCTGCCGAACAGCAGCCCGAGGACGCCGGCGACCGCCGCGTCCATGGCCCAGTCCGGCCCCATCAGACGACGGAACCCAGCTTGAAGATCGGCAGGTACATCGAGACCACGATGCCGCCGATCAGGCCGCCGAGGAACACGATGATCATCGGCTCCATCAGGCTGGCGAGGCCGGCCACCATGTCGTCGACCTCGGCCTCGTAGAAGTCCGCCGCCTTGCCCAGCATGTGGTCGATGGAGCCGGATTCCTCGCCGATCGCGCACATCTGCAGCACCATCGACGGGAACACGTTGGTGTTGGTCATCGCGGCCGTCAGGCTGGTGCCGGTGGACACCTCCTGCTGGATCTTCATCGTCGCGGCCTCGTACACCGAGTTGCCGGAGGCGCCGCCGACCGAGTCGAGCGCTTCCACCAGCGGCACGCCGGCGGCGAACATGGTGGCCAGCGTGCGCGTCCAGCGCGCGATGACCGACTTGTAGACCAGGTTGCCGAACAGGGGCAGCCGCAGCATCAGGCGGTCCATGAACATCTGCACCTTCTCGCTGCGGCGCCACGCCTGCATGAAGAAGTAGAAGCCGCCGCCGAGGCCGCCGAAGATCAGCCACCAGTAGGCCACGAAGACCTTGCTCATGGCGATCACGAACAGCGTGGGGGCCGGGAGGTCGGCGCCGAAGGACTTGAACACTTCCTCGAAGGCCGGGATCACGAAGATCATGATCACCGACACCACCACGAAGGCGACCACGACCACCGCGATCGGGTACATCAGCGCCGACTTGATCTTGGACTTGATCGCCTCGGTCTTCTCCATGTAGGTCGCCAGCCGGTCCAGCAGGCTT
>JAJTCN010000087.1 GCA_021323335.1 Ramlibacter sp.
CCGCAGGTGCGGCGCCATTGCGAGGAGATGGGCGCCGACGGCGTCTTCGACAAGGCGATGGAGACGGAGGCGATGCTGGATTACTGCGTGGCGCTGGCGAGGGCGTCGGGGGGGCATTAGCGGACGATCACGCCGGGGTGCCTTCGGCAACCCGGCCTGTAGGCCGGCGGTGAGCCCGAAGGCGAACCCCGGCGATGCCGCCGGAGCGCTGGGGTTCGCTTCGCTCACCACCAGCCTACGGATCGCGGGGCCTACGACTGTTCGGCCAACTGCCGCAACGCCTGCTCGAACACCTCCGGCGGCTGGCCGCCCTGGATCAGGTGCTTGCCGTTGATCACCACCGACGGCACGGCATGGATGCCCTGGACAGGATGGCCTGCGCCTCGGCGCGGTCCAGGCCCACCGATGCCGCGGCATCGGCCAGGACCTCGGGGTCCGCCGGGCTGCGGCCCTCGCCGTGGTAGCTCTCCAGCAGCCGCATCTTCAGGTCCCGCTGCTGCTTCGGACCCTGCTCGCCGGCCCACTGCAGCAGCCGGTGTGCATCGAACGTGCTCCAGACCCGGCCCCGGCCCTCCTTGCGGAAGATGAAGCCGACGGCGGCGCCGCGCGCGGCGATGTTGGCGCGCGACTGCGCCTGCTGCTCCGCGGTGGAGCCGTACTTCTGCGTCAGGTGCTCGGTGACGTCCTGGCCTTCCGGGCCCATCTGCGGGTTCAGCTCGAAGGGCTGGAAGCGCAGGTCGACGGCGACCTCCCCCTCCAGCTTTTCCAGCGCGCGTTCCAGCGAGGCCAGGCCGACCGCGCACCAGGGGCACGCGACGTCGGAGACGAAGTCGATGTGGAGGGGTTTCATCCCCGCCATTCTGTCAAGTTCCGATCGTCCCCGTGATCGGCAGGACGATTCCCGTGATGTAGCTGCTGCAGGCGGGCGAAGCCAGGAACACGTAGGCCGGCGACAGCTCCTCCGGCTGGGCCGGGCGCTTGAACTCGGTCTGCTTGCCGAACTCGACGATCTCCTCGGCGCTGCGGTCCGCCGGATTGAGCGGCGTCCACACCGGGCCGGGGGCGACGGCGTTCACGCGGATGCCCTTGCCGATCAGGCTCGCTGCCAGCGACATCGTGAACGCGTGGATCGCGCCCTTGGTGGCGGAATAGTCGAGCAGCTCCTTGCTGCCGCGCAAGCCCACCACCGAACCGGTGTTGATGATGCAGGAGCCCTTCTTCAGGTGCGGCAGCGCGGCGCGCGCCATGTAGAAGTAGCCGTTGACGTTGGTGTGCAGGGTTTCGTTCAGGCGCTCGTCGGTGATGTCCTCCAGCGAATGCGCGTGCTGCTGGAAGGCAGCGTTGTTGACCAGGATGTCCAGGCCGCCGAGCTCCTTGACCGTCTTCTCGACCGCCTGCTTGCAGAACTTCGAGTCCTTGACGTCGCCGGGGATCAGGACGCATTGGCGCCCTTCCTTCTCGACGTACGCCCTGGTTTCCTCCGCGTCCTCGTGGGAGGAGAGGTAGACGATCGCGACATCCGCGCCCTCGCGCGCGTACAGCACCGCCACGGCGCGGCCGATGCCGGAGTCGCCGCCGGTGACCAGCGCCACCATGCCTTTGAGCTTGCCGCTGCCGCGATAGTCCAGCGCCTCGAACTGCGGCTTCACCTGCATGTCGGCTTCGAGGCCCGGTTTTTCCAGGTGCTGCGGGGGCATTTCCTCGGGATACGAACGCAGGCCGGTCTGCACCGCGCCCTTCTTGTCGTCGGCGCCCTTGCTTTCCGCGGGTTCCTTGCGGTCCTGCTCGCGCTGGATCTCACGTTGCTTCTCGACGGTCGCCTTGGCGCCGTCCCGCGCGTTGTCCTTGGCGGTGGGTTTCCTGGTCATGGAGCCTCCTGTGCAAGCCTCCATGCTCGCTCGCACGCGACGGGCACCGGCGCCGAAAAGGCCGGACCGTGCTGTCGGAGCCGCCCTACACGTGGCCCAGGATCGGATGCGGTTCGTAGGGCGCTTCCAGCGCCTTCACTTCTTCGTCCGTGAGCGTCACCTCCAGCGCCGCGACCGCCTGGTCGAGCTGCGCCGTCTTGCTGGCGCCGACGATCGGACCCGTCACGCCCTTGTGCAGCAGCCATGCATAGGCCAGCGTCGCGTTGCTCACTCCCCGCCGTTGCGCCAATGCGCCGAGGGCCTCGACCACCGCGAAGTCGCTGTCGCGGTAGTAGTAGTTCTGCGCGATGTCGTCGGTCTTGGCGCGCGAGGTGGCGCCCGCGTCCTTGTCGCCCCGCTGCCGGTTGCCGGCGAGGAAGCCGCGTGCCAGCGGGCTCCAGGGGATCAGGCCCACCCCCTGGTCGCGGCACAGCGGGATCATCTCCCGCTCCTCTTCGCGGTAGGCCAGGTTGTAGTGGTTCTGCATGCTCACGAAGGGCGTCCAGCCATGCTCCTTCGCGATCTGCTGCATCTTGGCGAACTGCCATGCGTACATGCTGCTGGCGCCGATGTAGCGCGCCTTGCCGGCCTTCACCACGTCGTGCAGCGCCTCCATCGTCTCTTCCATCGGCGTCTGGTGGTCGAAGCGGTGGATCTGGTACAGGTCGATGTAGTCGAGGCCCAGGCGCTGCAGGCTCTGGTCCACCGCATGGAAGATGCGCTTGCGGGACAGGCCGTCCAGGTTGGGCCGGCGGTCCGGCTTGGCCGCGGCGGAGGCGCCGCCCTTGAAGTTGAGGTCGACCGGGTAGTAGACCTTGGTGGCCACCACCGCTTCCTCGCGCTTGCAGAATTCGCGCACGAACTTGCCCAGGAGCACCTCGCTCTGGCCGCCGGAATAGAGGTCGGCGGTGTCGAAGAAATTGATCCCGAGCTCCACCGCGTGCCGCACGAGCGGGCGCGAGGCCTCCTCGTCCAGCACCCAGGGCCGCCATTGCGGCGTGCCGTAGGTCATCATGCCCAGGCAGATGCGGGAAACGTTCAGGCCGGTGCGGCCCAGTCGCGTGTACTTCATGCGTTCTTGCCCCTCTTCTCGCGCAGGTAGCGCTCCACGGCCTCCACCTGGTGTCCCGCGTGATGCACCGCATCGCGCAGCTGCTCCATGTCGACGTCGAAGATGCGGCACCAGTACTGCACCTCGACCTGCCGGGTCAGGTCGATGCGACGCGCCGTGTCGGTGGGATGGGGATCCATGGTGTTCTCCTATGAATCTGCGCGGCGCCGCGGCGCCAGCGCATAGGCCTGCCGTTCGAAATAGTTCTCGCGATAGGGGTTGCGGCCGCGCAGCAGCTGCAGGAAGCTGGACAGCAGGTAGGCCGGCAGGAAGAACGGGCCCCAGCGCTCGTACTGGCGCACATGCACGTGCTCGTGGCGCCGCAGCTGGGCCAGGGCGGACCGGTCGACGGCCAGGATCACGTGGCCCAGGGTCATGGCCGAGAAGCGCAGCGGCTGCGGCAGGCGGGCCAGGCCCGCGCCCAGCCATCCGCCGGAGAACTCGATCACCCCGAGGTGCCGCCGCCATTGCCCGCCCAGCAGCAGGGCGAAGGCGCCCAGCAGCAGGCCCAGCGCGGTGTACAGGCTGGGCCAGAGGTAGCGAAGGAAGGTGTGTTTCACCATGCAATCATCGCCCAACGGCGGAATTCCTGCACGGCAGGAGCCTCAGGGCGGGCACCGACTCCAATGCTGCACCCGCGTAGCGCAGAACCAGGCCAGCAGGCCCAGCGCCGCCGCCGCCGCGAACATCGGGCGGAAGCCCCAGCGCGCTGCGATGGCGCCCCCCGCCAGAACGCCCGCGACGCCGCCGAAGCCGTAGCCGATGACGGTGAACAAGGCCTGGCCGCGCGCCCGCAGCCGGCCGGGGAAATGGGTGGTGACCATCGCGATGCTGGCGGTGTGGTGGGTGGCGAAGGTCAGCGCGTGGATCGCCTGCGCGATCACCAGCGCCACCAGCGAGTCGCCGAGGCCCCCGGTCATCGCCATGCGCAGCGCCGTCGCCGCCGCGCAGATCACCAGCCAGCGCTCCATCGGGAAGCGTCCGATCAGGCGCCCCTGCAGGTAGAACCACGCGATCTCCACGATGACCGAGACCGCCCACAGGGCGCCGATGGTCGCCTTGCTGTAGCCCAGGCTGTCCAGGTATAGCGACAGGAACCCGTAGATGGCGAAATGCGCCATCACGTGGAACAGCAGCGACGCGAAGAACCACCGCACCACCGGCCGGCGCAGCGCCACGCCGATCGGCTCGCGCGGTGCGTCGGCATGGGCGGGGGTGGCTTCCCTGACGTTCGGCAGCCACCATGTGCACACCAGCACGCCGGCCAGCGTGACGGCGGTCCAGCCCGGGAATGCGCCCATGCCGAAGGCTTCGAACCAGGCGCCCGCAGCGAACACCGTCAGCATGAAGCCGACCGATCCCCAGAGGCGGATCCGGCCGTAACGGCCCCAGTCGCCGGCGACCAGGTGCGCCATCGCCGCCTCGGTGAGCGACATCATCGAACTGGTGGACGTGAAGACCAGCAACAGGACCAGGCCGATCCACCAGCCGCCGCCCGGAATCCAGAGTCCGGCCGAGGCGATGAGCGCCATCGTCGCGCTGATGCGCAGCAGCTTCACGCGCTCGCCGGTGTGGTCGCTCAGCGCGCCCCAGGCATAGGGGGCGAACACGCGGGTGAACGATTGCACCGAGATCAGCACGCTGATGACGGCGATCGGCAACCCCTGCGCCTTCAGCCACAGCGGCAGGTAGGGGTTGAAGAAGCCGATGTGCGCGAAGTAGGTCGCCGACAGCGCGGCGAACGGGACGAGCTGCCGGACGCCCGGCGCCGGCGCGGCGCTCGCCATTCAGCGGCTGGCGGGGATGGGGGCGAGCGAAGCGGACACGTCGCCGCACTGGGCGCGGTGGCGCAGCGCCAGGTCCATCACGACCAGCGCGAGCATCGCCTCGGCGATCGGCGTGGCGCGGATGCCGACGCAGGGGTCGTGGCGGCCCTTGGTGACGATCTGCGTCGGCTGGCCGTCGACGTCGATGGTGTCGCGCGGCGCCAGGATGGAGCTGGTGGGCTTGATGGCGATGGACACTTCCAGGTCCTGCCCGGTGCTGATGCCGCCCAGCACGCCGCCCGCGTTGTTGGCCGCGAAGCCGCCCGGCGTGAGCGAATCGCCATGGTTGGAGCCGTGCTGCGCCACGCTGGCGAAGCCGGCGCCGATTTCCACGCCCTTCACCGCGTTGATGCCCATCATCGCGTAGGCGATCTCGGCATCGAGCTTGTCGTACAGGGGCTGGCCCAAGCCGACCGGCATGCCGGTGGCGCTGACCCGCACCCGCGCGCCGCAGGAGTCGCCGGACTTGCGCAGCCTGTCCATGTAGCTTTCGATCGCCGAGACGTCCGCGACCGGTGCGAAGAACGGATTGTTCGGCACGTATTCCCAGCCTTCGAACGGGATGGCGAGTTCGCCGACCTGCTGCATGCAGCCGCGAAAGCGCGTGCCGTACTTCTCGGCCAGCCACTTCTTGGCCACCGCGCCGGCAGCCACCATGGGCGCGGTCAGCCGCGCGGAGGACCGGCCGCCGCCGCGCGGGTCGCGCAGGCCGTACTTCTCGAAGTAGGTGTAGTCGGCGTGGCCGGGGCGGAACTTGCGCCCGATCTCCGAATAGTCCTTGCTGCGCTGGTCGGTGTTGAGGATCAGCAGGCAGATGGGCGTGCCGGTGGTCCTGCCCTCGTACACGCCGGAGAGGATGTCGACCTTGTCCTCTTCCTGGCGCTGGGTGACGTAGCGGCTGGTGCCCGGCCGGCGCCGGTCCAGGTCCGGCTGGATGTCCTCGGCCGACAGTTCCATGCCGGGCGGGCAGCCGTCGATGACGCAGCCGATGGCGGTGCCGTGCGACTCCCCGAAGTTGGTGACCGCGAAGACTTTGCCGAAGGTGCTGCCGCTCATGGGTGGATTATCCCTGACGCCGATGGGTCGAACCCGAAGGTTCTCATCCTGTGCCGACTCTTCACACTTAAGAGTTATGTCGCGTGTCCGCACACGCCGTGCATTTTCGCGTGACAAGAGGTTCCACCCGACTGTAGAGTCTCCGCGGACAAGAACAACCCAACGCGAGGCGCTGTTTCCTCGCTCATCCCCGTGGCCCGCTACCACTTCATCTCCGGGCTTCCCCGGTCCGGTTCCACCCTGCTCGCGGGCATCCTGCGCCAGAACCCACGCTTCCACGCGGGCATGAGCAGTCCCGTGAGCGGGCTCGTGCACGGCGTGCTCTCGCAGGTGAGCGCCGGCAGCGAGTTCGGCGCCGTGGTGGACCGGCCGCTGCGCCGCCGCCTGCTCAAGGGCCTGTTCGACGCGTACTACGCCGACGCGCCGCAGGACGCGGTGGTGTTCGACACCAACCGCGCCTGGTGCTCGCGCATCGGCACCGTGCTGGACCTCTATCCCGATGCCAAGGTGATCGCCTGCGTGCGCAACGTGGGCTGGGTGATGGACAGCATCGAGCGGCTGTACCGGTCGGACCCCTTCGAGTACACGCGTCTCTTCGGCGCCAACATGGCGCGCAGCACCGTGTACAGCCGCCTGGAGGGCCTGGCGCAGCACGACCAGCTGGTGGGCCACGCCTGGTCCTCGCTGCGCGAAGCCTTCTACGGAGAGCATGCCGCCTCGATGCTGGTGGTGGACTACGACCTGCTGGCCCAGGCGCCGCAGAAGGTGATGCCGCTGGTGTACCGCTTCATCGGCGAGCCTGCTTTCGACCATGACTACCAGCACGTCGAATATGACGCGCCCGAGTTCGACCTGCCCCTCGGCGCACCGGGGCTGCACAAGGTGCGGCCGAAGGTGGAATTCAAGCCCCGGCGCCCGGTGATCCCGCCGGACCTGTTCGAGAAATATGCGCAGCTGTCCTTCTGGGGCGACCCCGCCGGCAGCGCCGCGCACCTGGTGACGGCGCAGCCCCGCGCCGCGCATGAACAACGCAACGACAAGAAAGAACAAAGCGAATGACTTCCGTGAAGCCCGCCACTGAGCTCGCGATCTCCGGCCCGCGCCAGGAAATCGTCTTCATCATGGACGACGTGGGCGGCTACGAGCAGCTCGCGGCGACGCTGGGCACGAGCCGCGAAGTGGTGATCCTCCAGGGGGCCGGCGACGGCCTGCAGCAGATCGCCCAGGCCCTGGAGGGCCGCAGCGGGATCGACGCGCTGCACGTCATCTCGCACGGCTCCGCGAGCGGCGTCGCGCTGGGCTCCCTCACGCTCGGTTCCGCCGACGTGGAGGCGCGCCAGCCGGAGCTGGCCGCCATCGGCCGCAGCCTCTCACCCGATGCCGACGTGATGCTGTACGGCTGCGACGCCGGCGCGAATGCCGGCCTCGCCGACGCCCTGGCCATCGCCACCGGCGCCGACGTGGCGCTCTCCGGCGACCTCACCGGCGCCGCTGCCGTCGGCGGCGACTGGGAGCTGGAGGTGACCAGCGGCAGCATCGAAACGGCGCCCGTCGTCGACGCGCAACTCGCGGCGGCCTGGCAGGAGGTGCTGGCCATTCCGTCGGCCACGGTCACGTTCAACAACCTGGGGAACTTCAGCAACCAGGGCCAGGCGTACGACACCACGCAGAACGCCGTCTACAACGTCAACGGCAATTCCGCGTACCGGCTGGTGATCGACGGAGCGCAGCTGGGCTCCGCGACCTACGCCGGTTATCAGAAGGTGTACCTCGGGTCGCGCAATGGCGTCGCGACGGAATCGGCCGTGACGCTTTCGTTCGCCGACGGTCAGGTCTTCAGCGCGGGCTCGCTGAAGTTCTTCAACTGGGCGTACGGCATGCCCGTCGGCAGCACGACGCAGACCTTCGTGGTGCGCGGCTACGCGAGCGACGGCCAGCTGGTGGGCAGCGCGCAGACGATCACGCTGCCGGAGGCGAACTCCGGGACGCTCAGCTTCTCCGGCCTGACGGACATCCAGACCCTGAAGATCACTTCCAGCACCAACGGCGGCAACCTCCTTTACTTCGCCATCGACGACCTGGCGATCTCCAACATCGGACCCGCCGCTCCGGGCGTGGTCTCGGTGAGCTCGCCCACGGCGAATGGCACCTACAAGGTCGGCGACACCATCCAGGTCTCCGTCGCGTTCGACCAGGCCGTGGTGGTCACGGGAACCCCGCAGCTCACGCTGGAGACGGGCAGCACGGACCGCGTGGTCAACTATGCGTCCGGCTCGGGAAGCAGCACCCTCACCTTCAGCTACACCGTGCAGGCCGGCGACACGAGCCTGGACCTGGATGCGTTTTCCAGCGCCGCGCTCAGCCTCAACGGCGGCACGATCCGGTCGGCGGGCGGCGCCGATGCGGACCTGGTCCTGCCCACCCCCGGGACGGCGGGCTCGCTGTCGGCGAACGAATCCATCGTGATCGACGGCGTTGCGCCCACCGCGGCCATCACCGCCAGCGACACCACGCTCAAGGCGGGCGAGACCGCCACCGTGACCTTCACCTTCAGCGAAGACCCGGGCGCGAGCTTCACGCTGGCCGACCTGGCCGTCGCCGGCGGCACGCTGGGCGCGCTCTCGGGCACCGGCCTCGTCCGCACGGCCACCTTCACCCCGATGGCCGGTACCAATGGCGGCACCGCAAGCATCACTCTCGGCAGCGGCGGCTATACCGACGCAGCCGGCAACGGCGGCTCAACGGCCAGCATCAACCTGTCCTTCGACACGCTCGCGCCGGCGGCGCCGTCGGCGCCTGACCTGATCGCCGGCAGCGACAGCGCGTCCGCCACGGACAACATCACCAGCGACACCACGCCCACCTTCAGCGGCACCGCCGAAGCCGGCGCCACCGTCCACCTGTACGACACCGACGGCACCACCGTGCTGGGCACCACCACCGCCGACGGCAGCGGCAACTGGTCCATCACCTCCAGCAACCTGGCGGAGGGGGCGCACACCGTCACCGTGCGCGCCGTCGACGCGGCGGGCAACACGAGCAGCGCGTCCAGCGGCCTGGCAGTGACCATCGACACCACCGCACCGACGGTGGCCATCACCAGCGACCGTGCCACGCTGGCCACGGGCGAGACCGCCACGATCACCTTCACCTTCAGCGAGAACCCGGGCGCGAGTTTCACGCTCGGCGATGTCGTGGTCTCCGGAGGCACGCTCGGCGCTCTGTCCGGGAGCGGCGCCACCCGCACCGCCACTTTCACGCCGACGGCGGGCACCGACGACGGCGTTGCCAGCATCACCATTACCGCGAACAGCTGGGCAGACGTGGCCGGAAACCTCGGCGGCGCCGGTACGCGCCCCACCCTGACGTTCGACACGCGGGCGCCCGACGCTCCGGCGGCGCCGGTCCTGGAGGCCGGCAGCGACTCCGGCGCATCTTCCAGTGATGGCATCACCAGCGACACGACACCCACGTTCAGCGGAACGGCGGAGGCCGGTGCGACGGTGCGGCTGTACGACACCGACGGCACCACGGTGCTGGGCAGCACGACGGCCGACGGCAGCGGCAACTGGTCCGTCACCTCCAGCAGCCTGGCAGAGGGGGCGCACACCGTCACCGTGCGCGCCGTCGACGCGGCGGGCAACACCAGCAGCGCGTCCAGCGGCCTGGCGGTGAGGATCGACACCACCGCACCGACCGTGGCCATCACCAGCGACCGTGCCGCTCTCGCCGCGGGCGAGACCGCCACGATCACCTTCACCTTCAGCGAGAACCCGGGCGCGAGCTTCACGCTGGGCGACGTCGCGGTCTCCGGCGGCACGCTCGGCGCGCTGTCCGGGAGCGGCACCACCCGCACCGCCACCTTCACGCCGACGGCGGGCACCGACGACGGCGTGGCGAGCATCACCATTTCCGCCGGCAGCTGGCAGGACGTGGCCGGCAACACCGGCGGCGCCGGCACGCGCCCCGCGTTGACGTTCGACACGCGGGCGCCTGACGCGCCTCCGGCGCCCGAGCTGCAAGCGGGCAGCGACACGGGCGCGTCCTCCAGCGACGGCATCACCAGCGACACGACACCCACCTTCAGCGGCACGGCGGAGGCCGGCGCGACGGTGCGGCTGTACGCCACCGACGGCACCACGGTGCTGCGCAGCACCACGGCCGCGGTCGACGGCAGCTGGTCCCTCACCGCCCCGGACCTCGCGGAAGGCACGCACGCCCTCACCGTGCGGGCGGAAGATGCGGCCGGCAACCTCGGCGCGGCCTCCGAGGCGCTCACGGTCGTGATCGACACCACCGCACCGGTCGCAGGCTCCACGCCGGACCTGGCCGACGCCTCCGACACGGGCACGTACAGCACGGACAACATCACGGCCGACGAGACACCCACCTTCGCCGGCACGGCCGAAGCGGGCGCCCTGGTCACCCTGTACGACGCGAACGACAACGTGCTGGGCCAGGGCATCGCCACCGGCGGCACCTGGTCGATCACTTCCAGCGCCTTGGGCGAGGGCTCGCACCTGCTGCATACGCGCGTGACGGACACGGCGGGCAACACGGGCCCCTCCTCCCGTCCGCTGCCGGTGCTGGTCGACCTGAGCGCCCCGGTGACGGCCGTGACGGGCGCAACCCTGTCGGACGACACGGGCCGCTCGGGCAGCGATTTCGTGACGTCCGGCGCGACGCAAGTGATCTCGGGCTCCCTGGACGCGCCGCTGCAAGCGGGCGAATTCGTGCAGGTGTCGCTCGACAACGGCGCGACGTGGAATGCTGCGACGGCTGCAGCGGGCGACGCGACCTGGTCCTATGGCGCCACGCTCACGGGCTCGGGCACGCTGCTCGTGCGGGTGACGGATGCCATCGGCCGCTCCGGCGTGGCCTGGTCGCAGGACTACGTGCTGGACACAGCCATCGGCGCACCGTCGACACCTGCCCTCGCGGCGGGCGGCGATTCCGGCGTTTCGCCCACCGACGGGCTGATCCGCGACCGGACGCCCACGCTCACCGGCACCGCGGAAGCGGGCGCGGCGGTGACGCTGTACGACACCGATGGAACCACCGCGCTGGGCACCGCCACGGCGGACGGCAACGGGAACTGGTCCATCACGAGCGCGGCGCTCACGGACGGCATGCACCAGCTCACGGCGACGGCGACCGACGCGGCCGGCAATACCAGCGTCGCATCGACGGCGCTGGGGATCGTGGTCGACAAGGACGCGCCGACCGTGCGCATCGTCGCTTCGCCTCAGGCGGCGGGGACGTACGAACCGGGCGACGTGATCGTGATCAGCGTGCGCTTCAGCGAGGCGGTGCTGGTCGAGGGGGAGCCCTCGCTGGCCCTGGAGACCGGGTCCGTCGACCGGATGGCGACGTTTGCCGGCGGCAGCGGCACCCAGATGCTCACCTTCCAGTACACGGTGCAGGCAGGCGATGCCAGCGCCGACCTGGACTACCTGGGAACGGCTGCGCTCCACCTGAATGGCGGCAGCATCCGCGACGCCGCCGGCAATGCCGCCACCCTGACGCTGCCCGACCCGGGTGCGCCGGGCTCGCTGGCCGGCAGCGAGGACCTCGCCATCGACGGGGTCGCCCCGTCCCTGATGGCGGCGCGGGTCGACGGCAAGGTGCTGGTCCTGCGCTACGACGAGGCGCTGGACGCCGGCAACCTGCCCGGAAAGTCCGCCTTCACCGTGCATGCCGGCGGCCAGGAAGTCGGCATCGACAGCGTCCTGTACCACGCGGCGAACAACATCGTCGTGCTGCGGCTCGATGAGGCCGTCGCGGAAGGCGAAACGGTCAGCGTGGACTACCGCGACGAGGCCCGGGACCAGTTGCGGGCCATCCAGGACCTGGTGGGCAACGACGCGGCGGCGCTGGACGCCGTCACGGTGCGCAACCTCACCCTTGGCGCAACGGCCGATGCCCACGTGCAGGTGATCGGCGTGGCGGATACGCCGGCCGGCGGCGCCTGGTTCTAGCAGGCTGCGCGAGGACTACAGCTGCGCCGAAGGCAGCTGGTCCTCCGCCGCGGGCCAGTCGCGGATGTAGGCCTTGAGCATGCGGTTCTCGAAATTCTGGCTGTCGACGACCGCCTTGGCGACGTCGTAGAAGCTGATCACGCCCATCAGCATGCGCTTGTCCATCACCGGCATGTAGCGGGCATGGCGCTCCAGCATCATGCGGCGCACTTCGTCCAGTTCCGTCTCCAGCGTGCAGGTCAGCGGGTGGTCGTCCATCGCCGTTCGCACCAGGATGTCCCCCGCGGTGTGCTGGTTGGCCTTGATGCACTGGATCACCTCGCGGAAGGTGAGCATGCCGACCAGGTCGCCATGGTGCATGACCACCAGCGACCCGATGTCCTTTTCGGCCATGGTGTCGATGGCGCGGCTCAAGGGCTCGTCGGGCGAAACCGTATAGAGGGTGTTGCCCTTCACGCGGAGGATGTCGCTGACTTTCATGGCTTCTCCTGGGACCGGCCCCGCGCAAGCCCGGGGTCGTGTCCTGAAGAATATAGCCCACAATCCGGAACAGTTCCATCAGCGACGAGGCTCCAGGAGGAGACAGCCCCATGCCCGGTTATTCGGACCCCGGTTTCGACACGCTCGCCCTGCACGCGGGCGCGGCGCCCGACCCCACCACCGGCGCGCGCGCCGTCCCCATCCACCTGAGCACTTCGTTCGTCTTCGAATCCAGCGACCACGCGGCCGCCCTGTTCAACCTCGAGCGTTCCGGCCACGTCTACTCCCGCATCAGCAACCCGACCAACGCGGTGCTGGAACAGCGGGTCGCCGCGCTGGAAGGGGGCATCGGCGCCATCGCCACCGCCAGCGGCCAGGCCGCCCTGCACCTGTCCATCGCCACCCTCATGGGCGCCGGTTCGCACATCGTCGCCAGCACCGCGCTGTACGGCGGCTCGCAGAACCTGCTGCACTACACGATGCGCCGCTTCGGCATCGAGACCACCTTCGTCAAGCCCGGCGACATCGACGGCTGGCG
>JAJTCN010000088.1 GCA_021323335.1 Ramlibacter sp.
AACCCCCACACCATTGCTGGCGTCAGGACCTAAACCTGGTGCGTCTACCAATTTCGCCACCCGCGCGGTCGCCTGAAAGGGAAAGCGGGCCGCCAGGAGAACCCGGCAGCCCGCTCGAATCCGGTCAACCGGCGATTTTACCCGGAGTCGGGAGCGGACAGCCGGACGCAAAAGTCGCAAAGGTTTCGCAAAGGACGCAAAAGAAGCCAGAAACCCTTATGGATGTCCTTTTGCGACTTTTGCGTAACCTTTGCGTCCTTTGCGTCCTTTGCGTCCTTTGCGTCCGGCCTTTTCAGGCTGCGGCCAGCGCAACCGGTGGCAACCGGCTGGAAGGCTCGCGACGCACCCGGAACCACGCCGCATACATCGCCGGCAGGGCCAGCAGGGTCAGGACGGTTGCCACGATCAGGCCGCCCATGATCGCCACGGCCATCGGGCCCCAGAAGACCGAGCGGGACAGCGGGATCATCGCCAGCACCGCTGCTGCCGCGGTCAGGACGATCGGGCGCAGGCGGCGCACCGCCGACTCGACGATCGCCTCCCACACCGGCACGCCCCGCGCCCGGTCCTGCTCGATCTGGTCGATCAGGATCACCGAATTGCGCTGGATCATCCCCATCAGCGCGATCACGCCCAGCAGCGCCACGAAGCCGAACGGCCGGTCCAGCACCAGCAGCGCCCCGGCGACGCCGGCGATGCCCAGCGGCCCCGTAACGAACACCAGCAGCGCGCGCGAGAAGCTGTGCAGCTGCAGCATCAGCAGCGTGAACGTGATGAACAGCATCACCGGGATGCCCGCCGAGATCGACGACGAGCCCTTGCTGCTCTCCTCGACCGTGCCCGCCACCTGGATCGCATAGCCCTGGGTCCACTTCGCCTCCAGCGCCTTCAGCCGGGGCATCAGTTGCTCGGTGACGGTGGCGCCCTGCATGCCATCGACCACGTCCGACTGCACGGTGATGGCGTAGTTGCGGCCCTCGCGCCACATCACCCCCGGCTCCCAGCCGAAGACCGGCCTGGCGATCTGCGTCAGCGGGATCGACTTGCCCGACGCGGTGGGCAGGTACGCGTTGCCGATGTCCGTGATGGCGCTGCGCTCGTCCAGCGGCTGGCGCAGCACGATGTCGATCAGCTTGTCGCCCTCGCGGTACTGGCCCACGGTGGTGCCGGCCAGGATCGTGCGGCTGGCCTGCGCGATCGACTGGCTGGTGACGCCGAGCGCCCGCGCCTTGGCCTGGTCCACCTCCAGCCGCAGCACCTTCACCGCCTCGTTCCAGTTGTCGTTGACGCCGCGGGTGTCGGGGCTGGCGCGCAGCACCGCCTTCACCTCGTCGGCGTACTGGCGCAGCTGCGCCGGGTCGGAGCCGACCACGCGGAACATCACCGGGTACGGCACCGGCGGGCCGTTCGGCAGCAGCGTCACGCGGCCGCGCACCTCCGGGAATTCCTGCGCCAGCAAGGCCGGCAGCTGGCGCCGCAGCGACTCGCGCGTCTTGAGGTCCTTGGGGATCACGATCAGCTGCGACACGTTGGTCTGCGGGAACACCTGGTCCAGCGGCAGGTAGAAGCGCGGCACCCCCGAGCCCACCCAGGTGCTGACGCTGCCGACGCCCGGCTCGCGCAGCAGGCGCTGCTCGACGCGCTTGGCGGCGTCCTCGTTGGCGGCGAACGAGGTGCCCTCGGGCGACCACAGCGCCACCAGGATCTCCGGCCGGCTCGAATCCGGGAAGAACTGCTGCTGCACCTTGCCCATGCCGGCGATGCCGAGCGCGAAGATCGCCACCGTGGCGCCGATGGTGATCCAGCGATGCTCCACGCACCAGTCCACGGCGCGCCGGAAGCTCCGGTAGAACGGCGTGTCGAAGTGCTCGTGGTGCTCGCTGGAGACGGGGCGCGACTTCAGCAGCAGCGTCCCGAGGTAGGGCACGAAGTACACCGAGACGAACCAGCTCAGGACCAGCGCGATCACCGTCACCGCGAAGATCGCGTAGGTGTATTCGCCCACCGTGGACCTGGCCATGCCGATGGGCAGGAAGCCGGCGGCCGTGATCAGCGTGCCGGTGAGCATCGGCATCGCGGTGACTTCGTAGGCGAAGGTGGCGGCGCGGACCTTGTCGTAGCCCTCCTCCATCTTCCGCACCATCATCTCCACGGCGATGATCGCGTCGTCCACCAGCAGGCCCAGCGCGATGATCAGCGAGCCGAGCGAAATCTTGTGCAGGCCGATGTCCAGGTAGTTCATCGCCAGGAAGGTGACCGCCAGCACCAGCGGAATGGTGATGCCCACCACCAGGCCGGGGCGGATGTCCACGAACCAGCGCTTCCACAGCGGCAGCGCCGCGGCGTCGGGCCGCTTGTGCAGCCCCAGCGCGAGGAAGCTCACGGCCAGCACGATGGCGACCGCCTCGACCAGCACCTTGACGAACTCGTTGACCGAGGTGGACACGGCCTTGGGCTGGTCCTGCACCTGCACCAGGCGGATGCCGGCCGGCAGGTGGTCGTCGATCTTGTCGGTGGCCGTGCGCAGCGACTGGCCGAGGCGGATGATGTCGCCGCCCCTGGCCATGGACACGCCCAGCGCGATGACTTCCTTGCCGCCGTGGCGCACCTTCACCTGCGGCGGGTCGACGTAGCCGCGCTTCACCTCGGCCAGGTCGCCCAGCTTGAGCTGGTTGCCGCCGGCGCCCCGGATCGGCATGTCGCGCAGCTGCTGCACCGCCTCGAACTGGCCGCCCACGCGGACCTGCACGATGTCCAGCGGCGTCTGCACCGCACCCGCCGACTCCACCGCGTTCTGCTGCCCGAGTTGCGCCAGCACCTGGTTCAGGTCCAGGCCGAGCTGCGCCAGCCGTTTCTGCGAGATCTCCACGTACAGCTTCTCGTCCTGCACGCCGAACAGCTCCACCTTCGCCACGTCGGGGACGCGCAGCAGTTGCTGGCGCACGTCGTCGGCAAAGGTCTTCACTTCCGCATAGCTGTAGCCGCTGTCGGCTTCGAGCGCATAGATCACGCCGTAGACGTCGCCGAATTCGTCGTTGAAGAAGGGGCCCACCACGCCGGCCGGCAAGGTGCCGCGCATGTCGCCGACCTTCTTGCGCACCGAATACCAGACGTTGGGCACCTCGTTGGGCTTCGACGAGTCCTTGATCTGCAGGATGATCAGCGCCTCGCCCGGCTTGGAGTAGCTGCGGATCACGTCCGAGTACGGCACTTCCTGCAGGGTCCGCTCGATCTTGTCCGTCACCTGCTCGGCCACCTGCTGCGCGGTGGCGCCCGGCCAGAACACGCGGACCACCATCGCGCGGAAGGTGAACGGCGGATCCTCGTCCTGCCCGAGCTGGAAGTAGGCGGCGGCGCCCAGCAGCATGAGCACCACCATCAGGTAGCGCGTCAGCGCCGGGTGCTGCAGCGCCCAGCGCGAAAGGTTGAAGCGCTCGCGCTCCGGTGCGTCTTGCATGGCAGCCTCAGCGCTTGGCGGGAAGGGTGGCGGCCTGCGCGCCGCCGGCGGCGACCTTGCCGGTCGCGGCTTGCGCGGCGACGGGCGCCGGCGAGGTGGCCTTGTCCTGCCAGATGGAGACCTTCTGTCCCGGTGACAGCACGTGCACGCCGGCGGACACCACGGTCATGCCGGGCGACAGGCCCGCGCCGATGACCGCGTCGTTGCCGTCGGCGGTGGCCACCTGCACCGGCTGCGACTTCACCGTCATGGTGGCCTTGTCCAGCACCCACACCGCCGTGCCCTGCCCTTCCTGGCGCAAGGCGCTGGTCGGCACCTTGACCACGGGCGTGCCGGCCATGCTCAGCGACTGGGGGATGACGGTGACGGTGGCGCCGAGCGGAGGCTGGGTCTCGCCCTGCAGGGACACCTTGACCGGATAGGTGCGCGTCACCGGGTCGGCGCTCGCCGCCACTTCGCGGATGCGGCCGGTGAGCTGCAGCGCGCTGGCCCAGGGCTTGACGCTGACCGCGCTGCCCGCGCGGATGGCCGTCACCTTGTCCTCCGGCACCGAGAACACGACGTCGCGCGGGCCGTCGGCGGCGATGCGCACGACCGGCGTGCCGGCGGACACCACCTGGCCGGGCTCCGCCTCCACCGCGGTGACGACGCCCGAGACATCGGCGACCAGGTTGGTGTACTTGGCCTGGTTGCCTTGCGATGCGAGCTGCGCCTGGGCTTGTTCCACCTGCGCCTGCGCGGCCTTCAGCGTCGCGTCGCGCCGCTCGAGCTCGGCGCCGCTGATGAAGTTCTGCTCGCGCAGCGTGAGGTAGCGCCTGTAGTCGGCAGCGGCGAGATCGCGGTTGGTGGTGGCGGCGGCCACCTGCGCGCGAGCCGCCTCGGCGGCCAGCCGGTAGTCCTGCGGATCGAGCATGGCGAGCACCGTGCCCGCCTTCACATGCTGGCCCACCTCGGCGCTGCGCCGGGTGATCTTGCCGCCGACGCGGAACCCCAGCCGCGATTCGACCCGGGCACGCACCTCGCCGGAGAACTCCTGGCTGGACTGCAGTGGCGCCACCCCGATGGTGATGACCTTGACGGCGCGGACCGGCTCGGCCGGGGGTTCGGTGCGGGCGCAGCCGAGCAGGACGAGAGGGACGAGCGTGGCGGTTGCCCACGCGAGGCGCTGCAGGGATGGAACTTTCATCGCGGGGGAAACCGAAGTCAGGGTGGGTGGAAGGATAGGCAGGAAGTCTTAGCTGGGAGTTAATGACTGACCGGTTAGTAATCTAGAAAAACCGGTCGAGCTTGTCAAGCGACAATCCCGCCCGTGACCCCGCCTCCCGACATTCGGCGCGACCCGGCCGAACACTACGAGAACTTCCCCGTCGCCTCCTGGCTCTGTCCGCCGCACCTGCGGCGGCCGATCGCCGCGATCTACTGGTTCGCGCGGACGGCCGACGACATCGCCGACGAGGGCCCGGCGACCGCGGCCGAGCGCCTGCGGGACCTCGAGGCGTACCGGTCCGACCTTTCCGCCGCGCTGTCGGGCGGCGCGGCTTCGCAGCGCTGGCCCGCCGTGTTCGGCCCGCTCGCCGTCGCCGCGCGCGACTTCCACCTCCCGCCGCGCCCGTTGTTCGACCTGCTCGACGCCTTCACGCAGGACGTTTGCAAGTCGCGCGACGCGGCCGGTTACGCGGACCGCGCCGAGCTGCTGGCGTATTGCGCGCGGTCCGCCAATCCGGTCGGCCGCCTGCTGCTCCATCTCTATGGCGTCGACGACGATGCCTCGCTGGCCCGCAGCGACGCCATCTGCAGCGCCCTGCAATTGATCAACTTCTGGCAGGACCTCGGCGTGGACGTGCCGCGCGGGCGCTACTACCTGCCGGCCGACGATTGCCGCCGTTTCGGCATCGACCCTGCCGCGCCGCAGGCTTGGGCATCGAACCCGCGCGCACCGGAGCTGGTGGCCGAGCTTTGCGGCTGGTCGCGCGCGCTGATGCTGGCCGGCGCGCCGCTGGTGCATCGCGTCCCCGGCCGCGCGGGCTGGGAGCTGCGGCTGGTGGTGCAAGGCGGCCTGCGCATCCTGGAGCGCATCGAGCGGCTCGGGCACCGGACGCTGGAGCACCGGCCGAAGATCGGCCCCCTCGATGCCCTGCCGATGCTGTGGCGCAGTGCCTGGATGTGAGAATCACGACCGCATGACGCCAGAACAGTACGTCCAGCAGAAGGCCGCCGCCTCGGGCAGCAGCTTCTACTACGCCTTCCTCTTCCTGCCGCCGCCGCGCCGCGCGGCGATCACCGCCTTCTACGCCTTCTGCCGCGAAGTCGACGACGTGGTGGACGAGGTCACCGACCCCGGCGTGGCCCGGACCAAGCTCGCCTGGTGGCAGGTCGAAGTGGCCAAGGCTTTCAACGGCCAGCCCTCCCACCCGGTGATGAAGGCGCTGATGCCGCACGTGCCCGTCTTCGGCATCGAGCAGTCGCACCTGCAGGCCGTCATCCGCGGCTGCGAGATGGACCTGGAGCAGACGCGCTACCTCGACTTCCCCGCCCTGCAGCGCTACTGCCACCTGGTGGCCGGCGTGGTCGGCGAGGTGGCCGCGCGCATCTTCGGCCAGACGCAGCCTGCCACCACCGACTACGCGCAGAAGATGGGGCTGGCATTCCAGCTGACCAACATCATCCGCGACGTCGGCGAGGACGCGATGCGCGGGCGCATCTACCTGCCGGTCAACGAACTGCAGCAGTTCGAGGTCAAGGCCCACGAGGTCCTGCAGCGCAACCACTCGGAGCGCTTCGTGGCGCTGATGCGCTTCCAGGCACAGCGTGCACACGCGCTCTACGACGAAGCGCTCGCGTTGCTGCCGGCGCAGGACCGCCGGGCGCAGAAGCCGGGCCTGATGATGGCCAGCATCTACCGCACCCTGCTGCGCGAGATCGAGGCGGAGGACTTCCAGGTGCTCAAGCAGCGCATCAGCCTCACCCCGGTGCGCAAGCTTTGGCTGGCGTGGAAGGTGCAAGCGCTCGGAAAGATGTAGTGGCGCGCCGCGTGGCCATCGTCGGCGCCGGCTGGGCCGGGCTCGCCGCCGCCGTCGCGGCGGTCGAGCGGGGCTGCGACGTCGCCCTGTACGAAGCCACGCGCACGCCGGGCGGGCGCGCGCGCACCCTGGCGCTGGACATGCCGGACGGTCGCACGGTGCGGGTCGACAACGGCCAGCACATCCTGATCGGTGCCTACGTCGAAACCCTGCGCCTCATGGAGCGTGTCGGCGTGCGTCCGGCGGACGTGCTGTTGCGGCTGCCTCTGGTGCTGCGCGATGCGCAAGGCTGCGGCCTCGCGCTGCCGGACTGGCCGAGCCCCTTCGATGCGGCGGCGGGCATCCTCTGCGCCCGCGGCTGGACCTGGCGGGACAAGTCCTCGCTGCTGCGCGCCGCCGCCGGCTGGCAACGTGCCGGCTTCGCCTGCCCGCCCGCGGCGACCGTGGCCGAACTCACGCGCGACCTGACGCCACGGGTGCGCGAAGACCTGGTCGATCCCTTGTGCGTGGCCGCGCTGAACACGCCGGCCGCGCGCGCCAGCGGCCAGGTGTTCCTGCGCGTGCTGCGCGACAGCCTGTTCGGCCGCGGCCATGCGCCGTGGCGCGGCTCCAACCTGCTGCTGCCGCGGCAGGACCTCGGGCGCGTGCTGCCGGAAGCCGCGACCGCCTGGCTGGAATCGCACGGTGCGCAGGTCCGCATCGGCGAACGCGTCCACGCCGTGCGGCGCGATGCCGCCGGCTGGCGCGTCGACGGGGCCGCGTTCGACGACGTGGTGCTGGCGGTGCCGTCGACGGAAGCGGCGCGGCTCGTCGCCGCCAGCGGCGCCGACGCCGCGGCCTGGGTGCAAGCCGCGCAGGCGCTCGCCTTCGAAGCCATCGCCACCGTCTATGCCACCGGCGGGCCGCGCCTGCCCTTGCCGATGCTCGCCCTTCGCACCGGCGTCGACGCGCCGGCGCAGTTCGTCTTCGACCGAAGCCAGTTGGGCGGACCCGCGGGCCTGCTGGCTTTCGTGGTGAGCGCGAGCAGCGCGGACAAGGCGGCGATCGAAAGCCAGGTGGTTGCGCAAGCACGCGCGCTCGGCTGGCAGGTGCAGCCGCTGCAGACGGTGGTGGAGAAGCGCGCGACCTTCGCCTGCACGCCCGCCTTGCAGCGGCCCGCGCACGCGATCGCGCCGGGCCTGTGGGCCTGCGGCGACTACGTGGACGGCCCTTATCCGGCGACGCTGGAAGGCGCCGTGCGGTCCGCGCTGCAGGTCGTCGACAGCCTCCCGCGCTCCTGAGCCAGCGTGGCTGCCAACGAGGTGGCACACACGCCACGCCTCACCCGTTCGGAATTTGACGACGCCTCCCGAACGCGCAACGATTCCGGAAACGATCTAAAAACCAGATCGATCAAGAACGGGCCGAGGAGAGGATGCCGATGAAATGCCTGGCATGCGGCGCGGAGACGTCCGCGCCGGTGAATTCCTGCAAGGATTGCGGAACCGGTGCCCGGGCGCAGTCGTTCTGGCCGCGGCTCGATGACCCCATCTTCCGGCTGTGGGACGCGCAGCCGGCGCATCCCGTCCGCTGGCTTGCCTTCTTCTTTCCCGTGGCGTGGCTGGCCGGGTACGGCGCCCTGCGTGCCTCCATCGGCCTGGCCCTGGTGTTCGTTGCGGGGGACCTCGCCGCGCGCCTGCTCACCATCGCCTACGCCAGCGGCGCCGCATTCCTGTTCACGGTCCTCGTGATCTTCTATTCCCTCAAGGTGGCGATGAACGTGAACCGGCTGGTGCCCGAGCGCGGCAAGTTCAACTGGGCGGCGGCGATCGGCGCGATGGTCGCTTACCTGCTGGTCGTCCTGCTGCTGCACGGGCCGTGGTGAGCCCGTCGCGCGATTAGCCCAGCAACTCGCGCAGCGCGCCGAGTTCGGTCAGCGTCACCTGCGGCTCCTGCTCGTGCGGCCAGAGCTTGTCTTCGCGGTTCAGCCACGCCGCCTGCATGCCGGCATTCAGCGCACCCAGCGCGTCGAGCGTGGCGTCGTCGCCGATGTGCAGCACGTCCTCGGGCTGCACGTCGACGGCGCCGGCCGCGGCGTGGAAGATGCGCGGGTCCGGCTTGCCGACGCCGAATTCGCGCGCATGGATGGCGGCGCGGAAGAATCGCGACAAGCCGATGCGGTTCAGGTCCGCGTTGCCGTTGGACAGGGCGACGACGGGAAAGCGCGACGCCAGGAATTCCAGTGCCGGCAGCGCATCGTCGAACAGCGTCACCCGTTGCCGCTCGGCGAAGAAGACGTCGAAGGCCTCCTGGGCCAGCAGCGGGTTTTCGCCCGCGCGGTACAGCGCCAGGCGGATCGACTCGCGCCGCAGCGCGCTCATGTCGTGCTTGAGTTCGGGGCGCGAGTTGCCCATCTCGGTGCGGATCTCGCGCAGGGCCGCCGGGTTGGCGAACAGCGCCGAGGCCATCGGGGCGTGCGCCGCGAGCCAGTCGTGCAGCGCCTTTTCCGCCCGTTCGATCACCGGCCAGATGGGCCACAGCGTGTCGTCGAGATCGATGGTGATGGCCTTGATTTTCCCCGGTTCCAGCATGGCGGCGAGAATACCTCATGCCCGCATCCGACCGCCCTGCCCCTGCCCGCGCGCACGCGCACGGGCAGGCACCCGTCACCGCCGTCCTGTTCTGCAACCTCGGCACGCCCGACGCGCCCACGCCCGCCGCGGTGAAGCGCTACCTCGCGGAGTTCCTGAGCGACCCGCGGGTGGTGGAGATCCCGCGGGCGGTGTGGCTGCCGCTGCTGCACGGCGTGATCCTGCCGCTGCGGTCCTCCAAGTCCGCCGCGAAGTACGCGACGGTCTGGACGAAGGAGGGTTCGCCGCTGAAGGTGTGGACGGAGCGGCAGGCCAAGCGCCTGCAAGGGTGGCTGGGTGAACACGGCCACAAGGTGCGCGTGGCGTATGCGATGCGTTACGGCAACCCCTCGATGGCCAGCCAGCTCGATGCGCTCGCGGATGCCGGCGCGACCCGCATCCTGGTGCTGCCCGCCTACCCGCAGTATTCGGGCACCACGACGGCCAGCGTGATCGATGCGGTGGCGCAGTGGAGCGGCACCCGGCGCAACATCCCGGAGCTGCGCTTCGTCAACCGCTACCACGACGACCGCGGCTACCTGCAGGCGCTGGCGCAGCGCATCCAGCGCCACTGGAGCGAGCATGGGCGCGGCGAGCACCTCGTCATGAGCTTCCATGGCGTGCCGGAACGCACGCTGCACCTCGGCGACCCGTACCACTGCGAATGCCGCAAGACGGCGCGCCTGCTGGCGGAATGGCTGGGGCTCGCGCCTTCGCAGTACAGCGTGACCTTCCAGTCCCGCTTCGGCAAGGCGAAGTGGCTGGAACCGTACACCGAGCCGACGCTGGTGGAACTGGCGCGCCAGGGAACGAAGAGCGTGGACGTGGTGTGCCCGGGCTTCACCAGCGACTGCCTGGAAACCTTGGAAGAGATCGCGCAGGAAGCGCGCGACGCCTTCCTGCATGCGGGCGGCCAGGCGTTCCGGTACATCCCGTGCCTGAACGACGACGATGCGTGGATCGCCGCGCTGGGCCATATCGCGCAGCAGCATCTCGCCGGCTGGCCCACGCAGGCCGCGCCGGATCCGCAGGCGCTGGCGGCGCAGAAGCAGCGGGCGATGGCGCTCGGCGCTGCGGGCTAGGACGCCGGGGTGCGCTGCGCGCAACCCGGCCTACGAAAGCCGCTCCCGTAGGCCGGGTTGCGTGAAACGCACCCCGGCTTCCATCACGTCCAGCGTTCGCTGGCTTCGATGAACGACCGCACCAGGTCCAGCTGGTCCGGCACGTTCAGCGCCGGCGCATGGCCGCAGCCCGGCACCTCGACGACCCGCGCCATGCCGCGCTTGCCGGGGCCGCGCTCCAGCATCTCCGCCGCCGCATCCGGCAACACCAGGTCCGACTCGGCGCCGCGCAGCAGCAGCACGGGCGCCTGCAAGGCGTCGTAGTGCTCCCACAGGTCGTAGTCGTTCGGATGGTCGACGAACTGGCGCACCATCGCCGGGTCGTAGTGCGGCGTCACGCGGCCATCCGGGAGGCGCCGCATCGACGTCTCCGTCAGCCGCCGCCATTGGGCGTTGGTCAGCCAGCCATACGGCTTGTAGACCTGGCGGAAGAAGGCCTCGAGTTCCGCCATGGTCGCGAACGCGGGCGGATTGCCCGCGTAGTCGCGGATGCGCTGCACCGCGGCAGCGGCGAGCCGCGGCGCGTTGTCGTTGAGCACGAGGCTCTGGATGCGATCCCGCAGCCCGGGCTGGAACAGCCCCGACGCGCAGACCATGCCGATGGCGCCGCCCATGGACGTGCCCACCCAATGCGCGCGCTCGACGCCCAGCTGGGCGAACAGGTCCGCGGCCAGTTGCGCGTAGAACTCCAGCCGGTATTCATTGCGCGGGTCCGGGCTCCACTGGCTGTAGCCGCGTCCTATCGTGTCGGGGCAGATCACCCGGTACCGGTCGGACAGGGACTGCGCCAGTTCGTCCATGTCGCGCCCGGTGCGCGCCAGGCCGTGCCAGGCGATCACCGTGCGCGGGTGCTGCGCGCCCCACTCCGTGTAGTGGATCTCGCGGCCGGCGCAGGTCACGTAATTCGAACTGAACGGAATCATCCTTCTTCCTTACGGTGCCCCGTCGTCACTCGACGCTGATCGCCTGCTGCGTGGGCGTCGCGTCGAACACCAGCTTGCCCGGCCACGCCGGCCAGGCCACGCCCAGCGCCGCGTTGTTGGGGTTGCCGCTGCGCGCGAAGGTGGCGAGCGTGCGCATCACCGTGCCGGACAACTCCAGCCGGCCCGGCCGGTTGGCGTCGTTGAACCATACGTTGCCGAACAGGGAAGGACCGAAGTTGCCGAAGATGAAGGGCAGGTCCACCACGTGGACTGCGCCGTAGATCTCGTTCCACGGCGCCGGCTGCTCGTCCCAGTCGAACCGGTAGTACCAGACTTCGCCCTGCTGCGTCTTCAGCGCATCCAGCACGTTGTCGCGGCTGGCCAGGAAGAAGATGCTGTTCAGGAACTCGGCACGCGCGGTGAAGCCAGTAACGGGCGCATTGGCCGGCAGGTACGACGGCGCGATCCACTGCTCGATGGTGGTCTGCGGCGCGGCGTTGGGGTTGTACGCAAAGTGGTTGTTGAACAACTGCGCATCCGTCACCAGCCGCGCGTTGCCGGCGCCGCCCACCAGCGGCAGGAAGGACGGGAACAACTTGCCTTCGTCGCGGGTGTTGCCGGCCAGCACCGGCACCTTCACGTAGTTGCCGGTGAGGATCGCCGCAATCGGGTCCGTGGCGACGATCGCGCCATCCGGGATGGGCCCGGAGCCAGCCGCCGACGGCATGCGGACAAGCAGCGTCGTGAACAGGTCGGACGTCGATTTCGCGCGCAGGTAGGCCGCCAGCTGCGCGGGCGTGCGGCCCGCGATGTAGGCGTCCGCGGATGGCGCATCAGCGGCCAACCCGTCGGCGATCACGAGGTTCTGCAACAGCAGGGTGGCCTGAGCGGCATAGGTCGACGCCGGCGACAGCGTGGGGATGCGGTACGGCGGCAGGTTGCTCGCCAGCGAGATGCCACCCGACAAGGGCACGGTGCGGTGGAACAGCCTCGGGCTGCGCGCCGTCATGGCGGGCGACGTCTGCAGCGCCCACACGTTGATGGCGCCGGCGGACTGGCCCATGATCGTCACATTGTCCGCGTCACCACCGAAGGCGCGCGCGTTCGTGCGCACGAACTCCAATGCCTTGATGCTGTCCAGCAGCGTGAAATTGCCGGAGTCCGTCGCCGGGTCTCCTGTCTTCAGCGGCCCGGCGTTGAGGAAGCCGAGGATGCCGAGGCGGAAGTTCGGCGTGACGACCACGGCGTTCGCGGCTTTCGCCAGCGCCGCGCCGTCGTACATCGGGTCGGCGGTGTAACCGGAGACATTGCTGCCGCCGTGGAAGAACACGATCACCGGCAGGTTGGCCGCCGAGCCGGTGGGCCGCCACACGTTCAGGTAGAGGCAGTCCTCGCTGCCGACCGACTGGAACAGCGTGGTGGCGATGGTTTCGTCGTAGCGATTGTTCGCGCCGGGGCCGTAGATGCG
>JAJTCN010000089.1 GCA_021323335.1 Ramlibacter sp.
GCTCCGATCGAGTTGCCGATAAAGACCGTGCCGTCTGCGAGCGCCAGGATGGCGGGCGGGAAAGCTCCCTGAAGCGACGAAAGCACTGGGTTCTCCGGTGTTGATGCGGGTACGCCCAGGACGCGATCGAAAGCGTGCTCTCGATGTTGCTTTTGTCGGGGGGAGTGCTGGATGCGCTAGGGCGTACGCTGGTTTGCGGGAAAGCCGCTGATTATAGCGCGAGGGGGAAGCTCCCCCCTTGGGAGAGGGGATGCGGGACGCGGGCCGCGGCAGTGCGCGGCCCCGGGCCCTACCTGGCCGGCGTCTCGGTCTGCCGGATCACGCCGCCGCCGCCGACGCTGCCGTCGGCGGATCCGCCGAGGATCCGCTGGATGCAGGCCGGGCGGTCGGCCGGAGGCTGCGCCTCGCAGCGCAGCGTGGCGTTGCGCTCCAGTTCAGCGGCGCTCGTGGCCCCGAGGCTGCCGCGCCGCGCTTCGTCGAGCGCGGCACCGGCTTCCTTCAGGCACGTCTCCTGGGCCTGGCCGGACTGGCCGGACAGGCAGCGCGCGCGCTCCTGCTGGTATTTGCTGTCGGCCTGGGATGCGGGCGGACCCGCTGCCCAGCCTGGCGCGGCCAGCACGGCGATGGCCAGGGCGGCGGCGGCCTTGCGCAGGATGCAGGTCACTGGGCGTCCTTACGGCCGGACGATGATTTCATTGCGGACGTTGCGCACGCCGGACGTGTTGCGCGCGATGGTCTCGGCGGCGATGCGCTCGTTGCCGTTCTTGGCGAAGCCCGACAGCAGCACGGTGCCGTTGAGCGTTTCCACCTTGATGCTGGCGGCGTCCACCTGGCGGTTGTCGACGAAGCGGGCCTTGATGGTGGTGGTGATCGCGGCGTCATCGACGTAGGCGCCGACGGACTCCTGGCCGCGCGTCACTGCGCAGCCGGACAGCACGACGAGGGAGGCGGCAAGCGCCGCGGAAAAGACGAGACGGGGGGTGTTCATGAAGGCTCCAGATCAACGAGGAATCGGTTGGCGAATGCCTGCGCATCGCCACCAGACTGCAGGGTAAGAGCCTCAGCGGGCGGCGTCTGTTCGCTAGCGTACGGACCCATCGTCCACGCCGCGCGCCCTATACTGGGTCGCACCGATGACAGCAACGCCGGACCCTCGAACCAACTGGCTCCTGTCGGCACTGGGCCCCGCGGAGTGGGAGCGCGTCGCGCCGCACCTGCAGCCGGTGGCCATGCGCCTGGGCCAGGTGCTGTTCGACTCCGGCGCCAAGCCCGCGCACGTCTATTTCCCCACCACGGCCATCGTCTCGCTGCTCTACGTGATGGAGAACGGCGCCTCGGCGGAGATCGCCGTGGTCGGCAACGAGGGGCTCGTCGGCGTATCGCTGTTCATGGGCGGCGAGTCGACGTCGAGCCAGGCGGTCGTGCAGGCCGCCGGCGAGGGCTTCCGGCTCGACGCCAGGCTGCTGCTGCAGGAATTCAACCGGGGCGGCCCGGTGCTGCACCTGCTGCTGCGCTACACGCAGGCGCTGATCACCCAGATGGCGCAGACCTCGGTGTGCAACCGGCACCATGCGCTGGACCAGCAGATGTGCCGCTGGCTGCTGCTGACGCTGGACCGGCTGCATTCCAGCGAGCTCGTCATGACGCAGGAGCTGCTGTCCAACATCCTGGGCGTGCGCCGCGCCAGCATCAGCGACGTGGCGGGCCAGTTGCAGAAGGACGGCCTGATCCGCTACGAACGCGGCCGCATCAGCGTGCTGGATCGCCCCGCGATCGAGCGGCGGGCGTGCGAGTGCTACGCGGTGGTGAAGAAGGAATACGACCGGCTGCTGCCCGATCGCACCGCCGAATAGCTCACCGCTCCTGCTGCCGGTTCCGGTTGCGGCGCATGAACAGCGGTCGCAGGACCACGAACAGCGCCACGGCGCCGATCGCGGATCCGGCCATGAGGTTCCAGAACTCCGCGACGGCGAAGGCGACAGCCGACAGGACGACCGCGATCCTGAAGTGCTTCTCCCAGGGTCGGCGCATGCCCTGGGGCTGGGGCGCCGGTGCGCTGTCCACGTCGTTCTCCCTCTTCAGGGTGCGCCGGAGCGCATGCCGTCCACGTGGACTTCCACGCGGCGATCGGGCTGCAGGCAGGCGATCAGCGTCGGCGTCGGTGCGTTGCCGCGGCAATCGCCGGAGCGGGTCACCGGTGCGCTCTCCCCCGCGCCATTGCTGGACACGCGGGCGGCCGGCAGCCCGGCCTGTGCCAGGTAATTCGCGACCGACTCGGCGCGGCGCTTCGACAGCCGTTCGTTGTACGGGGCGGTTCCGATGCGATCGGTGTGGCCGACCACCAGGACCTTGTCGAACTGCACGTTGCGCAAGTCCCTGGCGAAGGCATCGAGTTCGCGGGCGCCCTCGGCGCGCAACGTGGCGCGGTCGAAGTCGAACAGCGCGTCGGCCGAGAAGTGCACCGTGACCATCCGCGCGGGCGCGGCCATCGGCGCCGGCACGACGACCACGGGTGCGGGCGGCGGAGGCGGCGGAGGCGGCACGGGGGCCGCCACGACCATCACCGGCGCTGGCGCCGGCGCAGCCGAGCGCGCCACGGGCGTCGTCGCACCGAAGCGATAGACCGCGCTCAAGCTGAGCAGGTCGACATGGCCCTTGTTGCCGACGCTGTCGTCGATGCGCATGCGTTCGGCCTCGGCCCGCAGTTCCCACGACTCGTTCAGCCGCCAGCCCACGCCGACGCCGACCTTCGCGCCGAAATTGCGTTCGCTGGTGCTGGCGGCCCCATAGGGGTTGACCACGGCGCCGGAGGCCGCGAACGATCCACGGGTCTGGACATACGCGCCGCCGATGCGCCCGAGCAGCGAGAGGCGATCGGTGACGGGAAAGCTGCCGACGAGGTCCAGGTTCACGCCGCGAAGCCTGACGTCACCGCGCAGCGAGCCGGCCGGCCGCGTGCCGGCGGTATAGCCCATTTCGCCCATGTCGAACCAGCCGCCCTCGACGCCGAAGTACCGGTTGACCTGGTAGCCGCCGAACAGCCTGAAGGCGGTGTCGCGATCCCGCTCGGAGAATTCGGTCGTGGCGAGCCCCTGCCCGGCCAGGCCGTTGCGGATGCGCTCCTCGTCGATGGTCACGGCCGAGCGGCCGATGCTGCCGCCGCCGTACCAGCCGGCGTCCTGCGCGTGGACGGGCGTCCCCCCCAGCGCGGCCGCCGCCAGCCAGCCGAGCGCGGCCGCGTTTCTGCATGTCTTCATGGTTCGTCCCTGGAGCGGAGTGGGGGCGCGGTTCATGGCGCCGGCACGTTGATGACGGTGTCGACCACGGTCACGGACGGGCCAAGGGAGAGCAGGCGTCCGTCGATGGTGGTCAGGCGCAAGGAGCCTGCTGTCGAGACCGCGATCGCGGCCTGCGAGATGATGGTGCCCACCATCCTGCCGCCGCCTCCGGCGTTGATCGTCGCCGAGGAACCCACCTGCCAGAAGACGTTCTTCGCCTGCGCCCCGTTGGTGAGGACCACGCTGCTCGGGAACGCCGCCCCGGGGCCGCCCACCGTCAGCGAGGTGGCCATCTGGAACACCCAGATCGCGTTGGCGTCGCCGCCCGCATCGAGCGTGAGGTTGCCGCCCACGATCTGGAAGGTGCCTGCCGCCGCGGTGTAGGTACCGGGAGCCAGCGTCCGGTTGGCCAGGTTGCCGGCGCCCGGGTCGGGGCCGCCGGGCATCGCCACGAGCTGGTTGTAGGCGGCCAGCGCGTCGGCGCGGGCCTGGGTCGCCACGGCGAACGTGACCGCCGTGCCTTCCGACGGGCAGGCCGGCGTGGGCGGCGGCGCTGCCGTGTAGATCAGGCCGTTGACGGTGCCGACGTTCAGCGGGGTCTCCGTGTACGTGCAGCCCGGGCCGGCGTCGTGGAAGCCGGTGACCGTGGTCGAGACACCCGTCGTCCCGATGTCGCCGTTGACGACGGTCCGGATGCCGTCGTTGGTCGTGCCGGCCGAGCCGCCGAAGATGCCGAAGGTGGTGGCGGCGCCCAGCGGGATCGGGGTCACGGGGACGCAGCTGACGGCCGTGAAGTCCCAGAGGTAGTTGGCTGCCATGGTGTTGCCGGGAACGGCGAGGTCCTGCACGCCGGTCGCGCCGCCGCGGATCCGGGCCGTGTAGGACCCACCGGCCACCAGCGGCGCGAGCGGCGTGAAGGTGGCGATGCGGCCGGTGGCTACGTCGAGCACCACGGAGGACGGCATCACGTTGATGCCGCCGGGGCCGGTCACGGTGAAGCGGGCTGAATCGATCGTGGCGGGATGCATCCGCAAGCCGGACGGCACGCGGAAGGTGGCATTGACCGATGCATCGAGGCAGACGTTGGTTGCATTGTCCGCGGGGGTCGTGCTGCGCACCGAAACGTTCGCGGGCGGCACCGGAGCCACCGTCGTGAAGGTCCAGACGTAGTCGCTGGCCGCGGGCAGCGGCGCCTGGTTGCCGGCGAGCGCGTTCCTGGCCAGGTCGGTCGCCCCGGAGGTGACCGTCGCCGTGTAGGTGCGGCCGGTCTGCAGCGGAGCCGACGGCGTGAACACGGCCGTGCGGGCGCCGACCGCATAGGTCACGGTGCCGGTGGGCGCGGTGCACGGAGCCGCGCACGCGAGGGTGAAGGTCGCGGCCGAAATGCTCGCCGGCGCCATGTCCTCGGTGAAGGTCGCCGTCACGGCGGTGTTGGCGGGAACCCCGGCCGTCGGACCCGGAGACGTGGTTGCCGGAACCGTCAGGATGACGCGCGGTCGCGTCGTATCCGCCGCGATGCCGGTGGTGAAGCGCCACACGTAAGGCGCGGTCATCGCCAGGCCGGTCACGCTGCTGCGCGCGCCGGCGACGGTGGCCGTATAGCGTGTCAGCGGATCGAGCAGCGCGCCCGGGGCCAGTGCGAAGGTGGCGACGCGGTTCGTTGCGTCCAGGCTCACGGTGCCGGTCGGGGAAACGCAGGGCGCCGCGCAGGTGACAACGAACGTCGCCGCGCCGCCGAACGGCTGCATCCTTTCGCTGAAGTCCGCGCTGATCAGGGTGTTGTTGATGGCGACGCCCGTCGCGCCATTCAGCGGCGCGACCGCGGTCACCGTGGGCGGCAGCGGCGGGCCATCGAAGCCGAGGATCGGGTCGCGTCCACCGCCTCCGCCACAGCCCGCGAGGGTGACGGCCAGCAGCAGCGCCGCCAGCCACGGCGCAATGCCGCCAATTCGTCTGTTCATGGTCATGCCCCTTGTCCTGGGGCGCAGCATGGATCAGCCAGCCGGGCGCGTCTGTACGACACCGTACCCAACCTCCTGTGTGTACGCTGCCGCGCAGACGCGGCGCCACGGGCGGTCCACTCTTCGCTTGCTCATGGAGAACGCATTGGTCTCCCGACCTGAAAAATCCACGCCCGGCAACGGCTTGCTGGCCTCCCTGCCCGACCTCGACCGCGCGCGGATCACGAAGGACTGCGAAACGATCGCACTGGTGGCGGGGCAGGTCCTGGCGGAACCCCGCGGGCGCATGACGCACGCCTGGTTCCCGGCGGGCGCAGTGATCTCCCTGTCCGTGGGCCACGCCGGCCACGGAGACAACCTCGAAGTGGCGCTGGTCGGCCGCGAAGGCATGGTGGGCCTTCCCTTGCTGCTGGGCGGTTCCGTCTCGGAGGTGCTCGCCACCGTGACGAGCCCCGGCAACGCCTTGCGCATCGGCGCGGCGGCGCTGCGCGCTGCGATGGCGGACAGCGCGCCGCTGGCCCAACGCCTCCAGCGGTACCTGCTGGTCGCCCTGGCGCAGATGGCCCAATCGGCGGTCTGCACGCGGCACCACCGGCTCGACCAGCGGCTGGCGCGCTGGCTGCTGGTGGCCGGAGACCGGGTACTGGCCGGCGAACTGCACGCCACGCACGAGTCCCTGGCCGCGCGCCTCGGCGTGCGCCGCGCCGGCGTCACGCGCGCGGCCAACGGGCTCCAGCAGGCGCGGCTCATCGCATACCGCCGCGGCATGCTGATGCTCCTGGACCGCAAGGGCCTGGAGGCCGTGGCGTGCGCCTGCTACGCCGCCGACGAGAGCTCCTACCGCAGGCTCATGCGTCCACGGGCAACAGCCTGATGCGACGCCCCGCGCCGAATGCACCTACACTGGCGGCTCCTGCTGACGCGGTTTCCTTCGTGCCCGAAGCCGCGGGGCGTCCGCGCCCGGTCAGTCCGCATCGGCGCCGTTTTTCAGGTGCAGCCATGCAAGCCTCGGCTTTGAACACGCCCGACCAGGGGCAAGGGCGCACGGCGTCTTCGCTGTCGCGACCCCGCCTTTCCGAATTCCTGAACCTGCAAGCCGAGGAGATCCTGCTGGCCTGGGACGAGTTCGCGGCGACCGTCGACCACGACGGCAAGGCCCTCGATCCGGTCGCCCTGCGGGACCACGCAGCCGAGATCCTGAAGACCATCGCCGCGGACCTGTCGCAGCCGCAGTCCGCCGCGCAGCAGGACGCCAAGGGCAAGGGTCTCGGGCCGCGCAATCACCTGCCGACGCCGGCGGAGACCCACGCCGACTTCCGCATGGTCGCCGGCTTCGCCGTGGACGCCATGATCACGGAGTACCGCGCGCTGCGCGCGAGCGTGCTGAAGATCTGGGCCCGCCATGGCGGCGGCACCGAGCCGGAAGACCTGACGGACCTGACCCGCTTCAACGAGGCGATCGACCAGGCCATCGCGGAATCGGTCGGCCGCTATACCAAGCAGACCGGCAGCGCGATGGAGCTGTTCATCGGCATCCTCGGCCACGACATCCGCAATCCGCTGGGCACCATCATGATGAGCGCGGCCGTCCTGCAGCGCACCGGGCAGCTCACGCCCGCGGCGGTCGCCCCGATCAACAACGCGGCGCTGCGCATCAAGGGGATCATCGAGCAGGTGGTGGACTTCACCCGCGCCCAGGCGGACGGCGTGATGCCGATCGTGCGGACGCCGGGCAACCTGGCCGAGCAGGTGGCGAAGGTCGTGGACGAAACGCAGATCAGGCACCCGGTGCGGCTGATCGTGCTGGAGGCCGACGGAGACTTCAACGGCAGCTGGGACGAAGGCCGGATGGGCCAGCTGGTGTCGAACCTGCTCGCCAATGCGCTGTTGTACGGCGCGGCGGACACGCCCATCACCGTGAAGATGTGGACCTCGCTCGCCGACGTCAGCATGTCCGTGCACAACCACGGCAGGCCGATCCCCGAGGGCGAGCGGGAGCGCATCTTCCAGCCGCTGGAGCGCGGCTGGCAGCAGCGTGCCGATGGCGAAGCGCGCGAGACCAGCGGGCTGGGGCTGGGCCTGTACATCTGCCGGGAGATCGTGCAGTCGCACGGCGGGCAGCTCCACCTCGAATCCACCGAAGCCGGCGGCACGACCTTCACGGCCACGCTGCCGCGGCACGAGCGCGCCATCGCCACCCGTCCGCGGATCCACGCCGCTTAGCACGTCAGCCGCGGGATGCCGCCCCGGCGGCGGCGGCCGCGCTCGCATGCAGGCAGATCGCCGCGGCCGCGCCGACGTTGAGCGACTCCTCGCCGCCGGGCTGCACGATGCGCACGAACCGTGAAGCGCGGGCCGCGAGCGCCGCACCGACGCCCTGCCCTTCATGGCCGAACACCCACGCGCACGGCCATGGCAGCCGCGCGGCGTGCAGGAACTCGCCCTGGTGGGAACTGGTGGCCAGCAGCGGCACCGCCAGCGCGGCCAGCGCGTCCGGCTCGACGCCTTCGATGAGGTGCAGGCCGAAATGCGCGCCCATGCCCGCGCGCAGCACCTTCGGGCTCCACAGGGCCGCCGTGCCCTTGATCGCCACCACCTGCCGGAAGCCGAAGGCGCCCGCGCTGCGCAGGATCGTCCCGACATTGCCGGCGTCCTGCAGGCCGTCGAGCACCACGGTCGGCGCATCCGGCTGCAGCCCGGCGCGCGGCGGCAGGGGCAGCACGAACCCCATGCGCGCCGGCGACTCCAGGCCGCTGACGGTGGCGAACAGCGCATCGTCGATCACCACCGCCTTGCCGCCGGCACCGGCCCAGTCGTGGCCCGAGGCGTCCCAGTAGGAGGACTGGAATACGGCGTGGCTGGGCTGCATGCCGCGCTGCAATGCGGCGCGGCAGAGATGGTCGCCCTCCAGCCAGACGCGGCCCTGCTTGCGGTAGGCGCTGCTGTCCTGCGCCAGCCGACGCAGCTCCTTCAGGAAGGCGTTGTCGCGCGATCCGATGACCTGTGGGCCTTCGGAGGTCACTGCACCTGCACGGAAACCGTCGCGCCCTCTTCGGTGAAGAACTGCGCCGCCACCGGCGCGAAATGCCGGCGATGGTGCACGCAGGGGCCGTGCACGCGCAGCGCCTGCAGGTGCTCGGGGGTGCCATAGCCCTTGTGCGCGGCGAAGCCGTACTGCGGGAACTGCTCGTGCAGCTGCATCAGCATGCGGTCGCGCGTGACCTTGGCGATGATCGAGGCGGCGGAGATCGACCTGACCTTGGCGTCGCCGCCGACGATCGCCTCCGACAGCACGTCCAGCGTGGGCAGGCGGTTGCCGTCCACCAGCACCTTCACCGGCTTCAGGCGCAGGCCCTCGACCGCGCGGCGCATCGCGAGCATGGTGGCGTGGAAGATGTTCAGGGTGTCGATTTCCTCGACGCTGGCCTCGCCGACGCCGCAGCACAGCGCCCGCTCGCGGATGCGGTCGTACAGCTTGTCGCGCTGCAGCGGGGTGAGCACCTTGGAGTCGGCCAGGCCGTTGATGCGCTTGGTGTCGTCCAGGATCACCGCGGCGGCGACCACGGGGCCGGCCAGCGGGCCGCGGCCGGCTTCGTCGACGCCCGCCATCAGGCCCACCGGGTCCCAGTCCAGGCGCTTCTGCAGCACGCGGATCGGCCGGGGCCGCGCCACGGCTTCAGCGCTGGAGGACTTTTTCGATGGCATCGATGGCGAGGGTGGCGGTGTCGCGCCGGAGCCGGACGTGGACGTCGCGGAATTTCTCCTGCACGGCACGCATTCTCTCAGGGCTGTCGAGCCATGCCGCGAGCGCCCCGGCGAGCTTGTCGGGTTTTGCGTTGGACTGCAGCAACTCCGGCACCACGAAATCCTCGCAGAGGATGTTCGGCAGCCCGATCCAGGGCTGCAGCTGCCGCGGCTTCATCAGCGCGTACGTCAGCCAGTGCGTGCGGTAGGCGATCACCATCGGCCGCTTGAACAGCGCCGCCTCCAGCGTGGCCGTCCCGCTGGCGACCAGCGCGACGTCGCAGGCGGCCAGCACGGCGTGCGACTGGCCGGTGACGATGGTCAGGTGGCGCGGCGCCGGGCCGCCGCGGGCCAGCGCGCTGATGCGCGCCTGCAGGTGGGGCACGGCGGGGATGATGAACCACGCGTTCGGCCGGGTCTTCTGCAATGCGGCTGCCGCGGCCAGGAAGCGCGGCGCCAGGGCCTCGACTTCCGAAGCCCGGCTTCCCGGCAGCAGCGCGATCACCTCGCCCCTGGCCGGCACGCCCAGGGTCCGCCGCGCGGTGGCCTGGTCGGGGTCCATGGGGATGACGCTGGCCAGGGGGTGGCCCACGTAGGTGGAGTCGACGCCGTGGCGCGCCAGCAGCTCCGGCTCGAAGGGGAAGATGCACAGCACGTGGTCGCAGCTGCGCTTGAGCGTCTTCACGCGCTCCATGCGCCAGGCCCAGATCGACGGGCAGACGAAATGGAGGGTCTTGATGCCGGCGGCGCGCAGGTCGCCCTCCAGCGCCAGGTTGAAGTCCGGCGCATCCACCCCGATGAAGGCGTCGGGCCGCTCGCGCAGCAGCCGCTCGCGCAGGGCGTTGCGGATGCCGAGCAGCTCGCGCAGGTGGCGCAGCACTTCGGCATAGCCGCTGACGGACAGCTTCTCGGCCGGCCACCAGGCCTCGAAGCCGCGCGAGCGCATCTGCGGCCCGCCGATGCCCTGCGCGACGTGCTCCGGCCAGCGGGCGCGCATCGCATCCAGCACCAGGCTGGCCAGCAGGTCACCGGACGCCTCGCCGGCGACCATCGCGAATCTCGGCTGCGCCATCGCTAGCGCGCGATGCCGCGCGTGGCGCCGGCCAGGAAGGAGACCATCAGGGCCACCTCGCCCGCGGCTTGCGGCATGGACTGCGCCAGGGCCTCGATGGCCGAGCGGGCGGACTCCAGCGTGCGGCCCTCGCGGTACAGCAGCTTGTGCATCTGCTTGACCGCGGCGATGCGTTCGGCGCTGAAGTCGCGCCGCTTCAGGCCCACGGCATTGAAGCCGCGCACCGCCAGCGGGTTGCCGTCCACCAGCATGAAGGGCGGCACGTCCTGCGAGATGGCGCTCTGGAAACCGAGCATCGCATGCGCGCCCACCTTGACGAACTGGTGGATGCCGGTCAGGCCGCCCACCGTCACCCAGTCGCCCACCTCGACGTGGCCGCCCAGCGTGGCGTTGTTGGCCATGGTGACGTTGCTGCCCACGATGCAGTCGTGCGCCACATGCACGTAGGCCATGAGCCAGTTGTCGTTGCCGATGGTGGTTCGGGCCTTGTCCTGCACGGTGCCCACCTGCAGCGTGGCGAACTCGCGGATGGTGTTGCGGTCACCGATCACGAGTTCCGTCGGCTCGCCCTGGTACTTCTTGTCCTGGTTGGCCGCGCCGATGGAGGAGAACTGGAAGATGCGGTTGTCGCGGCCGATGGTGGTGTGGCCCTCGATCACCACGTGGCTGGCCACCGTGGTGCCGGCGCCTATCTTCACGTGCGGCCCGACCAGCGTGTACGGGCCGACGGTGACGCTGGCATCCAGCTGCGCCCCGGGGTCGACGATCGCGGTCGGATGGATCTTCGCCATGCGCCGGATCAGTCCACGTTGCGCATGGTGCACATGAGCTCGGCCTCGCAGGCAAGGTCCTCGCCCACGCGCGCCACGCCCTTGAACTTGTAGATGCCGGACTTGGCCCGCAGCAGCTCGACTTCCATCAGCAGCTGGTCGCCCGGCTCCACCGGGCGCTTGAAGCGCGCGCCGTCGATGCCGGCGAAATAGATCACCGAGTTGGCGCCCAGCGAGGAGCCCGTGGCCGAGAAGGCCAGCAGCGCCGCCGTCTGGGCCATCGCCTCCAGCATCATCACGCCCGGCATCACCGGCCGGTGCGGGAAGTGGCCCACGAAGTAGGGTTCGTTGATCGTGACGTTCTTCAGCGCCTTGATGCGCTTGCCGTCCTCGATCTCCAGCACGCGGTCCACCAGCAGGATCGGGTACCGGTGCGGCAGCTTCTTCAGGATCTGGTGGATGTCCAGTGCGGTCGGATTCATGATTTCTTCTCGAGGGCCTTGATGCGCTCGCGCAGCGCGTAGAGCTGCTTGAGCGCCGCGGCGTTCTTTTCCCAGGACGCATTGTCGTCCATGGGGAACACGCCGGTGTACATGCCCGGCTTCTGGATGGAACGCGAAATGAAGGTCCCGGTGGAGACGAAGGTGCCGTCGGCGATGCTGATGTGGCCTTGGATGCGGGCGGCGCCGCCGATCGTGCAGTTGGCGCCGATGACGGCGCTGCCGGCGATGCCGGTGCAGGCCGCGATGGCCGTGCCGCGGCCGATGCGCACGTTGTGCGCCACCTGGATCAGGTTGTCGAGCTTCACGCCGTCCTCGATGACGGTGTCCGCCAGCGCGCCGCGGTCGATGCAGGTGTTGGCGCCGATCTCCACGTCGTCGCCGATGCGCACCGCGCCCAGCTGTTCGATCTTTTCCCAGTGGCCCGGGCCGCCGGCAAAGCCGAAGCCGTCGGCGCCGATCACCACGCCGGGGTGCAGGATGCAGCGCTCGCCGATGACGCAGTCCTCCGACACCACCACCCTCGCCTTGAGCACCGTGCCCGCGCCTATCCGGACGCCGCGTTCCACGACGCTCAGCGCGCCGATGCGGACGCCGGGCGCCACCTGCGCCTGCGGATGGACCACCGCGCTCGGGTGGATGTCCGGCTCGCCGGCGCGCGCATGGGTGCGCTTCCAGAGCTGCGTGAGGCGGGCGAAATAGAGGTAGGGGTCGTCGGCGACGATGCAGGCGCCCCGCGCCCTGGCTTCGTCGCGCAGGGTGGGCGCCACGATCACGCACGCGGCGAGGGAGGCCGCCAGTTGCTGGCGATAGCGGGGGTTGCTCAGGAAGGCGACCTGGTCGGCCTGCGCGGACTCCAGCGGCGCCAGGCCCTGGACGGCGAGGCCGGGATCGCCGTGCAGTTCGCCGCCGAGGGAGGCGACGATCTCGCCGAGTTGCAGGGCCACGGCGCGCGTCGCCCTATCGCGCCGTGTTCAGCGCCCTGATCACCTTGTCGGTGATGTCGTGCTTGGGGTTGATGTAGACGGCTTCCTGCAGGATCAGGTCGTACTTCTCCTGCTCGGCCACCTGCCGGACGACGCGGTTGGCGCGGTCCAGCACCTGCTGCAGTTCCTCGTTCTTGCGCGCGTTCAGGTCTTCCTGGAACTCGCGGCGCTTGCGCTGGAACTCGCGGTCCTGGTCGATCAGCGCCTTCTGGCGCTGGCCGCGCTTCTTCAGCGCGGTGCCCATGTCGTTGAGCTCCTTTTCGCGGCGCGAGAATTCCTGTTCCAGCTTCACCTGCGCCGCCTTGGCGGTGTTGGCCTCGCGGAAGATCCGGTCGGTGTTGACGAAGCCGACACGGAAATCCTGGGCCTGCACCTGGGCGCCGAACGCGAGCGTGCCGAGCACGAGCGCGAGGCAATGGCGGGACAGATACGTCATCAGAAGGAGGTTCCGATCTGGAATTGCAATCTCTGGATTTTATCCCCCGGCTCCGTCCGGATCGGCTGGGCGAAGGCGATCCGCAGCGGCCCGATGGGGGAGAGCCAGGACAGGCCCACCCCGGCGGACGCCCGCATCTCGTCGAAGGTGACCTTCTGGTGTTCGCCGAACACGTTGCCGACGTCCACGAAGCCGAACAGCCGCAGCGACTTGTCGTTGCCCGCCCCGGGGAACGGGGTGATGACTTCGGCATTCAGCGTGACCTTGCGCGGGCCGCCGATCGACGAGCCGGTGGGGTCGCGGGGACCCAGGGTGCCCTGCTCGAAGCCGCGCACCGAACCCAGGCCGCCGGAGTAGAAGTTCTTGAACACCGGGTACGGCTGCCCGCGCAGGCCCTTGCCCCAGCCGAGCTCGCCGTTGAAGGCCAGCGTGAAACTCTTGTTCAGCGGGATGTACTGCTGGGCCTGGTAATTCCCGCGCAGGTAACGGGCATCGCCGGCCACGCCCCATTCGGCGGACAGCCGCTGGTAGCGGCCGCGCGTCGGGGTCACGCTGCTGTCGCGGTCGTCGCGCGACCAGCCGATGGACAGCGGCACCGCCGAACTGGTGTAGCCGAACTGCTCCGCGTAGGCCAGGTAGGCCGCGGGGATGTTGGTGCCCGGCTTGATCTCGGTGCGCTCGAGGGTGCCGCCGAAGAACACCGTATCGGTTTCGCTGAACGGGATGCCGAAGCGCAGGCCGGCGCCGGCCGTGACCAGCTGGTAGTTGCCGCCCATCTCGTCGTACGGGCGGGACGTGCGGTAGTACAGGTCGATCGTGCGCGAGATGCCGTCGGCCGTGAAGTACGGGTCCACCGAGTTGATGGCCAGCGTGCGGTTGTACTTGCTGGTGTTGACCTCGAGGCCCAGGTAGTTGCCGGTGCCGAACACGTTCTCCTGCTTGACGGAGAACGACAGGGCCAGCTGCTCGGCGCTGGAGAAGCCCGCGCCCAGCTGCAGGGCGCCCGTGGGCCGCTCCTCCACCACGACGTTCAGGTCCACCTGGTCGGGAGCGCCGGGCACGTCGCTGGTCTCGACGTTCACTTCCTTGAAGAAGCCCAGGCGGTCGACGCGGTCGCGCGACAGCTTGATCTTGCCGGCGTCGTACCAGCTCGACTCGAACTGGCGGAATTCGCGGCGGATGACTTCGTCGCGCGTGCGGTTGTTGCCCGCGATGTTGATGCGGCGCACGTAGGCGCGGCGCGAGGGCTCGGCCACCAGCGTGAACGCCACGCGGTTGGTGGCGCGGTCGACCTCGGGGCGCGCCTCGACCTGGGCGAAGGCATAGCCGAAGTTGCCGAAGAACTCGGTGAAGGCCTTGGTCGTTTCCGCCACCTGGTCGGCGTTGTACGGCTCGCCCGGGCGGATCTTCACCAGCGCCTTGAATTCGTCTTCCTTGCCCAGGAAGTCGCCCTCGAGCTTGACGCCCGTGACCACGTAGCGCTCACCCTCGGTGACGTTGACGGTGATGCTGATGTCCTGCTTGTTCGGCGAGATCGCCACCTGGGTGGAGTCGATGCGGAACTCGAGGAAGCCGCGCTGCAGGTAATAGGACTTCAGCGCCTCCAGGTCGGCATTGAGCTTGGTGCGCGAGTAGCGGTCCGACTTGGTGTACCAGGACAGCCAGCCGCCGGTGTCCAGCTCCATCTGGTCCAGCAGCGTCTTTTCGCTGAAGGTCTGGTTGCCGACGATGTGGATGTCCTTGATGCGGGTGGGCTCGCCCTCGGTGACGGTGAAGGTGAGGTTGACCCGGTTGCGCTCGATCGGGGTGACGGTGGTCACCACCTCCGCGCCGTACAGGCTGCGGTTGATGTACTGGCGCTTGAGCTCCTGCTCCGCGCGGTCGGCCAGGGCCTGGTCGTAGGGCCGGCCCTCGGTGAGGCCGATCTCGCGCAGCGCCTTCTTCAGCGTGTCCTTGTCGAACTCGCGGGTGCCGGCGAAGTCGACGTCGGCCACCGTGGGGCGCTCCTCGACCACCACCACCAGCACGTCGCCGTTCACCTCGAGGCGCACGTCCTTGAACAGGCCCAATGCAAAGAGGGCCCGGATCGCCGCCGAGCCCTTGTCGTCGTTGTACTGGTCGCCCACCCGGAAGGGCAGCGACGCGAAGATCGTGCCGGGTTCGACGCGCTGCAGGCCCTCGACGCGGATGTCACGCACCGTGAACGGGTCGACCGCCCAGGAGTTGGCGGCAAAGGCCAGTGCGGCCACGGCCGCAACGGTACGCACGCGGAAGCGCTTGAATTGTTGTTTCATTGATCTCGGGATGGCGTCGGCGTGGCCTCGAGCCTGGGCCGCGGCGGCGGCTGCTACGTTGTTCTAACCAAAGAGCCGGGCGAAGTCGTTGAAGAGGGCAATCGACATCATCACCAGCAGCACCGCCACGCCGCCGCGCTGCAGGCGCTCCATCCAGGCGTCGGAGACGCTCCTGCCCGTGACGGCCTCCCAAAGATAATACATCAGGTGCCCCCCGGGAACAGCAGGTACTGGGTCAGGCCCATGCTGGCCGACTTGCCGGCGTAGTCGGCGATCGTCAGCGGACCGCTGAGGTTCTTGATGGAAGCCTCGCCGATCACCATGCGGCCCATCATGCGCAGCGTGAGGGCGGACACGTCCCAGGTGCGGACGACGCCCTTCCACAAGCCGTCGATCGGGCCTTCGCGTAGGCGGCGATGCGGCCCACGGCCGGCGCGCCCTTGTCGGTGACGACCTCCGGTGTCACGGACAGTTGCAGCCGTTGCCCCTGGCGGTCGATTTCCCAGGCGGCGGTGACGGCCTTGCCGTCCCGCACCTGTGCGCGGATCAGGTCGCGCAGCTGCTGCGCGTCCCCCACCGGAGCGCCGGCCACCCGCAGCACCGTGTCGCCCTTGCGCAGGCCGGCGCGCTCGGCCGCGCCGCCCGCCATCACCTCGCCCAGCACCGGCGGGCTCCAGGGCGCGACGATGCCGACCTGGCGCAGCAGCTGCGCGTCGGCCTCGCGCGCATCCACCCGCGACAGGGGCAGCAACACCTCGTCCCGGCCGCTGGAGCCCTCGCGCGTGACCACCATCCGCACGTCCTGGCCGTCCAGCGCGCCGCGCGTGAGCATCCAGCGCAGGTCCTCGAAGGAGCGGATGGGGGCGAGCTCGTCGCCCTCCAGGGCCGCGCTCTCGACGCGCTCGCCGCCGACCAGCCCGGCCGTGGCGGCGATCGAGCCGGTGACCGGGCTGCCCAGCACCGGCTGCGGCTCCTGCACGCCCATCCAGCTGACGGCGGCGTACAGCAGGATCGCCAGCAGCAGGTTGGCCGCCGGCCCGGCCGCCACGATGGCGGCACGGACCTTCACCGGCTGGGTGTTGAAGGCGCGGTGGCGCTCGCCGGCCGGGACCTCGCCTTCGCGCTCGTCCAGCATCTTCACGTAGCCGCCGAGGGGGAAGGCGCCGATCACGAATTCGGTGTCCTGCCCGGGGCGCGGCTTGCGCGGCTTCCACGTGAACAGGCTCTTGCCGAAGCCCACCGAGAAGCGCAGCACCTTGACGTTGCAGGCGACGGCCACGCGGTAGTGGCCGTACTCGTGGATGGCGATCAGCAGCCCGAGGGCGACGATGAAGGCAACGATGGTCAGCATGGGTTCCCGGCTTCAGGCGGCCAGCCGGCGCATCGCCTGGTCCGCGACACGGCGGGCGTCGGCGTCCAGCGCCAGCAAATCCGGCAAGCCTGCTGGCTTGGAGGGCGCCAGCCCGGACAAAGTTGCAAGGTTGACCGCATGGATCTGGTCGAAGCGGATCCGCCGGTCCAGGAAAGCGGCCACCGCCACCTCGTTGGCCGCGTTCAGCACGGCCGTCGTGCCGGGCGCCGCGCGCAGGCTGTCCCAGGCCAGCTGCAGGCCGGGGAAGCGCTCGCGGTGGCCGCGGCTGTCCAGCGACTCGAACGACATGTCGGCCAGCGCGCTGAAGTCCAGCGCCTGCGCGCCGGACGCCACCCGGTGCGGCCAGGCCAGCCCGTAGGCGATGGGCACGCGCATGTCCGGCGTGCCGAGCTGCGCCACGACCGAGGTATCCCGGTACTGCACCATCGAGTGGATGACGCTTTGCGGGTGGACCACCACCTCCAGCCGCTCGGGCGCCAGGCCGAACAGCCAGCGGGCCTCGATGACCTCCAGCGCCTTGTTCATCATGGTCGCGGAGTCCACCGAGATCTTGCGGCCCATCACCCAGTTGGGATGGGCGCAGGCCTGCTCCGGCGTCACGTCGCGCAGCGTCGCCGGGTCGCGGGTGCGGAACGGCCCCCCCGAGGCGGTGAGGATGATCTTCTCGACGCGGGCATCCCAGGTGGCCGGGTCTTCGGGCAGCGACTGGAAGATCGCGGAGTGCTCGCTGTCGATCGGCAGCAGCGTGGCGCCGCCCTGCCGCACCGCCTGCATGAACAGCTCGCCGCCGACGACCAGCGCCTCCTTGTTGGCCAGCAGCAGCTTCTTGCCCGCGCGCGCCGCGGCCATGCACGACGACAGCCCCGCGGCGCCGACGATGGACGCCATCACCGCATCGACCGACTCGTGGGACGCGATGGTGTCCAGGGCGGCCGCGCCCCACAGCACCCGCGTCGGCAGGCCGCTCGATTCGATGCGGGCGGCCAGCGCGCGGCCGGCGTCCTCCTGCGCCATGACGGCGAAGGCGGGCCGGAACTGCAGGCACTGCTGCAACATCGGCTCGACCTGCGACGACGCGCTCAATGCGAACACCTCGAAACGGTCCGCGTGCCGGGCGATCACGTCCAGCGTGTTGGCCCCCACCGATCCGGTGGAGCCGAGGACCGCGATGCGTTGCCGGTTCATCGCTGCGCCAGGCTGGCCAGCATCATGGCCAGCGGCAGGGTCGGCAGCAGGGCGTCGACCCGATCGAGCACGCCACCGTGGCCCGGCAGCAGCTGGCTGGAATCCTTGAAGCCGGCGCTGCGCTTGACCAGGGACTCGACCAGGTCGCCGATGACGCTCATGGCCGCCATGAAGACCGCGCCCAGCAGCAGCGCCCACCAGCCGACCGCCGCCAGCCGCGAATGGAGGCTGGGCACCTGCGCCTGCGCGGACTGGTCGGCCAGGGTCCAGGCGACCGCCAGCACCACAACGCCCGCCACGCCGCCCCAGACGCCTTCCCAGCTCTTCTTGGGGCTGATCACCGGCGCGAGCTTGCCCTTGGTGAACTTGCCGCCCAGCGCGCGTCCGGCGAAGTAGGCGAAGACGTCCGCCACCCACACCAGCACCAGCACCGACAGCAGGAAGTTGACGCCGATCACCCGGGCCTGCGCCATCGCCAGCCAGGCCAGCGCCAGCGCCAGCACGCCGCCGGCGAGGCGCACGGCCTGCGGCACCTTGGGCCAGCCGTCGACGCCGCCTCGCACCAGCGCCGCGCCCACGACCACCCAGAGCACGCCAACCACCGTCCAGAGCAGCACCGAAGGCCGGGCGGGCGCGCCCGCCGCCCAGGCCGCGACGCAAAGCGCCAGCGTGACCGCGCCTGCCGCGATGCTGCCGCCCTGCCCCAGCCCGCACAGGCGGCCCCATTCCCAGCCGGCGGCCACGATGAGGAGGAGCGTGACGGCGAGGAAGGGCTCCGGCGTCTTCCAGAACAGCGCCGGCAGCAGGATGGCCAGCAGGACGATGGCCGTGAGGATGCGCTGCTTCAGCATGGCGGCGCCATTAGGCGGCCTTGCGGCCGGCCGGCGGATCCACCTGCCCGGAGGTGCGGCCGAAACGGCGCTCGCGGCTCGCGTAGTCCGCGATGGCGGCGTCCAGCGCGGCCGCGTCGAAGTCCGGCCACAGCTTGTCGCTGAAATAGAGCTCGCTGTACGCGGCCTGCCAGAGCAGGAAGTTGCTCAGGCGCATTTCGGCGCCGGTGCGGATCAGCAGGTCCGGGTCCGGTGCGTACGCCAGCGCCATCGCCCGGTCCAGGCTCTGCTCGGTGATCGCTTCGCCGCGCGCGGCGAGGCCGGCCGCCGCCTGGGCGATGTCCCAGCGGCCGCCGTAGTTGAAGCACACGTTCAACAGCAGCCGCGTGTTGGCCGCCGTGACCTGCTCGGCGTGCTCCAGGCCGGCGCGCACCTTGTCGGACAGGGCGGCGCGGTCGCCGACGAAGCGGATGCGCACGCCCTCCGCGTGCAGCTGCGGAACCTCGCGGCCCAGGGCCATGCCCAGCAGCTCCATCAGGCCCGACACCTCCTCGGCGGGGCGGTTCCAGTTCTCGGAGGAGAAGGCGAAGACGGTCAGCACCTTCACGCCGATGTCGCCGCAGTGGCGCACGCAGGCGCGCAAGGCGTCCACGCCCATCTTGTGGCCGGCCACGCGCGGCAGGAAGCGCCTGGTGGCCCAGCGGCCGTTGCCATCCATCACGATGGCCACGTGGTGCGGAACGGCGCGCGGCTTGCTCATTACTTCATGGCGGCCGTCAGACCTCCATGATCTCCTTTTCCTTGGCCGCCACCAGGGCGTCGATCTCGGCGATGTGCTTGTCGGTCACCTTCTGCACGTCGGCCTCGGCGCGCTTGTGGTCGTCTTCCGTGGCCAGCTTGTCCTTGACCAGCTTCTTCACGTGCTCGTTGGCGTCGCGTCGCAGGTTGCGGATGGCGATCTTGGCGTTCTCGGCCTCGTGGCGCACCAGCTTGGTCATCTCCTTGCGGCGCTCCTCGGACATCGCCGGCATCGGCACGCGGATCAGGTCGCCCATGGACGCGGGGTTCAGGCCCAGGTCGCTCTCGCGGATGGCCTTCTCGATCTTGGGGCCCATGCCCTTTTCCCAGGGCTGGACGGAGATGGTGCGGGCGTCCAGCAGCGAGACGTTGGCCACCTGGCCGATCGGCATCATCGAGCCGTAGTAGTCGACCTGAACGGTGTCCAGGATGCCGGGGTTGGCTCGCCCGCTGCGGATCTTGGTGAGGGTGTTCTTGAAGGCGGCGATGGACTGGTCCATCTTGCCTTGCGTCGTCTGCTTGATTTCGGGAATGGTTGCCATGCTCTGCTCCTCTTCTCTTGGTCCCTCAGGCGTAGACCAGGGTGCCCTCGTCCTCGCCAAGCACCACGCGCTTGAGCGCGCCGTGCTTGAAGATGGAGAACACCTTGATCGGCAGCTTCTGGTCGCGGCACAGCGCGAACGCCGTGGCATCCATGATGCCCAGGTTCTGCCGAATAGCGTTCGGCATCCGGGAACTTGGCCGGGTCGGCGGAATAGACGCCGTCGACCTTGGTCGCCTTCAGCACCAGCTCGGCGCCGATCTCGGCGCCGCGCAGCGCCGCCGCGGTGTCGGTGGTGAAGAACGGGTTGCCGGTGCCGGCCGCGAAGATCACGACCTTGCCTTCTTCCAGGTACTGCAGCGCCTTGGGCCGCACGTAGGGCTCGACCACCTGCTCGATGGCGATGGCCGACATCACGCGCGGCACCAGGCCCTGCTTCTGCATCGCGTCGGACAGCGCCAGCGCGTTCATCACGGTGGCCAGCATGCCCATGTAGTCGGCGGTGGCGCGGTCCATGCCCACCGAGCCGCCGGCCACGCCGCGGAAGATGTTGCCGCCGCCGATGACGACCGCCACCTGCACGCCCATGTTCACCACCTCGGCGACCTCCTCGACCATCCGCACGATGGTCGCGCGGTTGATGCCGAAGGCGTCGTCGCCCATCAAGGCCTCGCCCGACAGCTTGAGCAGGATGCGCTTGTGGGCTGGCTGGGCGGGCATGACGGGTGATCTCCTGATGGCGGTGGGTTCGAGTGTACTGAAGCGGCCTCCCTGCGGGAGCGTCAAACGGGCTAGGCCGCCTGCTTGGCGGCCGCGACCTGGGCGGCCACTTCGGCGGCGAAGTCGTCGGCCTTCTTCTCGATGCCCTCGCCCACCACGTACAGCGTGAAACCCTTCACGGTGGTGTTGGCGGCCTTGAGCATCTGCTCCACGGTCTGCTTGTCGTTCTTCACGAAGGGCTGGTTCAGCAGCGAGACCTCCTTGAGGTACTTCTGCACCGAGCCTTCGATCATCTTGGCGGCGATCTCGGCCGGCTTGCCGGACTCGGCGGCCTTGGCGGTGGCGACGTTGCGCTCCTTCTCGATCAGCGCCGCGGGCACTTCCGAGCTGGCCAGCGCCACCGGCTTCATGGCGGCGACGTGCATGGCGACGTCCTTGGCGGCGGTCTCGTCACCCTCGTACTCGACGACCACGCCGATGCGGGTGCCGTGCAGGTAGCTCACCAGCTTGCTGGAGCCGGTGAAGGTCTTGAAGCGGCGGAAGCTCATGTTCTCGCCGATCTTGCCGACCAGGCCCTTGCGCACGTCTTCCAGCGTCGGGCCGAAGCCGTCCTGGCTGTACGGCAGCGCGCCCAGCGCGGCCACGTCGGCCGGCTTGTGCTTCGCCACCAGTTCCGCGGCGGCCTGGGCCAGCGCCAGGAAGCTGTCGTTCTTGGTCACGAAGTCGGTTTCGCAGTTCACTTCCAGCAGCGCGCCAGTGGTGCCCTGGATGGACGCGGTGACCACGCCTTCGGCGGTGATGCGCGAGCCGGCCTTGGCGGCCTTGTTGCCCAGCTTGACGCGCAGCAGCTCCTCGGCCTTCTCCATGTCGCCGTTGGCCTCGGTCAGGGCCTTCTTGCACTCCATCATGGGCGCGTCGGTCTTCGCGCGCAGTTCGCCGACCATGCTTGCGGTGATTGCAGCCATTGCTAACCTCTATCTCTGTTCAGTTGAATCTGGGTGTGCAAAGGGGGCCCGCAAGCCCCCTTCGTCGCGGCCTGGGGCCAGGATCAGGCGGCGGCGCCTTCCTTGACTTCGACGAATTCGTCGGAGCCTTCGGCGACCGCGCGCTGCACGTCACCGGCGGGGTTGTTCTTCCCCTCCAGGATGGCGTCGGCCATGGCCCGGACGTACAGCGTCACGGCCTTGGAGGAGTCGTCGTTGCCGGGGATCACGTAGTCGATGCCCTCGGGGGAGTGGTTGGAGTCCACCACGCCGATGATCGGGATGCCCAGCTTCTGCGCTTCGGCG
>JAJTCN010000090.1 GCA_021323335.1 Ramlibacter sp.
TTCAGCGACACGGTGTGGATCACCACGTGCACTTCGTTGTAGAAGCCTTCGGGGAACAGCGGGCGGATCGGGCGGTCGATCAGGCGGCTGGTCAGCGTCTCGTGCTCGGACGGCTTGGCTTCACGCTTGAAGAAGCTGCCGGGGATCTTGCCGGCGGCGTACGTCTTCTCGATGTAGTCGACGGTGAGGGGGAAGAAGTCCTGGCCGGGCTTCGGCGTCTTGGAGCCGACCACGGTGGCCAGCACCACGGTGCCCTCGATGTCCACCAGCACGGCGCCGCCGGCCTGGCGGGCGATCTCGCCGGTCTCGAGCGTGACGGTGTGGTTGCCCCACTGGAATTCCTGGTTGGCGGAGCCTGGGGCCGAAGGAGATGCCATTCCTCAGGGACTGGCATCCAGCCCCTGAGGAATGACACAGCGCTCATTCGATCCGTCCGCTCCGAAGTAAAAAACGCCTGAGGCAGTTACGAGAACCGTCTCAGGCGTTCATTCGTGAGGGCTGCGTTACTTGCGCAGGCCCAGTTTGCCGATCAGCGCCGTGTAGCGGTCCGCGTCCTTGTTCTTCAGGTACGTCAGCAGGCTCTTGCGGCGGTTCACCATGCGCAGCAGGCCGCGGCGGCCGTGGTGGTCCTTGGCGTGCGTCTTGAAGTGCGGGGTGAGTTCGTTGATGCGGGCGGTCAGCAGTGCGACTTGCACTTCGGGGCTGCCGGTGTCGTTGGCGGCGCGCGCATGGGCGGCGACGACCTCTGCCTTGTTGAGGGCGGTCATGGTGTGTCCTTGAAAGTTGTTGACTTGCGAAGGGCTGCCGGAACTGCGGCCCTACGTGCGCTCTGCGTTGGCAGAACCCGAGGATTATAGACGATGGAGGAATACCCCGCCCGGGGCGCCCATGTCGGGGTGCGCTCCGCGCAACCCGACCTACGAAGTGGAACCGTAGGTCGGGTTCGCTCCAGCGACCCCGACACCTTACCTGGCCAGCCAGGTCCCCAGCCGGTCCACCCCCTGCCGCAGCCGGGAAACGTCCCTGGAGGCAAAGCACCACCTGAGCCACCCCTGCGCCTCCGGCGCGAAGGCATTGCCCGGCGCCAGCCCGATCCCGGCCTCGGCCACCAGCCGCTTGGCCAGCGCCAGCGAATCGTCGCCGTGCCCGCTGAGCTTGAAGAAAGCGTACATCCCCCCTTTGGCCGGCGTCACTTCCACCTGCGGCAGCGCCTGCAGCAGCGGCACCAGCGTGTCGCGGCAGGCCTTCAAGTGCGCCACCACCCGGGGGGTGACCTCGTCGGTGCGCCGGATGGCCTCGACCGCCGCCCGCTGCGTGAACACGCTGGCGCAGGAGGTGTTGAACTCGATGAGCTTGCCCATGTGGTGGGTCATCGCCGGCGGCATCACCAGCCAGCCCAGGCGCCAGCCGGTCATGAGGAAGCTCTTGGAGAAGCTGTGCGCGATGACCAGCCGGTCGTCCGGCCGGGCGACGTCCAGGAAGCTGGGCGCGCAGTTGTTGGGCGTGGGCTCGTAGTACAGCCGCTCGTACACCTCGTCGGCCAGGATCCAGGTGCCGGTCTTGCGGCAATGGGCCAGGATGGCCTGCTGCTCTTCGCGCGAGAGCGTCCAGCCGGTCGGGTTGTTCGGCGCATTGACGATCAGCAGACGCGTGGCCGGCGTGATGGCGTCCAGCAGGCGCTGCAGGTCCAGCTGCCAGGCGCCGTCGCGCGGCGTGAGGCAGACCGTCCGCAGCTTGGCGCCCATGATCAGCGCCTGCGCCGGCAGGTTGGGCCACACCGGCGTGACGGCGACGACTTCATCCCCGGCATCCACGACGGCCTGGCAGGCCAGCATCAGCGCGTTGACGCCGCCGGAGGTGATGGCGATGCGTTCGGCGCCCACCGGGCCGTGCAGCTTCGAGGTGTAGGCGGAGACAGCTTCGCGCAGCTCGGGCAGCCCGAGGTTGTGGGCGTAGAAGGTTTCGCCCTTCTGCAAGGACGCGATGGCGGCCTCGCGGATGAAGTCGGGCGTGACTTCGTCGCTTTCCCCGAACCAGAACGGCAGCACGTCGCTGCGCCCCATGCCGGCGTTGGCGACTTCGCGGATCTTGGATTCTTCGAGGTTGATGACGGTCTGGCGCATGGAGTCATTGTCTCGGAAACTTGAATACCCAACAGCCGGACGCAAAAGACGCAAAGGTTTCGCAAAAGTCGCGAAAGGACATCCAGAAAAGATCTGGACTTCCTTTTGCGACTTTTGCGTACTTTCGCGACCTTTGCGTCCGGCTGTCCGTTCCCGCCTTAAGGCCGCACCATGCGACAGGAATGCGGCATCTCCGCCTGGGATGCCGCGATCTGGCGGACGACGCGGAAGCCGTAGCCGGAGCCTTCGACGTCGAAGGGCACGCCCGGGGTGCCCTGGCGGTCCATGACGCCGACGGCCAGGGGTTGCTGGAACTGGTGGTCGGCCGCCCGCATGCGGCCGGCCTGGCCGGCGAAGGTGACACTCGCCTGCTCCAGTGCCTGCGCCAGCGGCACGGCGTCGGCCGAGCCGGCGCGCTCGATGCCCTGGGCCAGCGCCTCGATCATCAGCTGCAGGCGCATGTGCACGTAGTCGTCCTGCGGCCGCGGGAAGCGCTGGCGGAACGACCGGTAGAACGCCTCGCTCTCCGGCGTCGGCAGGTTCGGCAGCCAGTCCGCCACCGCCACCACGCGGCCGATGCCCGCCTCGCCCATCGCCGCCGGCGCGCCGAGCGCGTTGCCGTAGAAGGTGAAGAAGCGACCCTCGAAGCCGATGTCGCGCGCCGCCTTCACCAGCAGCGTCAGGTCGTTGCTGAAATTGCCGGTGATCACCGCGTCGGCGCCGCTGGCCTTGATCTTGGTGGCATACGGCGCGAAGTCCTTGATGCGCAGCAGGGGGTGCAGCTCCTCGCCCACCACCTGCACGTCCGGACGCTGCCCCGCGAGCTGGCGGCGCGCCTCGCGCTGCACCGCCTGGCCGAAGCTGTAGTCGGGATTGACGAGGTAGACGGACTTGAGCGCCTTGTCCTCGCGCACCACCGACATCAGCGCCGCCATGCGCATGTCGGCATGCGCGTCGAAGCGGAAGTGCCAGAAGCTGCACTTCTCGTTGGTGAGGATCGGGTCGACGGCGGAGTAGTTCAGGAACACCACGCGGCGGTGCGGCTCGCGCTCGTTGTGGCGGTTGATCGCCTCGATCAGCGCCGCCGCCACCGCCGACGAATTGCCCTGCAGGATGACGCGCGCACCGTCGTCGATGGCGGAGCGCAGCGCCGACAGCGCCTCCTCGATCTGGCCCTTGCTGTCATGCCGGTCCAGGCGCAGGGGGCGGGCGCCTTCGCGCGTCCTCACGCCGCCGCGCTGGTTGACGCGCTCCACGGCCCACACCAGGTTGCGGAACACCGCTTCGCCGCCGTTGGCGTTGCCGCCCGACAGCCCTTCGATCATCGCCAGCTGGATCGGAGCGGAGGACTGCGCGTGCGCGAAGGCGGGAAGAAATGCAGACGCGGCCAGCGATTTCAAGACCGCGCGGCGCGATTTATTCATGCGAGGGAATCCCTTGAAAAGTGCGGCCCGGTGCGCAGATGGGGACCAGGCGGCGATCAGTGTGAAAGCCGCGCAGTGTAAGGGAGCCGACGGCACCGATCGTGCCGCATCCCACCCCGTTTCTGACAGGAGCCTTCCATGTTTTTCGCACCCGCCGTCCGCACCCGTTCCCATGTTCCCGCCCGCGGCGTCGACCGCAGCTTCGAGCGCTTCCTGAACGACGCGTTCTTCGCCCCGGCCACGGGCGTGAAGGTGGAGCAGGATGACCAGGCCTGGACCGTCTCCCTCGACGTGCCCGGCGTCACCCGCGAGCAACTGGCCATCGACGTCGACGGCACGGTGGTCCGCGTGAAGACCGTGGCCGAAGCCGCGCGCCAGTACCAGGCCGCCTACGAGCTGCCGGCCGAGATCGACGCCGAGGCCACCACGGCCAAGCTGGAGAACGGCGTGCTGACGCTGTCGCTGGCGAAGAAGAAGCCGGTGGTGACGAGCCGCTCGATCGAGGTGAAGTAAATCCCCTGTCATTCCCGCGAAGGCGGGAATCCAGAGCTCCCAAAAGCGGCCGCTCAGCGGCCGTTTTCAATGCCCTGGATCCCCGCCTACGCGGGGATGACGGCAATCGCCTTTCTTTGCGCTTGCGTGCGCCCGCCATAGCCCCAATCGCCCGCCGGCACCTCCTGCACGACGACATAGCTTGCCTCGTGCAGCGGGCCGAGCTCCTGCGACAGCGCTTCGTAGGCCGCTTCGACGAAGGCTTGCTTCTCCTCGGCGCTGTTCGTGCCCTGCGTCACGCGGATCACCAGCAAGGCCGTGGCGTCCGTCACCTGGCGCCCGCCGATGAACCAGCGTCCGGGCCAGAGCTCCTCGACCACCACCGCCGTCACTTCGCGGCGCTTGCCAAGGATCCGCGTGGACAGGTCGGTGAGGCGACCCGCCAGTGCGGCCAGGCGGTCGGCGGGCTGGGGCGGCGCCAGCTTCAGTTGCAGCGTGGGCATCGCTCAGGCTTCCGACATCATCTTGCCGCCACGGCCCGTGCCCGACAGCAGACGCCACAGCGCACGGAACGCACGGCCGATGCCGCGGAAGATCGCCCCCCAGAACACCGCAATGGCCTCGGCCCGCAAGGCGGGAGCGCGCGAGGCGGCCAATTCGATTTGCCGCGCGAAATCTTCGGTATGCCGGTAGTCCATCTGACGTGCCCGTCAGTCAGGTGTCGCGGACGCTCTCGCGCCTGGAAAAGGCGTGCGGCGCGCGCTTGATGCAACGCTCCACCCACGGCCTGTCGCTCACCGACGAAGGCCGCACCTTCCTGGAATACAGCCGCCGCGCGCTGGTGACCCTGGAGGAACTGGAAGGCGAATTCGCCGCGCGCTCGGGCGAGCCCACGGGCGTCGTGCGCGTCGCCGCCAGCACGGTGGTCGCGCAGTACCAGCTGGTGCCCAGCCTGGCCGGGCTGGCGCAGCGCCATCCGCGCCTGCAGGTCGAACTCGAAGTCGGCGACCGCCTGCTGGACCTGGTGCGCGACGGCATCGACATCGCCATCCGCACCTCGCCCAACCTGCCCGACAGCGTGGTGGCGCGCCAGATCGGCACGCTGGGCCGCGCGCTGTATGCCGCGCCGGCGTACGCGCGTTCACGCGGCCTCCCGCACCAACCCGAAGACCTGCACGCGCACGCGTTGGTGACCAACAGCGCCGCGACCCTGCTCAACGAATGGCCGTTCCGCGTGGACGGCGAACCGTGGACGTTTGCCGCGCAGGGGCAATGGCGCGCCAACGACACCAACATGGCGGCGACGATGGTCCTGCAAGGCCTGGGCATCGGCCGGCTGGCGACGCTGGTCGGCGACACGCTGGTGCAGCAGGGATTGCTGGTGCCGGTGCTGGCGGATTTCGTCGACCCGCGGCCGGTGCCGGTGCATGCGGTGACCACCGGCGCGCGCCACCGGCTGCCGAAGATCAAGGCGTGCCTGGATTACTGGACGGAGTGGTTCGGGCGGTAGCTTCGCGCGGGAAGGTTTTAGCGCGAACGTCGCTTCTTCCCGTAGGCAGGTGGTGCGCGAAAGTTTTCAGCGCAGAAGTCGCAGAAGAAATTCAAAAGACGCAGAGGAACAACCTGGAATTCCTTTTGCGTCTTTTATCTTTGCTTTGGTCTTCCTTCTGCGTTGAAGACCTCGGCGCGCCCCGCTGCCGGGGTTCGGCTGCGCGCTCACCGCCGGCCTACGGGACCGCGCCTCCCGAAGGCCCAGCAGAGCGCCGGATCACCTTGGCTTGCGCGCCACCATCCCGATCAGCGCCGAGTGTCCCTTGTGGCCATTGCCCTCGGCGAGGTCCGCCTCGTATTCGCGCAGCTCCAGGATTTCCATCCCCGCGAAGGCTTCGCGCAGCAGCTCCGGCGTGTACATGTGCGAGGCGAACGGCGGGCCGCCGGTGCGGTATTCCAGCTGCTTGGGCGTATAGCCTTGGAGCACCAGCGTGCCGCCCGGCTTGAGGCAGTTGACGATGCCATGGAAGATGCGCGCGCGCAGCACCGGGTCGGCGAACTGGAAGAAGATGGCGGCGACGCCGTCGTAGATGTTCTGCGGCCAGCGCAGCTGCGCGATGTCGGCGATGGCGAAGTTCACCCGCACGCCGGTGATGCGCGCGAAGTCGCGCGCCTTGCGCACTCCGACCTCCGAGATGTCGAACGCATCCACCGTGAGGCCGCGCTGCGCCAGCCAGACGCTGTTGCGGCCTTCGCCGTCGGCGATGCTCAGCACCCGGTGCCCGGCCTCCCACAGGTCGGCGTGCTCCACCAGCCAGCCATTCGGCTCGGTGCCGAACAGGTAGCCGCTCTCGGAGAAGCGCCGGTTCCAGGTGCCGGCGGGGTCGTCGAAAGGCTGCGGGGAGGTGACGGCCACGTTCATGCCTCATCTTAGGCACGCGCGGCGAACGCAACCCTCAGGGAAACCCTCCGCCGGGGCGGGGGCTGCCCTAAGGAGCCTGGGCGGCCAGCGCGTCCAGCGGCCAGCGCGGCTTGACGTCGAAGGCGTAGGACAGCCGGGCCTGCTCCACCCCGGCCTGCAGCCGCATGGCCGCCGCCAGGGCGATCATGGCGCCGTTGTCGGTGCACAGCGCCAGCTCCGGGTAGTGCACCCGCACACCCCGTTTGGCGCAAGCGGCGTCGAGCTGGGCCCGCAGCAGCCGGTTGGCGCCCACGCCGCCCGCCACCACGATGCGCTGCAAGCCACTGGTTTCGAGTGCTGCCAGCGACTTCTTCACCAGCACGTCGACGATGGCCGCTTCGGTGGACGCCGCCAGGTCGGCCTTGCGCGCCTGCAGTTCGCCGCCGAGCTTGTTGGCCTGCGTGAGCACGGCGGTCTTCAGGCCCGCGAACGAAAAATCGAGGTCGCCGCTGTGCAGCAGCGGGCGCGGCAGCTTGAAGGCGGTGGGGTCGCCCTGCTCGGCCAGGCGCGACAGCGCCGGCCCGCCGGGGTAGCCCAGCCCGAGCAGCTTGGCCGACTTGTCGAAGGCCTCGCCGGCCGCGTCGTCGATGGTTTCTCCCAGCATCCGGTAGTTGCCGACGCCTTCCACCTGCATCAGCTGCGTATGGCCGCCAGATACCAGCAGGGCGATGAACGGGAATTGCGGCGGATCGCGGCCGAGGAAGGGCGACAACAGGTGGCCCTCCAGGTGGTGGATGCCGAGCACCGGCTTGCCCAATGCCGCGCCGAGCGCGCAGGCGACGCCGGCCCCGACCAGCAATGCGCCCGCCAGCCCCGGCCCGCGGGTGTATGCCACCACGTCGATGTCCGGCAGCCGGCAGCCGGCCTCGGCCAGCACCTGCTCGGCCAGGGGCAGGACGCGGCGGATGTGGTCGCGGCTGGCCAGCTCGGGCACCACGCCGCCATAGGCCTGGTGCATGTCCACCTGGCTGTGGAGGGCGTGGGCGCGCAGCACCGGGACCTGCGTCCCGGCGGTTTCGACCAGCGCCACGCCGGTCTCGTCGCAGGACGACTCGATGCCCAGAACGATCATGCGGCGAGTGTACCGGCGGGCCCTTTCCCCCACGGGCGCGGCATGTTTGTTGCTGCAGGACAGGCAATGACTTCCGGACCCAGCTTCCTGCTTGCCGCGCGCCAATGCGAAATCGCCGAACTGGAGGACCTCGCCCGAACCGGCGAGCTGGTCGGCGCCATCGGCCGCCTCGTCCACGCGCTGCAGCGCGAGCGCGGGCTGTCGAACGTGTTCCTCAGCTCCCACGGCAGCCGCTTCGCCGGCCAGCGCCTGCAACAGGTGGCGGAATGCCGGCTCGCTGAGCAGCAGGTGCGCGCCCAGTTCGACCACCTGGACACCGCGTCCAGCCAGGCGCGCAACGGGGCGCGCCTGTTCAGCCGGGTCGCGGTGGTGCTGCACGGCCTGGACGGCCTGGCGCAACTGCGTGACCGCGTTGCGAGCCAGCAGCTGTCCACGCGCGAAGCGACCGTGGCTTACGTCAAGCTGATCGCCGGGCTGCTGGCCGTGGTGTTCGAGGCGGCCGACAGCGCGACCGACCCGGCGATCTCGCGCGCCCTGGTGGCGATGTTCAATTTCATGCAGGGCAAGGAATTCGCCGGCCAGGAGCGCGCTTTCGGTGCGGGGGCCTTCGCCACCGGCGCCATCGACGCAGCCGGGCAGCAGCAGTGGCGCCACCTGGTGGAGTCGCAGCAGGGCTGCTTCCAGGTGTTCTGCGATTTCGCGGATGCGGAGGTGCTGCGGGTCGACCAGGCCAGCCGGGACCCCGCGGTGCTGGCGGAAGTGGAGCGGCTGCGGCGGATCGCCTGCGGCGGCCGGCCGGGCCTGCTGGATGCGAATCTCAGCGCCTCCTGGTACGAGCTGCTCACCCGCCGCATCGACGCGATGCGGAGCGTGGAGGACGTGCTGGCCTTGCACCTGCGTCACCTGTGCGAGCAGCGGATCGCGCAGGCCCGCGGCGAGTTGCGGGACCAGCGCGCCATGCTCGATGCGCTGGCCAGCGGCGCGCTGGACCCGGGCCCCGAGGGGACGGCCGCTTACGGCCCGCACCTGGAGCGCTCCATGCTCGGCCTGCTGCAGGAGCAGGCCTGCCGCCTGCAGGCGATGGGCGACGAGCTCGATGCCGTGCGGGCCACGCTGAACGAGCGCAAGGCGGTGGAGCGCGCCAAGGGCCTGCTGATGGCGCACCGGCAGATGAGCGAGGACGAGGCGTACAAGGCGCTGCGCCAGATGGCGATGAACCAGAACCGCCGGCTGGTGGACGTGGCCGAGGCGGTGTTGGCGCTGGCGGAGGTGCTGCCGGGGCGGGGGCGCTGAGGGGCGGGGCACTGCTGCAGTGCACAAAAAGAGTGCGCGGCGCCCCTGCATGCGTCATCCCGCGAAGGCGGGAATCCAGGGCTCCCGCATTCGTTTCCCCTGAAAGCCCTGGATTCCCGCCTCCGCGGGAATGACGAATCTCCCTGGCACGGTCCCTGCATAACACCCACCGACGATCGGGCGCCAACGGCGGCGCGCGAACACCGACATCCGGACAACGGCGTCCCTCCCTGCGCAAGAGCGCGCAGAGCGATGGACGCCGTTTTCTTTTCCCTCTTCGCAACCCAGGAGCACACGATGCACAACCCCTCCACCCCGGTCTCCCGCCGTTCCGTCCTGCAGGGCGCGGCCGCCCTCGGCGGCGCCGGCCTCGCGGCAGCCTTCCCGGGCATCGTCATGGCACAGGGCACCGCCCTCGAGACCAAGGCCGCCAAGCTTGGGTTCATCGCGCTCACCGACGCCGCGCCGCTGTTCGTGGCCGACGAGAAGGGCTTCTTCAAGAAGCACGGCATGACCGAAGTGGAGGTGCTCAAGCAATCCTCGTGGGGCGCCACCCGCGACAACCTGGTGCTGGGCTCGAAGAGCAACGGCATCGACGGCGCCCACATCCTGACGCCGATGCCCTACCTGATCAGCACCGGCGCGGTGACCGCGAACAACGTGCAGGTGCCGATCAACATCCTGGCGCGCCTCAACCTGGGCGGCCAATGCATCTCGGTGGCCAACGAATACAAGGACCTGAAGGTCGGCCTGGACAACAAGGAGTTCCGCAAGGCCCTGCTGGCCAAGCGCGTGAAGACCGGCAAGCCGGTGAGCGCCGCCATGACCTTCCCCGGCGGCACCCACGACATGTGGATGCGCTACTGGATGGCTGCCGGCGGCGTCGACCCCAACCGCGACATCAACACCATCGTCGTGCCGCCGGCGCAGATGGTGGCCAACATGAAGGTGGGCAGCATGGACACCTTCTGCGTGTGCGAGCCCTGGAACCGCCAGCTGATCAACCAGAAGATCGGCTACACGGCGCTGACCACCAGCGAGCTGTGGATGAACCACCCGGAGAAGGCGTTCGCGATGCGCGCCGACTACGTGCAGGCCAACCCGAACGCCACCAAGGCGCTGCTCAAGGCCGTGATGGAAGCGCAGATGTGGTGCGAGGACCCGAAGAACCGCGCCGAGGTGGCCGAGATCTGCTCGCGCCGCCGCTGGATCAGTGCGCCGGTGGAAGACGTGATCGACCGGGTCAAGGGCGACTTCGATTACGGCACCGGCCGCATCGAGGCCAACAGCAAGTTCCAGATGCGCTTCTGGAAGGACCAGGCGTCCTACCCGTTCCAGAGCCACGACCTGTGGTTCCTCACCGAGAACCAGCGCTGGGGCTACCTGCCGCCCAACCTGGACACCAAGTCCCTGATCTCCAAGGTGAACCGCGAGGACATCTGGCGCACCGCCGCCAAGGAACTGGGCGTCGCCGCCAAGGACATCCCCACCTCCACCTCGCGCGGCGTCGAGAAGTTCTTCGACGGCAAGGTCTTCGACCCGGCCAACCCGAAGAAGTACCTCGACTCGCTCGAGATCAAGAACATCAAGTCGGCCTGAGGACAGCGACATGAGCACCTCCGACATCGTCGAACCCATCGGGCTGGCGGCGCCCGCGGCGCCCCACCCCGTCGTGACCTTCGCGCGCGACGCCGTGCGCGGCTTCATGACGCACGTGCTGCCTCCGCTGGTGGTGATCGGCCTGTTCGTGCTGGTCTGGCAGATGCTGGGCTCGCGGCCCGGCGCGTCGCTGCCGGCGCCCACCAAGGTGGTGCAGGACACCTGGGACCTGATCGTGCACCCCTGGTACGACCGCGGTGGCAACGACGTCGGCATCGCCTGGCAATTGCTGGCCAGCCTGAAGCGCGTGGCCTACGGCTATTCGCTGGCGGTGCTGGTGGGCGTGAGCCTGGGCGTGCTGGTGGGCCAGTCCACCTGGGCGCTGCGCGGGCTGGACCCGCTGTTCCAGGTGCTGCGCACCGTGCCGCCGCTGGCATGGCTGCCGATCTCGCTGGCCGGCTTCCGCGACGGCAATCCCTCGGCCATCTTCGTGATCTTCATCACCTCGATCTGGCCGATCATCATCAACACCTCCATCGGCATCCGCAACATCCCGGAGGACTACCGCAACGTCGCCAAGGTGATCCGCCTGAACGGCGCCGAATACTTCCTGAAGATCATGCTGCCGGCGGCGGCGCCCTTCATCTTCTCGGGGCTGCGCATCGGCGTCGGCCTGTCGTGGCTGGCGATCATCGCGGCGGAGATGCTGATCGGCGGCGTGGGCATCGGCTTCTTCATCTGGGACGCGTGGAACTCCTCGCGCATCAGCGACATCATCCTGGCGCTCATCTACGTGGGACTGGTCGGCTTCGCGCTGGACCGCATCGTCGCCTTCATCGGCCGCAAGGTCACCCGCGGCACGTCCGCCAGCTGACGGAGGAAACGAACCATGAGCGGCTACCTCACCCTGTCCCGCGTGGACATGACCTTCCCCGGTCCCAACGGCGGCAACCCGGTGCTCCAGGGCATCGACCTCGATGTCCGGCGCGGCGAGTACATCTCTCTCATCGGCCACTCGGGCTGCGGCAAGTCCACGGTGCTGAACATCGTGGCCGGCCTGCTGAAGGCCACCTCCGGCGGCGTGATCGTGGACAACCGGGAAGTCAACGCACCCGGCCCCGACCGCGCGGTGGTGTTCCAGAACCACTCGCTGCTGCCCTGGCTGACCGTGTACCAGAACGTCGAGATCGCCGTCGACAAGATCTTCCGCCGCACGCGGTCCGCCGCGGAGCGCAAGGAATGGATCCTGCACAACCTGGCGATGGTGAACATGTCGCATGCGCTGGACCGCCTGCCCTCGCAGATCTCCGGCGGCATGAAGCAGCGGGTGGGCATCGCCCGCGCGCTGGCGATGGAGCCCAAGGTGCTGCTCCTCGACGAGCCCTTCGGAGCGCTCGACGCACTGACCCGCGCCCACCTGCAGGACGAAGTGATCCGCATCCAGTCCGAGCTGGGCAGCACGGTGATGATGATCACCCACGACGTCGACGAGGCGGTGCTGATGTCCGACCGCGTGGTGATGATGACCAATGGCCCGGCCGCGACCATCGGCCAGGTGATGGACGTGCCGCTGGAGCGCCCGCGCAACCGCATCGCGCTGGCCGAGGACAAGGTCTACAACCACTGCCGGCAGGAGATCCTGACCTTCCTGTACGAGAAGCAGCGCAAGGTGGAGCCGATCAGCCGGCCCGCCGGCGCCTTCGGCCGCAAGGACAAGGTGGCGGCATGAAGAAGCTGAAGCTGGTGATGGTGGGCAACGGCATGGCCGGCGTGCGCACGCTGGAGGAGCTGCTGAAGATCGCTCCCGAGCTGTACGACATCGCCGTCTTCGGCGCCGAGCCCCACCCCAACTACAACCGCATCCTGCTGTCGCCGGTGCTGGCCGGCGAGCAGACCCTGGACGAGATCGTCCTGAACTCCTGGGAGTGGTACGCGGAGAACGGCATCCGCCTGCACGCGGGCAAGACGGTGGTGGAGATCGACCGGGTCAAGCGCGTCGTGCGCGCCGCGGACGGCACCGAAGAGGAATACGACCGCCTGCTGCTGTGCACCGGCTCCACGCCCTTCATCCTGCCGGTGCCCGGCAAGGACCTGCCGGGCGTCATCGCCTACCGCGACATCGCCGACACCAACGCGATGATCGATGCGGCGGCGAAGTACAGGAAGGCCGTGGTGATCGGGGGCGGCCTGCTCGGGCTGGAAGCCGCCAACGGCCTGATGAAGCGCGGCATGGACACCACCGTCGTCCACGTCATGCCCTGGCTGATGGAGCGCCAGCTCGACGACGTGGCCGGCAAGCTGCTGCAGAAGTCGCTGGAGGAGCGCGGGCTGAAGTTCCTGATCGGGGCGCAGACGCAGGACCTGGTCGCCGGCGGCGACGGGCGCGTGAAAGCCATCCGCTTCAAGGACGGCACCGAAGCCGAGGCCGACCTGGTGGTGATGGCCGTCGGCATCCGTCCGAACACGCAGCTGGCCGAAAAGGCGGGCGTGCACTGCAACCGCGGCATCGTGGTGCACGACACCATGCAGACGGTGACCGACGCGCGCATCTACTCGGTGGGCGAATGCGCGGCGCACCGCGGCATCGCCTACGGCCTGGTGGCGCCGCTGTTCGAGCAGGCCAAGGTGGCGGCCAACCACCTGGCGCAGTTCGGCATCGGCCGCTACACGGGTTCGCTGACCTCGACCAAATTGAAGGTGACCGGCATCGACCTGTTCTCGGCCGGCGAGTTCATGGGCGGCGAAGGGACCGAAGAGATCGTGATGAGCGACCCCTTCGCCGGCGTCTACAAGAAGCTGGTGATCAAGGACGAGAAGCTGGTGGGCGCCTGCCTGTACGGCGACACGGTGGACGGCAGCTGGTACTTCAAGCTGCTGCGCGAAGGCCGCAAGATCGCCGACATCCGCGACAAGCTGATGTTCGGCGAGTCCAACCTCGGCGACGCCGGGCACCAGGGCCAGAGCCGGGCCGCAGCGATGTCGGACAGCGACGAGGTTTGCGGCTGCAACGGCGTGAACAAGGGTTCGATCTGCAAGGCCATCAAGGAGAAGGGCCTGTTCACGCTGGACGAGGTGCGCAAGCACACCAAGGCCAGCGCCTCCTGCGGTTCCTGCACCGGCCTGGTGGAACAGATCATCATGTTCACCGCCGGCGGCGACTACTCCGCCGCGCCGAAGAAGAAGGCGATGTGCGGCTGCACCGACCACAGCCACCAGGACGTGCGGGAAGCCATCAAGGCGAACCACCTGCTGACCATCGCCGACACCCAGGAATTCATGGAGTGGCGCACGCCGAACGGCTGCGCGTCGTGCCGGCCCGCGCTCAACTACTACCTGCTCTCCACCTGGCCGAAGGAAGCGAGGGACGACCCGCAATCGCGCTACATCAACGAGCGCAGCCACGCCAACATCCAGAAGGACGGCACGTACTCGGTGATCCCGCGCATGTGGGGCGGCGAGACCACGTCCGCCGAACTGCGCCGCATCGCCGACGTGGTGGACAAGTACAAGATCCCGACGGTCAAGGTCACCGGCGGCCAGCGCATCGACCTGCTGGGCGTGAAGAAGGAAGACCTGCAGGACGTGTGGAAGGACATCGGCATGCCCTCGGGCCATGCCTACGCCAAGGCCTTGCGCACCGTCAAGACCTGCGTCGGCAGCGAGTGGTGCCGCTTCGGCACGCAGGACTCCACCCGGATGGGCAAGGACCTGGAGCGGGCGCTGTGGCGGATGTACGCCCCGCACAAGGTGAAGCTGGCCGTCTCCGGCTGCCCGCGCAACTGCGCCGAGTCCGGCATCAAGGACGTGGGCGTGATCGGCGTGGACTCGGGCTGGGAGATCTACGTCGGCGGCAACGGCGGCATCAAGACCGAGGCCGGCCAGTTCTTCTGCAAGGTGAAGACCAGCGAGGAAGTGCTGGAGTACAGCGGCGCCTTCCTGCAGCTCTATCGCGAGGAAGGCTGGTACCTCGAACGCACGGTGCACTACCTCCACCGCGTCGGGCTGGACTACGTCAAGAAGAAGATCCTCGAGGACCACGCGGGCCGCAAGGCGCTGTGGGAGCGGCTGCAGTTCACCCTCGACGGCGAACCCGATCCCTGGTTCGAACAGGACAAGGCAGCCGTCGACACGCGCCAGTTCGACAAGCTCAACGCGCAGGGGCAGCCGGCATGAAACCGCAGGACTGGCAGGTGATCTGCCGCGTGGAAGACATCCCGGTACTGGGCTCGCGCCGCGTGGCGCGCGCCCACGGCATGGACGTGGCCGTGTTCCGCAACGACGAGGACCAGGTGTTCGCGCTGCTGGACCGCTGCCCGCACAAGGGCGGCCCGCTGTCGCAGGGCATCGTGTTCGGCACCAGCGTGGCCTGCCCGCTGCACAACTGGACGATCTCGCTGGCGGATGGCCAGGCGCAGGCGCCGGACGAAGGCTGCACCCAGCGCTTCTCCTGCCGCGTCGACGCGGGACAGGTGTTGCTGGACCCGGTGGAGCTGGCGACGCTGGCCATCGACGCGCAGCCGCCGAAAGCCGGGCCCTGCCAGTGACGGAAACGAAGTCCACCTGCCCGTACTGCGGGGTGGGCTGCGGGGTCCTCATCCGCTCCGATGGCGAGCGCATCACATCCGTGCGCGGCGACCCGGACCATCCCGCCAACTTCGGGCGGCTGTGCACCAAGGGGTCGACGCTGCACCTGACGGCCGCGCCCGAAGTGACGCGGCACACCCGGCTGCTGCACCCGATGCTGCGCGAGCAGCGCGGCGACAAGCCCACGCGCATCGACTGGCACGTGGCGCTGGAACTGGCGGCAGACCGCTTCGCGCAGGTGATCCGCGCGCACGGGCCGGACGCGGTCGGCTTCTACGTCTCGGGCCAATTGCTCACCGAGGACTACTACGTCTTCAACAAGCTGGCCAAGGGCCTGATCGGCACCAACAACATCGACACCAACTCGCGGCTTTGCATGAGCAGCGCGGTGGCCGGCTACAAGATGACGCTGGGGGCGGACGCGCCGCCCACCTGCTACGAGGACGTGGACGATGCGGGATGCATCTTCATCGTCGGCAGCAACACGGCGTATGCGCATCCCGTCCTGTTTCGCCGCATCGAGGAGGCCAAGGCGGCGCGGCCGGACATGAAGGTCATCTTCTGCGATCCGCGCCGCACCGACACCGCGGAGCTGGCCGACCTGTACCTGCCGGTGCAGCCCGGCACCGACGTGATGCTGTTCCACGGCCTGCTGCACATCATGCTGTGGGAAGGCTGGACCGACGCCGCGTACATCGCGAAGCACACCAGCGGCTTCGATGCGCTGAAGGCGGTGGTGCGCGAGTGCACGCCGGAGCAGGTGGCGCAGACCTGCGGCATCCGCAAGGAAGACCTGTTCACCGCGGCGCAGTGGTTCGCCACCTCGCCGGCGACCTTGAGCCTGTACTGCCAGGGCCTGAACCAGTCCAGCAGCGGCACGGCCAAGAACGCGGCGCTGATCAACCTGCACCTGGCGACGGGGCAGATCGGCAAGCCCGGCGCGGGCCCGTTCTCGTTGACCGGCCAGCCCAATGCGATGGGCGGACGCGAAGTGGGCGGGCTGGCCAACCTGCTCTCCGCGCACCGCGACCTGGCCGATCCGCGGCATCGCGCCGAAGTGGCCGCGCTGTGGGGCGTGCCGTCGGTGCCGGAGAAACCGGGCAAGACGGCGGTGGAGATGTTCCAGGCGGCAGCGGATGGCGAGATCAAGGCCCTGTGGATCGCCTGCACCAATCCCGCGCAGTCGATGCCCGACCAGTCCACCGTGCGCCGCGCCTTGCAGCGCGCGGAGTTCGTGGTGGTGCAGGAAGCGTTCGCGACCACGGCGAGCTGCGACTACGCGGACTTGCTGCTGCCGGCCACGACCTGGGGCGAGAAGGACGGCACCGTCACCAACAGCGAGCGGCGCATCAGCCGCGTGCGGCCGGCGGTGGGAAAGCCGGGGAGTGCGAGGCACGATTGGGAGATCGGGGTGGAGTTCGGGAGGAGGTTGGAGGCTCGGCTGGCGCCCTCACCCCTGCCCTCTCCCGCAAGCGGGAGAGGGGGCTTTGGACTTCCTCCCTCTCCCCCCTGGGGAGAGGGCTGGGGTGAGGGGCAGCGTGCCACGCTCTTCCCCTATGCATCCCCCGAATCCATCTGGCGCGAACACCGCGAATCCACGCGAGGCCGCGACCTCGACATCACCGGTCTTTCCTACGCGCTGCTCGACGAAGCCCCGCGCCAATGGCCTTTCCCTCCGGGCGCGATCGACGGCCGCAAGCGGCTCTACGAAGACGGCGTCTTTCCCACTTCCGACGGCAAGGCGCGCTTCGCCGCCGTCGCCTACCGCCCGCTCGCCGAGCCGCGCGAATCGCGCTATCCCTTCTCCCTGATCACCGGCCGCCTGCGCGACCAGTGGCACGGGATGAGCCGCACCGGCACGCTGGGCCGCCTGTTCGGCCATGTGCCGGAGCCGGTGGTGCAGATGCACCCGCAGGACATCGCCCGGCGCCTGCTGCAGGAGGGCGACCTGGTGCACGTCACCTCCAAGCGCGGCTCGATCGTGCTGCCCGTGCAGGCCAGCAGCGAGCTGGGACTGGGCCAGGCCTTCATCGCCATGCACTGGGGCTCGGAATACCTGGGCGGGGC
>JAJTCN010000007.1 GCA_021323335.1 Ramlibacter sp.
CATGATCTTGAAGGCCTCGGTCACCTTCTCGGGGGTGGCGCCGCCGCCCACGTCGAGGAAGTTGGCCGGCTCGGCGCCGAACAGCTTGATGGTGTCCATGGTCGCCATCGCCAGGCCGGCGCCGTTGACCAGGCAGCCGATGTTGCCGTCGAGGCTGATGTAGGCCAGGTCGAACTTCGATGCCTCGACCTCGGCCGGGTCCTCTTCGTCCAGGTCACGCAGCGCCACGATCTCGGGGTGGCGGAACAGCGCGTTGCTGTCGAAGTTGAACTTGGAGTCCAGGGCGACGATGTTGCCCTTGCCGTCGCGGTTCAGCGGATTGATCTCCACCAGCGAGGCGTCGGTGTCCATGTAGCACTTGTAGAGCTTCTTGAACACGTCCACGGCCTGGGCCGTCGAAGTGGCGGGGATGCCGATCTTGTCGGCGATCTCCTTGGCCTGCGCGTCGGTCAGGCCCACCAGCGGATCGGCGAACACGGTGACGATCTTCTCGGGGTGGGAGTGCGCCACCTCCTCGATGTCCATGCCGCCTTCGCTGGAGGCGATGAAGGCCACCTTCTGCGTGGCGCGGTCGGTGACCACCGAGACGTAGTATTCCTGCTGGATGTCGGCGCCGTCCTCGATGTACAGGCGGCGGACCTTCTGGCCTTCCGGGCCGGTCTGGTGCGTCTTGAGCTGCATGCCCAGGATCTCGCCGGCCAGGCGCTTGACGTCGTCGACCGACTTCGCCACCTTCACGCCGCCGCCCTTGCCGCGGCCGCCCGCGTGGATCTGGGCCTTGACCACCCACACCGGGCCGCCGAGCTTCTGCGCCGCTTCCACGGCTTCCTGCACGGTGAAAGCCGGGATGCCGCGCGGCACGGGCACGCCGAAGTTGCGCAAGATCTCCTTGCCTTGGTACTCGTGGATCTTCATGAGGTGTCTCTCAGGGGGAACGGTCTTTGGGCGCCCCTGCAGGCGGGGCGGGCGCGACGCAGCGGCCGGGCTGCACGGAGCAGCCGTGAACTGTATCATGGTGCAATGCACCAATTCATTGCATTGGCTTAGAGTCACCATAAGCAATTCCCACAGGAAAAGAAGAGATGGCCAAGGTCTTCATCGACGGCGAAGCCGGCACCACCGGACTGCAGATCCGCGAGCGGCTGGCGAAGATGCCGCGCATCGAGCTGGTGAGCATCGCGCCGGAAAAGCGCAAGGACGCCGCCGCCAAGCGCGAGCTGATGGCCGGCGTGGACTTGGTGATCCTGTGCCTGCACGACGACGCGGCGCGTGAGTCCGCGGCGATGGTCGACGAGATCGGCCGCGCCGGCGGCCGCAAGCCGCGCATCATCGACGCCTCCACCGCGCACCGCACGGCGGACGGCTGGGTGTTCGGCTTCCCGGAACTGGCGCCGGGCCAGCGCGAGGCGGTCGCGAAGGCCGAGCGCGTGAGCAATCCCGGCTGCTATGCCACCGGCGCGATCGCGCTGCTGCGCCCGCTGGTGGACGCGGGCGTGCTGCCCGGTGACTATCCGGTGGTGCTGCCCTCGATCAGCGGCTATTCGGGCGGCGGCCGCTCGATGATCGAAGCCTACGAGTCCGGCCAGGCGCCGGCGTACGAGCTGTATGCGCTGGGGCTCAAGCACAAGCACCTGCCGGAAATCATGAAGTACACGGGCCTGGTGCGGCGCCCGATCTTCGTGCCCTCGGTCGGCAACTTCCGCCAGGGCATGCTGGTGCAGTTGCCGCTGCACCTGAACACGCTGCCCGGCAAGCCCACCGCGAGCGACCTGGACAACGTGCTGCGCCGCCATTACGAAGGCAGCGAGTGGGTGACCGTCGAGAAGCCCACCGAGGACGGCAAGCTGGAGCCGGAAGCGCTGAACGACACCAACAAGATGGAGCTGCGCGTCTTCCACAACATGGACTTCGCGCACGCCGTGCTGGTGGCGCGCCTGGACAACCTGGGCAAGGGCGCCAGCGGCGCCGCGGTGCAGAACCTCAAGCTGATGCTCGGCCTGTAGCGGCGGGCGGCGAGCTGCCGCCCACCGCACGGGCTGTCACTGGCCCGTGGGCCGGGCGGCCTGCGCCGCGCGCTGCGCCGCCAGGCAGTTCTCGCGCGCCAGCAGGGCGTCGCGGTCGCCGGGGCGCAGCGCCAGCAACTGGTCCAGCCGCGCCTGCGCCTCGGCGTAGCGCTCGCAGGCGACCAGCGCCTGCGCCAGGTTGGACAGGGCCTGCGCGTGGTCCGGCAGTTGCGCGAGCACGCGTTCGTAGTGGTGGGCGGCGACCAGCGCATGCCCCCGGTGCATGCAGACGTTGCCCAGCCCGAACAGCGCCTGCGCATGGCCGGCGTCGAGCCGCAAGGCCGCGCGATAGGCCTGTTCGGCGGCGTCCATGTCGTCCTGCCATTCGCAAGCCAGGCCCAGGTGCGCATGCGACGCGGGGTCGGCGGGCGCGGCCGCGGCCCATTGCTGGAACCAGTCGCGCGCCTCGGCCGGCCGGCCGCGGTCGATGGCGTACTGGCCCAGTTGGGTCAGCAGCAGGTTGCGCTCCTGCGCCGCCTCGGTGAAGTCCGGTTGCAGGCCCAGCACGCGCGCGTACGACTGCAGCGCCGCCTGGGCATCGCCGGTGGCGCGCTGCGCGCGCGCCAGCAGGAAATGCGCTTCATGGTTGCCCGGGTCGAGCCGGACCGCCTCGCCCAGGCTCAGGCGGGCGGCGTCGAACTGCTGCTGCTCCAGCAGCGTGAAGCCGAGGTTCAGGTGCACCGCCGCATCGCCGGGCGTGGCCTCCACCGCCTGCCGGTAGCAACGCTCCGCCTGCGCCAGGTCGCCGGTTTCGAGGAACTCGTTGCCTTGTTTCTTCCAGTCCGCGCCCGCCACCGGCGCGGCCGTCGCCGCGGGCGCGGAGGAGAACAGCTTGCGGAAGGCATCGAACATGGCGGGCTCGGTCAGCTCATCGGCCCATTCTTGCACTTCGCCGGCTCGCGGCCTAGTCTTCGATGTCGTCGGACTGCAGCACCCGGCGGATCACCTCCCCGCCGAAACCGCGGGCCGCCAGGAAGCGCGCCTGCTTCGCGCGCACGCCGGCGTCCTGCGGCAGCTCGCCGAACTTCTTGCGCCAGACGGCGCGGGCGCGCTCGACTTCGGACGCCTTGAGGCTGGCCACGGCCAGCGCCACCCGCTCGGCGTCCAGCCCCTTGGCCTGCAGTTCCTGCCGCACCCGCCCGGCGCCCAGGCGGGGCGCCCGCCGGTTCAGCACGGACTCGACGACCCGCTGCTCGTCGATGAAGCCGCGGGCCTGCAGCTCGTCGAGCGCCTTCTTCAGTTGCCCCGGCTCCTGTTCGTGCTGCGCCAGCTTGCGCTCCAGCTCGCGGCGGGAATGCTCGCGGCCGGCGAGCAGCTTGAGCGCGCGCCCCTTGAGCGAGAGCTGGCCGAAGGCCATGTCTCGCCTTGCCTATTCGGCTTCGACGTCCGCCGGCAGCAGCGGGATTTCGAGGCTTTCGCGCACCTTGTTCTCGATCTCGCGGGCGAGCTCGCGGTTTTCGCGCAGGAATTCGCGCGCGTTGTCGCGGCCCTGGCCGATCTTCTCGCCCTTGTAGGCATACCAGGCGCCGGACTTCTCCAGCACGCCGGCGCCCACGCCCATGTCGATGATCTCGCCCTCGCGGCTGATGCCCTCGCCGAACAGGATGTCGAACTCCGCCGTCTTGAACGGGGGCGCCACCTTGTTCTTGACCACCTTGACCTTGGTCTCGTTGCCGATGGCCTCTTCGCCCTTCTTGATGGTGCCGGTGCGGCGGATGTCCAGGCGCACCGAGGCATAGAACTTCAGCGCGTTGCCGCCGGTGGTGGTCTCGGGGCTGCCGAACATCACGCCGATCTTCATGCGGATCTGGTTGATGAAGATGACCATGCAGTTGGTCCGCTTGATGCTGGCGGTGAGCTTGCGCAGCGCCTGGCTCATCAGGCGGGCCTGCAGGCCGGGCAGGGAGTCGCCCATCTCGCCCTCGATTTCGGCCTTGGGTACCAGGGCCGCGACGGAGTCGATGACGATCAGGTCGACCGCGCCGGAGCGCACCAGGCTGTCGACGATCTCGAGCGCCTGCTCGCCGGTGTCGGGCTGCGAGATCAGCAGGTCGGAGACGTTCACGCCGAGCTTCTGGGCGTACTGGATGTCCAGGGCGTGCTCGGCGTCGACGAAGGCGCACTGGCCGTTCTGGCGCTGCATCTCGGCGATGACCTGCAGCGTCAGCGTGGTCTTGCCCGAGGATTCCGGGCCGTAGATCTCGACCACGCGGCCGCGCGGCAGGCCGCCCACGCCCAGCGCGATGTCCAAGCCCAGCGAGCCGGTGGAGACGACCTGGATGTCCTCGATCTTCTCGCCTTCGCCCAGCCGCATGATCGTGCCCTTGCCGAACTGCTTCTCGATCTGGGCCAGCGCCGCTTGCAGCGCCTTGGATTTTTCGCTGTCGGCCGGGGCGATCCGGGTTCCCTTGACTTGTGCGTCCATGGTGGGTTTCTCCTTTGCCATCAATGATTTACCGTTGGGGGCACCCACTGGTTCGACGAACAGGCTGGATGCATGCCCAGTAATGTAACGAGCCAGGCTGCTTCTGGACAACAGGTTTTTTCGTCAGTTTGCCTTACGATATCCGGATGGCTCCACATGACGACGGCTGGCGCCTCACCCACCTGGGCCGGCTGCTCGGCCACGCCATGCGCCGGTTCGACGAGCGCGTGCTGCACCTGATGGCCCACAACATCGACGTGCCGCTGGCGCTGTCGAACCTGGCCGCCCGCGCGCAGATCAGTGCAGCGCACATCCACATCACCCGCCACCTCGATTTGCAGGGAACCCGCCTGACCGAGCTGGCGCAGAAGGCGGGGATGTCCAAGCAGGCCATGGGCGACCTGGTGGACCAGTGCGAGGCCTGGGGCCTGGTGACGCGCGAGCCCGACGCCCGGGATGCGCGCGCCCGCGTCGTGCAGTTCACGCCGACCGGGCTGCTGTGGCTGCAGGCCTTCAAGGACGCCGTGGCGCAGGCCGAGCGCGAGTTCCGCGTGGAGGTCGGGCCGGACGTGGCGACGGTGGTGAAGATCGGGCTGGAGGCGTATGCGGGTTCGACATGACGAACCGGCCGGCTTGACGTAGGCTGGTGGTGAGCCCGAAGGCGAACCCCAGCGCTGGGGTCCGGCTGCGCGCGGACCGCCAGCCTACAATTTCAGCAAACGCCCACCACGAGGCGTCCACCGGAGAGACAAGCCATGCGCATCCTCATCGCCGAAGACGACCAGGTCCTGGCCGACGGCTTGCTGCGCAGCCTGCGCGCAGCCGGCGCCGCGGTGGACCACGTGGCCAGCGGCACGGAGGCCGACGCGGCCCTGATGACCAACAACGAGTTCGACCTGCTGATCCTCGACCTCGGGCTGCCGAAGATGCACGGGCTGGAGGTGCTGCGCAAGCTGCGGGCGCGCGGCACCACGATGCCGGTGCTGATCCTCACCGCCGCCGACGGCATCGACGAGCGCGTCAAGGGCCTCGACCTCGGCGCCGACGACTACATGGCCAAGCCCTTCGCCCTGTCGGAGCTCGAGGCCCGCGTGCGCGCGCTCACCCGCCGCGGCATGGGCGCCTCCACCAGCACCATCAAGCATGGCCCGCTGGTGTACGACCAGGCGGGGCGCGTCGCCACCATCGACGGCAAGATGGTGGAACTGTCGGCCCGCGAGCTCGGGCTGCTGGAGGTGCTGCTGCAGCGCGCCGGCCGCCTGGTCAGCAAGGACCAGCTGGTCGAGCGGCTGTGCGAATGGGGCGAGGAAGTGAGCAACAACGCCATCGAGGTGTACATCCACCGCCTGCGCAAGAAGATCGAGAAGGGGCCGATCCGCATCGCCACCGTGCGCGGCCTCGGCTACTGCCTCGAGAAGATCCCGTGATCGCATGAAGATCTTCCAGCGTGAGCAGCGCTCGCTGTTCGGCGAGATCCTGGACTGGATGCTCACGCCCCTGCTGCTGCTGTGGCCGGTGAGCCTGGCGCTCACGGCGCTCGCCCAGCTGGTCACCGTGCAGGGCGAGCGGGCTTCCTTCACCCTGCCGCAGCCGGCGCGCGAGATCCTGCGCGCCGACGACTCGGACCAGGTCTACTATCAGGTGGTGGGCTCGCGCGGCGAGCTGCTCTCGGGCGAAAAGGACTTCCCGCCGCCGCCCGAGGACGAGCGCGCCCTGCCCGGCGAGACGCGGCTGCGCGACGACGAGATGCGCGGCCTGGACGTGCGCATCGCCTACACCTGGGTCCGGCCCGACGCGCCCGGCGTCGCCCCGGCGCTGGTGCAGGTGGCGGAGACGCGCGAGAAGCGCTCCGTGCTGGCCACCGAGATCATCAAGGGCGTGATGCTGCCGCAGCTGGTGATCCTGCCGCTGGCGGTGCTGCTGGTGTGGCTGGCGCTGGTGCGCGGCATCAAGCCGCTGTCGGAACTGGAGGAGCGCATCCGCGCGCGCGACCCGGACGACCTGAGTCCGCTCGACGAGAAGGTGGTGCCGCTCGAGGTGGCGCCGCTGGTGTCCTCCGTCAACGACCTGCTGACGCGCCTGAAGGCGTCCATCGCGACCCAGAAGCGCTTCCTGGCCAACGCGGCGCACCAGCTCAAGACGCCCCTGGCGGGGCTGCGCATGCAGGCCGACCTGGCCGAGCGCGAGCAGTTCAACGCCGAGGAGCTGAAGCAGTCGCTCAAGCAGATCGGCCGCTCCAGCATGCGCGCCACCCACACCGTCAACCAGCTGCTGGCGCTGGCGCGCGCCGAAAGCAGCGGCAAGGCGCTGGGCCGCGTGCCCTGCGACCTCGCGGCGCTGGCGATGGAGGCCGTGCGCGACACGGTGCCGCGCGCGATGGACCGGCACATCGACATCGGCTACGACGGCGCCGAGCCGGGCACCCCGGACGTCACGCTGCAGGGCAGCCCGACGCTGCTGAAGGAGCTGATCCGGAACCTGCTGGACAACGCGGTGATCTACACGCCGTCGACGCCGCAGCAGCCCGGCGTGGTGACGGCCCGCGTGCTGGCGGACCCCTTCGGCCACGTGGTGGTGCTGCAGGTGGAGGACACCGGACCCGGCATTCCCGAGGGCGAGCGCGAGCTGGTGTTCCAGCCCTTCTACCGCACGCTCGGCACCAACGTCGACGGCTCCGGGCTGGGCCTGCCGATCGTGCTGGAGATCGCGCGGCAGCATCGCGCCGTCATCTCGATCGAGGACGCGCGTCCTGGCCAGGTGCCGCCCGGCACGCGGGTGACGGTGCGCTTCGATGCATCCGCGGCCGACGAGGCCGACGGGGCTTAAGGTTTGTAGAGGTTCAGCTGCAGCCGCTCGCGCTCGACCGCCCGGGCCACGCCCGGCAGCTGGGCCACCTTCTGCACATGGGCCCACAGCGCCGGATAGGTGGTCGGGTCGATCTGCGCGAAGCCGCCCCAGCGCAGCAGCACCAGTGCATACGCATCGAGCGGGCCGAAGCGGTCGCCGCCGAGGAAGCCGGCGCCCGCCTTCTGCGCCATCGCCTCCAGGTCGCCCAGCAGGCCCGCGTACACCTTGGCATTGAACGCCTTGAGCTCGGCCTGCGTCTCCGGCGTGCCGGCGAACTTGAAGGGCATGAACACGTGCGTGAAGGTCGGGTGCACGGTGTTGTTCATCCAGGCCAGCGTCTCCAGGGCGCGGGCGCGCGCCAGCGCATCGCGCGGCAGGAACTGCTGGTCCGGGAACTTCGCGTCCAGGTACGTGACGATCGCCAGGATCTGGGTGATGGTCTCGCTGCCGTCCACCAGCACCGGCACCTGGCCGCGCGGGTTGACGCCCCGGAAGGCGGCTTCGTTCTGCTCGCCCTTGTGCAGCTTTACCATCACCGGCTCGAAGTCCGCGCCGGCGGTTTCCAGCAGGGCGTGTGGAACGAAGGAACAGGCACCGGGGGCGAAGTACAGCTTCATCGACATGACGGTCTCCAGGGCAATCGCGGTCAGCGGCAGGACCGCAGGGTCTTGGTGTTCAGCGGGGCGGCCAGCTCCGCCAGCCGCGGCCGCAGATTGTCGTCCACCGCCGGCAGCAGCAGGCGTTGCCCGCGCTGCTCCGGGCGCTCCTGCACCACGCGCGCCGTCTGCACGCCGCGTTCGGCCAGGGACTGCAGCTGCCGGCTGGCGGCGGCCTCGCTGGGGTAGCTGCCCAGCGACAGGCCCGGCTCCAGCTCGGGGTTGGAGAGCGACTCGAAGGAAATGCCCAGCTGCCTCAGCTCGGCGCGCTTGCGCGCCACCTGTTCCACGCCGGCATAACGGCCCATGTAGACGATCCAGCGGGCCGGCTCCACCACCGGTTCGAAGCTCCAGGAGCCGGCGGGCCAGGACTCCAGCGCGGTGCGCAAGGGCACCAGCTGCGCTTCATCCAGGGCGGGGGACTGCAGGCATTCCGGCGGCCTTGGCGCCTGCGCCGCCACGGTCTCGGCGCGCCGCAGTTCGTCGGGCGGCAGGATCCGCACCGACTCCGGCCGCACCTGCTGCTGCAGGCGCTGCGGCTCGGACTGCTGCGCCGGGCCCAGGCCCCAGGGCAGCAGGTAGCCCTGCGACCAGGCAAAGTAGCCGCCATTGGCGAGCAGCAGGACGAGGACGATGAGGCGCAGCATGGGGTTCAGCGGGCCGCGGGCCGCACGCTCACCTCGGAGCTGCTGATGGCTTGCGGGCCGGCGGCAGTATGCACCAGCAGGCTGCCGGCGGCATTGACCCCCTGCGCCGTTCCCGCGGTGCCATCGCTCAGCCGCACCGCGCGGCCGCGCAGTGCATCGCGCTGCGCGAACCGCTGCTGGAACGCCACGAAACCATCCCGCTCGAAGCGCTGCAGGTCGCCCACCAGCGGCCGGGCGATGCGCTCCAGCACGGCGGCCGCGTCGGCCTGAGGCAACAGTTCACGCAGGGCGGCCGGCTCGATCGACAGCCCCGCGGCCGGGCGCGGGGCGATGTTCAGCCCGATGCCGATGACGGCGTAGCGGGCGCCCGCCGCGCCATCGCCGAAGCTGGCGGTCTCGATCAGGATGCCACCGAGCTTGCGGTCGCCCAGCCACAGGTCGTTGGGCCACTTCAGCACGATGTCCGGATGCAGGCTGTCCGCCACGCTGGCGCCGACGGCCAGCGACAGTCCCGACCAGTCCGCGGGCGCCAGCGGCAGGCCGAGCGAGAAGGTCAGGGAGGCGCCGGCACTGCTGTGCCAGTCGCGCCCCAGCCGGCCGCGGCCCGCCGTCTGCTGCTCGGCCACCAGCAGCACCGGGTCGGCCCGGCCGGTGCGCGCCCGGCGCATCAGTTCCGTGTTGGTGGAGTCCAGCTGCGGCAGCACTTCGACCGTGAACCCCGGCAGCAAAGGGGCCACGGCCTCCCAGATCGCTTCGGCCGGCCACCTCATGACTATCGGCGGCGCTTGGGCGCCAGCAGCGTGCCGCGGCAGTTCTTGCTGCCGCACCAGCAGGGGTATTCGGCCTTGAGTTTCGGGGTGTACCGCTCGTCGATGATCAGGCCGTAGTCGTAGTTCAGCTCCTCGCCCGCCTTGATGTTGCGCAGCGACTTGATGAACACGCGGCCTTCTTCCTCGTCGGCCTCGCAATTGGGGTTGCAGCTGTGGTTGATCCAGCGCGCGGCGTTGCCCCCGACCGCCGCGTCGATGACCCGGCCGTCGTCCACGTGGAAGTAGAAGGTATGGTTGGGGTCTTCCGGATTCCAGGGATGACGACGCTGCGCCTCCTTCCACGTGATGATCTCGCCGACGTACTCGATCAGGGTCTCTCCCTCGGGAATGTCCTGGAGCGCGAAGACCCCCTTGCCGTGGACGCCCGACTTGCGGACCTGGATTCTGCGATTCGTCTTCGGGGCTGGCTTTTTGGCGGGCGTTGCGGGCATTCAGGAAATTCTGTTACCAAGACACTAGTGATTGCCGAAAAACCATCAGTCGCCCAGGACATCGTCCGGGCGCTGACCCCCGTGGCCGGCAAGTTCGACAAGCACGACGAGTACTTCGAGAGCGACAAGTACATCGTCACCAGCGCGGTGGGCCACCTGGTGGAAATCCACGCGCCGGAAGAATTCGACGTCAAGCGCGGCAAGTGGAGCTTCGCCCACCTGCCCGTCATCCCGCCCTACTTCGACTTGAAGCCGGTGGACAAGACCAAGTCGCGGCTGAACGCGGTGGTCAAGCTGGCCCGACGCAAGGACGTCACCGAGCTGGTGAACGCGTGCGACGCCGGCCGGGAAGGGGAGCTGATCTTTCGCCTCATCGAACAGTTCGCCGCCGGCGAGAAGAAGCCGGGCACCGCGAAGACCGGCGCCGGTCTCGGCAAGCCGATCCGCCGCCTGTGGCTGCAGTCGATGACGCCCCAGGCCATCCGTGACGGCTTCGACAAGCTGCGCAGCGACAAGCAGATGCAGGGCCTGGCCCATGCCGCGCGCTCGCGCTCGGAGGCCGACTGGCTGGTGGGCATCAACGGCACCCGCGCCATGACGGCGTTCAACTCGCGCGACGGCGGCTTCTTCCTCACCACCGTCGGCCGGGTGCAGACGCCCACGCTGGCGATCGTGGTCGAGCGCGAGGAGCAGATCCGCAAGTTCATCAGCCGCGACTACTGGGAAATCCACGGCAGCTTCCTGGCCGACGCCGGCGAATACCCGGGCAAGTGGTTCGACCCGAAGTGGAAGAAGGACCCCGAGGATCCCGAGAAGCGGGCCGACCGCGTCTGGGACCAGAAGGAAGCGCAGGCCATCGCCGACGCCGTCCGTGGCAAGGCCGCAACGGTCACGGAAGAATCCAAGCCGACCACCCAGGCCGCGCCGGGCCTGTTCGACCTGACCTCCCTGCAGCGCGAGGCCAACGGCCGCTTCGGCTATTCCGCCAAGACCACGCTGTCGATCGCGCAGTCGCTGTACGAGCGCCACAAGGCGCTGACCTATCCGCGGACCGACTCGCGCCACCTGCCGCAGGACTACGTGAAGGTGGTGCACGAAACCATGGGCATGCTGGCCGACAGCGGCATGCGCCACCTGGCGCCGTTCGCCAGGCAGGCGATCGACGAGCAGTACGTCAAGCCGGTCAAGCGCGTGTTCGACGACACCAAGGTGTCCGACCACTTCGCCATCATCCCCACGCTGCAGGCGCCCAGCGGGCTGTCGGAGGCGGAGCAGAAGGTGTACGACCTGGTCGTGCGGCGCTTCCTCGCGGTGTTCTTCCCGAGCGCCGAATACCTGGTCACGACCCGCATCAGCCAGGCCGTCGGCCACCACTTCAAGACCGAAGGCAAGGTGCTGGTCAAGCCGGGCTGGCTCGCCATCTACGGCAAGGAAGCGGCCGCCGAGGTGGAGGACGCCAAGGAAGGCGACAAGGGCCAGAACCTGGTGCCGGTGAAGCCCGGCGAGATGGTGCGCACCGAAAGCGTCGAGGCCAAGGGCCTGAAGACGCGGCCGCCGGCGCGCTACAGCGAGGCCACGCTGCTCGGCGCGATGGAAGGCGCCGGCAAGTTCGTCGAGGACGACGAACTGCGCGAGGCCATGCAGGAGAAGGGCCTCGGCACGCCGGCCACGCGCGCCTCCATCATCGAAGGCCTGATCAACGAGAAGTACATGCTGCGCGAAGGCCGCGAGCTGATCCCCACCGCCAAGGCCTTCCAGCTCATGACGCTGCTGCGCGGGCTGGGCGTGGAGGAACTGAGCAAGCCCGAGCTGACCGGCGAGTGGGAATACAAGCTGGCGCAGATGGAGCACGGCAAGCTGTCGCGCGACCAGTTCATGCACGAGATCGCTGACATGACGAAGCGCATTGTCATGAAGGCCAAGGAATACGACCGCGACACGGTGCCGGGCGACTACGCCACGCTGAAGACGCCCTGCCCCAATTGCGGCGGCGTCGTGCAGGAAACCTATCGCCGCTACAACTGCGTCGGCAAGAAGGGCGCCGAGCCCTGCGGCTTCTCCTTCACCAAGATCCCGGCGGGCCGCGCCTTCGAACTGGTGGAGGTGGAGCAGTTCCTGGCCAACAAGCGCATCGGCCCGCTGCAGGGCTTCCGCTCCAAGGCCGGCTGGCCCTTCACCGCCGAACTGGCGCTGGCCTTCGACGAGGAAGAGAAGAACTGGAAGCTGGAATTCGACTTCGGCAAGGACGACAACCCCGCGGAGACCGGCGAGTGTCGGCGCAGGAGCCGCTGGGCCCCTGCCCGAAGTGCGGCCACAAGGTCTTCGAATGGGGCAGCAACTACGTCTGCGAGCGCGCCGTGCCCACCGAAGGCCACGCCACGCCCACCTGCGACTTCCGCAGCGGCAAGATCATCCTGCAGCAGCCGGTGGAGCGCGAGCAGATGGCCAAGCTGCTGGCCACCGGCAAGACCGACCTGCTCGACAAGTTCGTGTCGATGCGCACGCGCCGGCCCTTCAAGGCCTTCCTGGCGTGGGATGCGGAAGCCGGCAAGGTGAACTTCGCCTTCGAGCCGCGCGCCTCCAAGTTCCCGCCGCGCAAGGGCGCGGGCGCGGCCACCAAGGGCACGGCCGCGACGCGCGCCAAGGCCAAGGAACCGCCGGCGCCGTACAAGGCGACCGCCAAGGCCGCGAAGGCGGTGGCGGCGAAGAAGGCTCCGGCCGCGAAGAAGGCGGCGCCGGCGAAGAAGGCCGCGGTGAAGAAGGCCGGCACGCTGAAGCCGAGCGCCGAACTGGCGGCGGTGATCGGCGACGGCCTGGTCGCGCGCACCGAGGTGATCAAGAAGCTCTGGGACTACATCAAGGCCAACGGGCTGCAGGATGCGGCCAACAAGCGCGCGATCAACGCCGATGACAAGCTGGCCAAGGTGTTCGGCAAGCCGCAGGTGACGATGTTCGAGCTGGCCGGCATCGTGGGCAAGCACTTGTCCTGACAGCCCTCCTCCCTCCCCCTCCGGGGGAGGGCCGGGGTGGGGGCTACCGCGGCAGCCGCGTCGCCAGCGTCGCCCAGTCGATCAGCACCTGCACGGTTTCGGGCGGTCGCATCACCTGCGTGACCGGCACGGTGGCGCGGCCGATGTTCCCCGTCGGGATGCGCCGCAGCAGGTGCCCCAGGGGCAACAGCGCAATGCGCAGCAGCTGCCCCATCACTTCGCCCCAGTCGCGGGTTTGCCGGGCCAACGTGAGCATCCGGCGATGGCTGTCGAAGTGCAGCGCCGGATCATGCTGCCCGACGACGTGCGCAGCCATCAGCCAGGTCCACTGCAGCTCGCGGTGCGCTCCGGCCACCGGCGCGTCGGCGAACCCGCGCACGAGGCGGGCATAGACGACACGTCGCTCGTCCGGGGTCAGCATGTCCATCACACAATTAGTAACATTCCACACCCTGTTGTCAAGGTGAATATCCAGCACATGCCCGCCTTCGAGATCGTCGCCGCCGAGTCCATCGCGCCGGCGCGCCTTCATGCGGCCTTCGGGACCGCGTTCGCCGACTACCTGATCGGGCCGTTCCGGGTGCCGCTGGCCCAATGGCCGCAGTTCCTCGCCCGCCAAGGCGTGGACGTCGGCCTGAGCCGGGTGAGCCTCGCTGCCGGCGAACCGACCGCCTTCTGCCTGGTCGCGCCGCGGCCGGAGGCCGCCAGCTGGCGGCTGGGCACCATGGGCGCGCTGCCCGCGGCCCGGGGCAGTGGAGCGGCGACCGCGCTGCTGGACGACTTTATCGCCCGCGCCAGGGCCGCCGACGTCCGCGCGGTGGAACTCGAATGCTTCGCGCAGAACACGCGCGCGATGCGGCTGTACCAGAAGGCCGGGTTCAAGACCATCGATGCGCTGTACGGATACCGCAGCAACACCGGTGCGCCACGGGGTGCGCCTGCCACCCCGCCGGTCGTGGAGCTGGCGGACGCCTTGCAGTGGCTGGATGCCTGCCGGGACGCGGGCTGTCCGCTGCCGCTGCAGGTGACGCCCCGTTCGCTGCGGGCCTTGCCGGTGCGCCTGCAGGCCTGGCGGCGGGGCGATGCCCAGCTGGTCTTTTCGCAAGGCGACGACGGCAGCCTGCAGGTGCACAGCCTGGTCGATCGCCGCCCCGCGCAGCGGGACGCCGACGAGCTGGTCGCCGCGTTGCTCGCGCTGCATCCGGACCGTTCGGTGCACGTGCCCCAACTCCAGCGCCACGCCGTCGGCGGTGCGGCGCTGGAACGGCTCGGATTCGAACGCCTGCCTCTGCACCAGGCCTGGATGCGGCGCTCCCTTTCCAAGGGTTGATCCGCGTCCGGCGCGGTCGCGAGATACGCGCCCCGGCCAGGCTCCGTTGTCCTACGCCCGGCGACCGGCGCCATCCCTAGCCTCGGATCCAAAGCAGGATCCATGCACCCATCACGAACAGCCCGGTACTTCCCTCTTGCGACAAGATCATGAGCGGCGATGACCAGCCGGCCAGCCCGGCCACCGAGCTGGACCAGTTGCGCCTGTTCATCTCCTCCGTCACGGACTACGCCATCTACATGCTGTCTCCCGAGGGCAAGGTGGCCAGCTGGAACGCGGGCGCCGAGCGCTTCAAGGGCTACCGGGCCGACGAGATCATCGGGCAGCATTTCTCCCGTTTCTATTCTCCCGAAGACCAGGCCGACGGCCTGCCCTCGCGCGCGCTGCGGACGGCCAGGGACACCGGCAAGTTCGAGGCGGAAGGCTGGCGCGTGCGCAAGGACGGCACCCGCTTCTGGGCGCACGTCGTGATCGACCCGATCCACGACGACGACGACAGGCTGGTCGGCTTCGCCAAGATCACGCGCGACATCACCGAGCGCAAGAACGCGGCCGCGGCGCTGGAAGAGACCCGCGAAGCCCTGTTCCAGGCGCAGAAGATGGAGGCCCTCGGCCAGCTCACGGGCGGCATCGCGCACGACTTCAACAACCTGCTGAACGTGGTGACCAACGGGATCTCCATGCTGCGCGAGCGCGTGGGGGAACCGGCGGACGTGCGAATGCTCGATGCGATCGACCAGGCCGCCAGCCGCGGCGCGCTGCTGACCCAGCAGCTGCTGAGTTTCGCGCGCCAGCAGCCGCTCAAGGAGGAGCCGCGCGATGCCAACCGCGTGATCAACTCCTTCGAGGTCGTGCTGCGGCGCGCCAGCCGCAGCGCCATCGCCTTCGAGGTCAAGCCCGCGGCCAGGCTGCCGCAGGTGCTGCTGGATGCGGCGCAGTTCGAGACGGCGCTGCTCAACCTCGTGGCCAATGCGCGCGACGCCACGCCCGACGGCGGCCGGATCGTGCTGTCCACCCAGTGCGTGGAGCTGGCGCAGAAGCGCCGCGGGCTGCACCCTGGCAGGTATGTCGTGGTGGCAGTGCAGGACACCGGCCAGGGCATGTCGCCGGACGTCGCGTGCCGCGCGGTGGAGCCCTTCTTCACCACCAAGGAGCTCGGCAAGGGGACCGGCCTCGGCCTGAGCCAGGTCTACGGACTGGTGCAGCAGTCCGGCGGCGACCTCGACATCGTGTCGCACCCCGGCCAGGGCACCACGATGTCGATGTACTTTCCGGCCCTGGACGTCCTGCACGACGAAGGCCCGGAGCCCGACGCGGCCGAGAAGGTGCTGGTCGTGGACGACCAGCCGGACGTGCTGGAGATCACCTCCGAGCTGTTCCGCACCCTGGGCTTCGACGTCCTCTCCGCCGACTCGGGCGAGCACGCGCTGGAGATGCTGGAGCGCACGCCCGACCTGCGCCTGATGCTCAGCGACGTGGTCATGCCGGGCATGAGCGGCATCCAGCTGGCACGCAAGGCCAAAGTCCTGAGCCCCGCCCTGAAGGTGATCCTGTCTTCCGGCTATGCCAACCCCGCCGTCGACAAGGACCCGGGTTGCCTGGACGGCTTCAATTTCCTGCCCAAGCCCTACCGCATGGCCGATCTGGTGAAGATGCTGCGGTCGATCGGCTGACCACCACGGAGGATTTGTCGTGCCGACCCTCGGATCCCTCTTCGCCGGTCCCTGGTCGCTGGGACCGCTGGCCGGCGCCGCCGGTGCGATCCGCGCCGAGATCGTCGATGCCCACCTCGGGTTCGATGCGGACGTGACGGTGCCGATCCGCGAAGGCCGGATCCAGTTCAACGACGCTACCGTCGAACACGTGGGCCCGGATTCGCGCATGGGCGTCAGCCGGCTGGGCATCTACGTCGACGCGCCCAACGGGCGCAGCTACCTGTACCAGTTCGGGTCGGCGCCGGCGTCGGGCGTGACGTACGAGCAGCGCGGCGCCTTGCTGGGCGCGCTGGTCTCCGACCGCGGCAGCCTGCAGCTGCAGCCCTTCGTGCAGGCGCTGCTGGCGCAACTCGCGGAGGGCCACGGGCTCGGCGTCACCGAGCAGGCGCGCATGCTGTTCGATCGCACCGCGATCCAGGGCGAAGTGCGATTGGGCGACGGGCCGATCGCCGCGCCGGGGATGCAAGGCCAGCTGGCGGGACGCGCCGCCGGCCACAACACGGTCCGGCTTCACTCGGAGGCGGTGGGGCGCGGGCTGAGCGCTGAAATCGATGCGTTGTCGGTGCGGGATGCGGTGCTGGACGCGGGCGGCACCCGATTCGAATGCGACGAGATCACGGGCGCGCTCACGCTGCGGCTGTTCGTCGAAGGCGGGCGACTGCGGCTGGCGTTCGATATCTCCAGCGTGAAGCTATCCGGCTTGCGGGTGGCGTTCGGCGCGCCAGCGCAACCGCCGTTTATTCCATCGGTTTCGCCTAGGGATGACACCGACGCCGCGCCGACCTCCCTTGGGGCGTAATCCGCGCACCCCCGTCCCCCAAGGAAATTCCATGCGCTTCCGTCCCCTTGCCGCCGCCCTGGCCGCCACCGCCCTGCTCGCGTCCTGCGCCACCCCCTCCAGCAGCACCGGACCGATGAGCTTCTTCGTCACCAGCGCCGGCTCCGGGCGCGGCGCCGACCTCGGCGGCTTGGCCGGCGCGGACGCCCATTGCCAGCGCCTGGCCACGGCGGCCGGCGCGGGCGGGCGCACCTGGCGCGCCTACCTCAGCACGCCGCCGACCTTCGCCGGCGCCAACACCCCGGCCGTGCCGGCCGTGAACGCACGGGACCGCATCGGCAAGGGCCCCTGGTACAACGCCAAGGGCGTGCTGGTGGCGCGCAACCTCGAGCACCTGCACAACGGCAACAACCTGAGCAAGGAAACCGCGCTGGACGAGCGCGGCGGCGTGGTGCGCGGGCGCGGCGACACGCCCAACGAGCACGACATCCTCACGGGATCGCGGTCCGACGGCACCGCCTTCGCGCCGCAGACGGACACCACCTGCAAGTCCTGGACGAGCAGCACGGACGGCTCGGCCATCGTCGGCCACCATGACCGCACGGGCCCGATGCCGGAGAACTGGGCGCGTTCCTGGAACTTCTCGCACCAGTCGGCCGGCTGCAGCCAGGAGGCCCTGGTGCGCACCGGCGGCTCCGGCCGCTTGTACTGCTTCGCGGCGAACTAGCCGTTCAACGCCGCGGCGGCGCGCTCGCTCCATCCGCGGCAGCTGACGCGGCGGAGGCGGCCGGGCGGGCGCGCTCGGCGCGCCGCTCGGGCCTGGACGGACGCGATGCGGCCGGCGCTGCAGGCGACGCGGCGGCTGCGGGCGCCGAGGCCGCCGGCGCCGCCGCGGATGCCGGCTGTTGCGCGGCGCCAGCACGGCGTGCGCCCTGGCGTTCGTCTCTTGCTTCCCTGGCTTCCCGGGCACGCGCCCGACCGCCGGCTCCAGGTCCGGTGTCGACGGCAGCTGGCGTGGCCGAAGCCGGCGCGGCCGGGGCCGCTGCAGGTGCTGCAGATGCTGGTGCTGGTGCGGGTGCTGGTGCGGGTGCGGGTGCAGGAGCTCGCGCCGGTGCGGGCGCAGCAGCCGCGGGTGTCCCGGGCACAGCGGAGGCAGGCGCCGCGGGTGCGCCGGCCGCGGGGGCTTCGCCGCCGCGCTGCCGGCGGGCGCGCCGTTCGGCCGCCGCCGGCGACGCGCTGGCTGCCGCTTTCGGCACGGACACGGCCTCCGTCTCCGGCACCACCTTCACGACGGCTGCACTGGCCGGTGCGGCCGGCTTGATGGCGGCCACGGCAGCAGGGTCGAGCGGCTTGCCGGCGTTGGCCGCCAGCGCGCCTTGCCTGGCCGCGAACGGCGGCGGCGGGGGCGGCGGTGCGACCTGCGCCACCACGGGGCGGACGGGCGCCGTTTCGGGCGGCCGCGCGGCACGTGCCGCCGCGGGGCCCATCACGCTGGCCTGCTGCGGGACGACGCGAGGAGCCGGGAGGACCGGCGCGCGATCGAAGCCCTGCTCGTTGATGCGAATGGTGATGCGCGCGACCGGCTGCGACTGCGAGAAGGCAGCGGCGGGCACGGCAATGATCGCCCCGGGCACCTGCTGGTTGACGTACGTGACATTCACGCCGCGGTTGTCGTAGACCGCAGTCAGCCGCTGGCGGTCGACGCGCGCATTGCTCGCATTCAGGTTGTAGAAGTACTCGCGGCTGACCGTGTACGCGGGGCGATACACGTCCCGCGGGCCGAGCGGGAACCAGGCGACGGTCGAGTTCGCGGCTCCCGGCGATCCATTGCCGACGAAAGCCACCAGCGCCGGTGCGTACACCGGCCGCACGTTGGCCGGGCCGGGCACCCAGGCCCAGCGGTTGTCCACCCGCGTCCAGCGACCGTAGTGCGAAGTGGCGAACGCCCACGGTTCCTCGTCGATCCAGGTCCAGCCCCAGGGCTCGATCCACGACCAGTGGCCGTCCCGGTAGGGCGCCCAGTCGGCGGCCACGCTGCGCGGAATCCATACCGAGCCGAGCTGCGCCACGGTCTTCCAGGCGCCAGCGCGGTCCAGGTCCGCGAAGCCGATCATCTCCGGCGAAACGTAGCGGCGCGACGGCGAGGTTGCCCAGCGCCGCTCGCGGGCCGTGGCCCAGCGGTCGAATTCGTCCGGACGGCGCAGCGCGACGGCTTCGAAGTCGTCCAGCCCTGCGCCGTAGAACACATAGCCCTGGCGCTCGTTGACGACGAACGCGCGGCGGTCGCCGAACACCCGGGCCAGGCCCTGCATGACCGCAACCTCCGTCCAGTCGTCGCGCATGTCCACTTCGATGCGGTAGCTGCCCGGACGGCGGATGGAAAACGCCAGGTTGGGCGTGTTGATCTCGACGACCTGGCCCCGGTCGAGGCGGCGGACGCTGACGTGCAGCGTCCCCTGCGACAACTGGATCTGCGTGGTGCGGTCATCCAGGTTGAGCAGCGTGATGTTCGTGGCGCCCGCGGCGCGCACCGCCACGGTGCCCATCTGCAGTTCGGCGCGCGAGCCGCGGTCGACCCACAGGCGGTCGCCGGTGACGAGGGGCCGGTTGACGACCGCGCCGCCCCAGTCGCGCTCGCCGCCCGGCGAGAAGCTGGCGTTGCCGGTGATGTGGGCGAGCCGCGCGACGCGCGTCGGCGGATCGGCGAGCGCTGCCACGGACAGCAGCGAAAGGACAAGAAACGAGAACAACGCGCGAATGCGGGTCAAAGCCATGGAATCTCCTGCAGCGCAGCAAGGCGCTTGTGTCGAGCTTGTCCGCCTTTCGGCTGGCCGGACGTCAGGAAACAGGCCGTCAGGCTGTCGGGCTGGCGCGGTTGTCCCGTCCTGGCAATGCCGTGATCTGGCTCCGCCTCCGTGTTTGCCCGCGTCTTCTGTCGAGCCTCTCCTACCCCGCGCTCAGCCACCGGCGGGCGACCGCGCCACGGCGTTGTTCACTACGATTCCGTCTCCGCGCAGCATGCCAGTCCGGATGCGGCATCCCGAATCCCCGCCCCTCGAGAGACGGAGCATGAGCCAGAAATCGAACGCGCCCCAGGCGCTGTTGTCCACCGGAATCCAGGGCCTGGACGTCGTCCTCGGCGGCGGCCTCAGTCCCAACCGCATCTACCTCATCGAAGGCGAGCCCGGCACCGGCAAGACGACGACCGGGCTGCAGTTCCTGCGCGAAGGGGTGGCCCGCGGCGAAACGGTGGTCTACATCACGCTGGCCGAGACGGGCGACGAGCTGCGCGCGGTGGCCGAGTCGCACGGCTGGACGCTCGACGGCATCCGCCTGCACGAGGTGCTGCCCACCGAGGACCTGCTGCGGGACGACCAGCAGTACACGATGTTCCACCCGTCGGAGGTGGAGATGGCCAACACCATCCAGCTGATTCTCTCGGCCATCGAGACCCACCAGCCGACGCGGGTGGTGCTCGATTCGCTGTCCGAACTCCAGCTGCTGGCCGACACCGCGCTGCGCTATCGCCGCCAGGTGCTGGCCCTCAAGCAGTTCTTCGCCAAGCGCAATTGCACCGTGATGCTGCTCGACGACCGCACCGCCGCGTCGGCCGACCTGCAGGTGCGCAGCATCGCCCACGCCGTGATCCAGTTCGACCTGGCCGTCAAGGATTACGGCGCCGAGCGCCGCCGGGTGCGCGTGATCAAGTACCGGGGCCGCAATGCCATCGGCGGCATGCACGACTACAACATCACCCAGGGCGGCATCGTCGTGCACCCGCGCCTTGTCGCCGCCGAGTCGCGCCAGCTCCGGCCCGGCGGGCAGCTCAAGAGCGGACTGCCGCCACTGGACGCGCTGCTCGGCGGCGGCCTGGAGGAAGGCACCAGCACGCTGATCGTCGGCCCGCCCGGCACCGGCAAGTCCTCGCTGGCCGCCCAGTTCGTCTCCGCCTTCAACAAGACCGGCGGCAAGGCCGCGATGTTCCTGTTCGAGGAGTCCAAGAGCAACCTGCTGAACCGGGCGGACGGCCTGAACATGGACCTGCGCGGCTTCATCGCCGGCGGCAAGCTGACCATCCAGCAGGTCGATCCCGCTGAGCTCTCGCCGGGCCAATTCAGCGCCGCCGTGATCAAGGCGGAAAGCGATGGCGCGAGGATCGTCGTGATCGACAGCCTGAACGGCTACATGAACGCCGTGCCGGACGAGCGATTCCTCACCACCCACATGCACGAGCTGCTCACGTACCTGGGCCAGCGCGGGGTGGTGACCATCCTGGTGGGCATCCAGCAGGGCATGCTGGGCGGCTCGATGTCCAGCGCCATGGACGCCAGCTACCTGGCCGACAACGTGCTGATGCTGCGCTACTTCGAGGACGACGGCGAAGTCAGCCAGGCCGTGTCGGTCTTCAAGAAGCGCGGCAGCATGCACGAACGCACGATCCGCCGCTTCTCCATGTCCGACCGGGGCATCGAGGTCGGCGAAGTGCTGCGCGGCTACCGCGGCATCCTGACGGGCGTGCCGGTGCCGCCCACCACGCCAGCGGTCACCGACATGCCGATGCGAGCCCGGTAGTGGAACGCCGCATCCTGATCTACCCGTCGGTGGCGCAGGACGGCCTCCTGGCCAGCAAGGTCCTGTCCTCCGTCGGCATCGAGAACCTCGTCTGCAGCGGCAGCGAGGCGGTGCTGGCGGCCCTGGCCGAAGGCGCCGGCGCCCTGCTGGTGGTCGAGGAGATGATCTCCGGCGCCGCCATCCAGCCGCTCAAGCGCTTCGTCGACGCGCAGGCTGGCTGGTCGGACCTGCCGATCCTGGTGCTCACCAAGCGCGGCGCCGATTCGGTGGAGGCGCAGCGGGCCGTGGAACACCTGGGCAACGTGACGCTGCTGGAGCGGCCGGTGCGCACCATCGCCCTGATCAGCGCCGCGCACTCCGCGCTGCGCGCGCGCGACCGCCAATACCATGTGCGCCTGGCGGACCAGCGCAAGGACGAGTTCCTGGCCACGCTGGCCCACGAACTGCGCAACCCGCTCGCACCCATCCGCACTTCGATCTCCATCATCCGCCGGCTGGAGCCCTCGGCCCAGGTCGCGAAGCTGACCGACATCGTGGACCGCCAGGTGGTCCACCTCACCCGGCTGGTGGACGACCTGCTCGACGTGGCCCGCATCACCACCGGCAAGGTCGCACTGAATGCCACGCGGACGACGCTGTCGGCCGTGATCACCCATGCACTGGAGATCGCCGCTTCGTCGGTGCAGGAAAAGCATCACCAGCTCGACGTGGTGCAGCCGACCCAGGACTACGCGCTGGAGGCGGACCACGCGCGGATCGTCCAGAGCGTGGCCAATCTGCTGGTGAACGCGGCCAAGTACACGCCGCCGCACGGCCACATCGCCCTGGCTGCCTCGGTGGACGCGAACGTCGTGACCTTCCGCGTGCGCGACGACGGCCGGGGACTGGAGCCCGCCTCGCTGACGCGCATCTTCGAACTGTTCGCGCAAGCCAAATCGGCCAACGAGCCCCTGAGCGGCCTGGGCATCGGCCTGAACCTGGCGCGCAAGTTCGCGGAGCTGCACGGCGGCTCCATCACCGCCACCAGCGAAGGCCTGGGGCGGGGCAGCGAGTTCGTCCTGACGCTGCCGGTGGTGGTGGGCGTGGCGCAGCCTGACAGCGCCGGCGGAGCCGCCGCCCGCGAAGGCGGCGCGGGGCGCCGGGTCCTGGTGGTCGACGACAACCGCGATGCCGCGGACACGCTGGAGGCGTTCCTGACCATGGAAGGCTTCCGGGTTGCAGTGGCCTACGACGGCGCCGCGGCGCTGGAGAAAGTGGAGTCGCACGAGCCCGACGTGGTGCTGATGGACATCGGCATGCCGCGCATGGACGGCTACGAAGCGGCCCGCATGGTGCGCGCCGCCGGCCGGCCCGTGCGGCTGATCGCCCTGACCGGCTGGGGCCAGGCCCTGGACAAGATGAAGGCGCAGCAAGCAGGGTTCGACCACCACCTGGTCAAGCCGGTCGACCTGGCGACGATCATCGACGTGCTGAGGGCTTGAGCCGGGGGGCGCGCTACAGCAGCGGCGCCCCTTTCTCCTTCTCCCCGGAAATCAGGAAGGACTGCATGCCCTGGACCACCCCGCCCATGCACTGGCCGGCGGGTCCGGGGAAACGGCCGTCGACGTTCAGCGTCTGGAGGCTCTCCGCGATGGCCAGGATGAGGCTGCGGTGCGTGCCCGAAGTGTTGAGGGTTCCGGCCAGCGCGAATCCGACGGCCAGGCCGCATGCATCCATGGCTTCCTGCAGCATCCCGAGCGTGACGGGGGTGTCCTTGCTGTATTCGCTCATGCCTTGCCTCCAAAAACGCAAGCGTAGCGCAAGGCTCAGGGTCGAGGGTCCGGCGGCGACCCCCATCCCTTCGCCTCGTGCCACTCCTTCAGCGACATGTCGGGATACCCGGCGAAGCGCGGGTCCCCGGGGCTGCCTTCCACCTTCACCCACGACGCCTTCGAGCCGAGCATGATGTGGACGTTCGCGGGCGGCGGCGGCAGCGGCGTGTCGATGGCGCTGGCGTGCGGGTGCACGAGTTCCGGCCAGCGCGGGTCCCACACCCACAGCGCGCTGCCGCACCGGACACAGAAGTAGCGCCGGGCCTCGCTCGTGTGCGCCCTGGCGCCGCCGTCACCGGCGATGCGCGCGCGGTAGATGCCCAGGTGGCGCTTGCCCGTCACCTTCATGCTGTGCGTGTCGGCGCCGAGATTGATGGCGTAGCCGCCTCCGCCCGCCGTCTTGCGGCACACCGAGCAGTAGCAGCGCATGAAGGGCACGGGCTCCGCCGCGTCGACGGTGAACCGCACCTTGCGGCAGTGGCAGGAGCCTTCCAGTTGCATCGCGTCGTCCCCTTCGCCTCGCCGGCGTGCCCGCCATCCTAGTGCCTCGCATCAGCCGAGTGTCAGCGGCCGCCATGGGGGGCGCTGTCGCCGCTCCCGGCCTGTCAGCGGGCACGGCGGCTGACGCCGTCCACCACCATGCGGGACTGCACCGCGAGCAGCACGACTTCGCCATCCAGTTGCGCATACCGATGCCCGGGCGGCACCGCGGGCAGCCTGGCGCGCAGGTCGTCCGGCACCTCCGCCAGCACGGCCTTGCGCGGCAGCGGTTCCCCGATCTTCCACTTCGCGGCCTTGCGGGTGGATGCCGGCTGCGATGCGTAGTACTGGCGCACCAGGGCCTGGTGCTTGCTGCCGATGTAGGCGCCTTCGTCGAGCGGCTTGGTTGCCAGGCGCGCCCCCTTGCCCACTTCGCTGGCCGGCCGCGAGCGCGCATCGACGCGGTCATCGACAGCCTGCTTCGCGGCACGTGGCGATGGCGCGTTTGCGGGCACCGCCGCGGCGGCCCGCGCCGGCGGTGGCTTGCGCGCGGCCTTGTTGCCGGCGGCGGCCTGCCGGGGCCGTTCGGGCTGGATGGCAACCGGCTTCGGCCGCACGGGTCTCGCGGGCGGGGCCGGCCTGATCTGCTCGAGCGGGCGGCCGATCACCGCCGGTGGAACCGGATCCGTGAACGGCGTTTCGGCGCCGATGCAGGGTGCGGCGAGCAGCAACACGGCCGCCAGGTGCGGCAAGCGGAACATCACGTGCATGAGTTGCACTGTGGGCTCAGCGGCGGATGCAGCCACGTCGGCCGGGCTCCGCCGTGCAGGTCGGACCCGTCCGACGTCACCGCTCCCACCCGTCCAGGTGGTCGACGAGGTCGTCGATCGCGATCACCTCGCGACCGTCGTCCTCGCGCTGGAACACGATCGCCGACCAGCCGCTCATGCCCACCGGCCGCAGACGCTGGCCGTTGCGACGCAACTGCTGCCCGGAGACTGCGCGCAGCACGACGCGCTCGTAGCGCGAGCGATCCAGCCGCGCGGTGGCGGAGCGCGCGTCCCAGGCACAGAGCTTGCCGACGTCCTCGTATTCGGCCGGGCGGTCTTCCAGGTCCAGCAAGGACGGCCGGCGCCCGCGGACCACGGAGCCGATCAGCCGGAAGGTGAACGGGTCGGCCACGCGGCCGATCGGGCGCCAGAAGTGGCGCACCGTGCGGCCCGCGATGGCGCGCAGACTGAGCTCGCCATGCCCTTGCGTGCGCCACACGGGCGCATCGATGTCGCAGGTGAAGGGGTTGTCCGGATAGCAGTTGAAACGCGCCAGCCAGCCCTTGCGCGACGTGTGGGGCATGGGCTGGAAGCCGTCGATGACGGGAATGCCGTGCCTGGCGAGCTCGGACAGCGCATAGGTCGGCCAGGCCATGACCTCGCGCACGATGCCCACGATCAAGGTGGCCGTCGCGATCATGAGCGCCGGGCTGGGCGTGAAGTCGGAAGTGATCTCGATGCGGTCCCCGCGCGGCCGCACGCCAACGCCGGTGGAGCGCCGGTTCGTCGCCAGCAGCATCACCGGCGCCGGCAGGATGTACGTGAGCAGCCGCGCCAGCCTGCCGATGGTGCGGCCGTTCGCGGGCTCGCCCGGCGGCAGCGCGAACGACACGTTGTAGTGCGCGCTGAAGCCGACCAGCCGCGTCCGCCGCCGGTGCTGCGTGTCCCAGGCATCGAGCTCGCCGCGGATGAACGCGATCGCTTCCCACAGCGAGCGCCCGGCGCGCGCCGCGCAACCGCGCTCGATCTCGAACACCGGCGTCGCCACTTCGATGACGCCCGTATCGAAGTACACGGCGCCCCCGGTCGGCAGGTGGTACGAGGTGCCCTGCCGGTGCATCAGCTCGCCGCGGATGAAGTCGCGCGGGCTGCCGAACAAGTCCTCGGGCCGCGTCTGCGCGTCGTCGACCATCAGGGTCCACTCGGCCTCCAGCCCCATCGCCGCCAGCCGCAGCTGCTCCGGCGCGGACGGTCGCTCCAGCTTCTTGCGGTCCGCCATTCAGCCTGCTTCCCTGGCGTCGCCGCCGTCCCGCTCGGCCACCGGTTCGAACACCGTGTAGCCGATGTCGATGTGCAGGTGGTCGTCGGCCTGGCCGTCTTCCTGGCCGTAGGGACGCACCCAGGCGCCGGGGATGACCCGGCGCGCGATGGCGGCGTACTTTTCGATCTCCTCGCGGCTGTCGAGATACGTGTCGCCGATGCGGTAGATGTTGGCCGCGGTGCCCCAGCAGTGGCGCGAGGCATGCCGGCTCAGGGCATGCCCCGGCGAGCGGTAGCCGCCGTTGGCCGCCACGTGCACGAAGGTGCCCACCTCGAGCCGGAACAGCTCCAGCGCGGTCGCCAGCAGCACGACGGCGCAAGGCACGTAGCGCGGGAACGCCCGCGCCGGCGCCGCCTCGCGCACGTCCACGCCAATGAGTTCCGACAGGCAGAAATGCGCTGCCAGCGGCGTTTCCAGCGCCTGGTTCCACGAATCCACCCGCAGGAACGAGGACGGCAGCACGTGCGCCGTGCCCGAACGATCCTGCAGCCTCTCGCCGGGGCGCAGCACCTGCCGCACCTCCTGCGGCAGGTCGTCGGCGCGGACGAGGGGCAAGGGCACGTTCATTCCTTGCGCCCCGTCATGTAGTCGTACACGGCACGCGAAACGCGCGCGATCGTCTCCTGCCGGCCGTTCACTTCCGGCGCCCACTCGGTGAGGATGACGACCACGTAGGCGTCACGCCCGTCGAGATACACGATGCCCGCATCGTGGGCAACGGTCGATATCTCTCCCGTCTTGTGGGCCACCCGCGCATCCTCCGGCAAGCCGGCCGGGATGCCGCTGCGAAAGCGCTGCTGGTGCAGGATGTCCAGCATGGCCTTCGACGCTTCGGGGGAGATGGCCTTGCCCTCCTCGATCAGGCGCAGGGCGTCGCACAGTCCCGCCGCGGTGACGCGGTTGTTGACGCCCGCCTCCCAGGCCGCCTCGTCCTCCACGCCGCGCCGCAGGTCGATGCCGCCCAGGTGCAGGCGTGCCAGCGAGGCGCGCGCGGCCTCCACCCCGACCAGGTCGAGCAGCACGTTGGTGGCGAGGTTGCTGCTGGTGACGATCATGTGCTCGGCCAGTTCGTGCACCGTCAGCATGCGCCCGATCGCCGCATGCACTTGCGCATTCGCCTCGCGTTCCGGCGCCACGCGGTAGGGGCGGCCGTCGACGACGCCGTGGAAGCGATTGCGCACGTGCACGCGCGAGTACGGCTCGAAGCGGTGCTGCTCGATGGCCTCGTACACGCCCAGCAGCACCGGCACCTTGATGGTGCTCGCCGCATGGAACCAGCGCGCGGCATTGAGCGACCACGTGGTGTGGTGCTCGAAGTCGTAGGCCGCCACCGCGATGGCGGACGCACCGGCGTCTTCGCCGATCCCGAGGACGATGTCGCGCAGGGATGCCTCGCTCATGCCCGGATGGTGAGGCAAGCCGGGCAGCCGGCGCGTCAGACGAACGCCAGACCGGACGACGCGGCCGCGGCGGCCATGCTCAGCCGGACAGCGCCGACAACACGCCTTCCACCGCGGCGATGTCGACCGGCTTGGTCAGGTGCACGTCGAAGCCGGCGGCGAGGCTTTTCGCCCGGTCTCCTTCGGTGCCCCAGCCGGTCAGCGCCACCAGCGTGCGCATGCCGCCGCCGGGAAGCGCGCGCAGCCTGGCGGCCGTTTCGTAGCCGTCCATGCCGGGCATGCCGATGTCCAGGAACACCACCGACGGCTGGTGCCGCGCCGCCATCTCCAGCGCCGCCGCGCCGTCGTGTGCGAGCAGCACCTCGTGCCCACTCATCTCCAGCACCATCGCCAGGGTCTCGGCCGCGTCCCTGTTGTCGTCGACCACCAGCACCTTGCGCCGCGACGCCTCGGTGCGCGTGGCGCCCTCGCCGGCACCGGCGGCCGCGCCCTCCCGCTGCGCCCGGGGCAGCCACATGATCAAGCGGCTGCCGGCGCCGCTGCCGGCGCTCTCGGCGGCGACCCGGCCGCCGTGCATCTCCACGAGGCTCTTGACCACGCTCAGGCCGATGCCCAGCCCGCCCTGGGCCCGCTCGCGGTGCTGCTCCACCTGCGCGAAGCGGTCGAACACCCGCTCCAGCATCGCGGCCGGGATGCCGATGCCGGTGTCCTCCACCTCGACGCGCACCATGTCGTCCTCCGTCGCCGCGCGCAGCATGACCCGGCCGCCGGGCGGCGTGTACTTCGCCGCGTTGTTGAGGAGGTTGCCGACCACCTGCACCAGCCGCGTCGGGTCACCCGAGACCTGCAGCTGCAGGTCCACGCCCTCCCACACCAGCGTGTGTTTCTGTGCATCCATGAGCGGGCGGCAGACGTCCACGGCCTGCTCCAGCACGGTGTGCAGCGGCACGGTCTCCTTGCGCAACAGGATCTTGCCCTGGCTGATGCGGGCGATGTCCAGCAGGTCGTCGACCAGGCGCACCATGTGGTCCAGTTGGCGCTGCATGATGCCGTGCACCTGGGCCATCTGCGCCGGCGGCGCCGCGCCTCGCTGCAGCACGTGCAACCCGGTGCGCAGGGGCGCCAGCGGATTGCGCAGTTCATGGGCCAGCATGGCGAGGAAATCGTCCTTCTGCCGGTCCGACCGCCGCACGGCCTCGCGCGCCTGCCACAGGTCCGTGATGTCGACGCAGGCGCCCGTCATCGTCTTGGCGCGGCCGGCGGCATCCAGGATGGTGCGGCCCCGGTCGTAGAGCCAATGCTCCGACCCGTCCGGGTACACCACCCGGAACTCCATCTCGAAGTCGTCGCCGAAATCGCGGCAGCGCTCGCAGCGCCGGATGACCTCGGCGCGGTCGTCCGGGTGCACCAGCGCGATGAACTGGTCCAGGCTGCGCACCGCTGCCCCGGGCTGCAGGCCGAACAGGCGGTCCAGCGCGGTGTCCCACCAGAGGTGGTTTTCCTGGATGTCCCAGTGGAAGGTGCCGGTGCGGCTGGCTTCCAGTGCGACCTCCATCGCCTGCTCGGTCGCCTTGCGCGCGCTGATGTCGATGGCCGTTCCCATGGCGCGAACGCAGCGGCCGGTCTCGTCGAACATGCCGCGGCCCCTGGCGGCCACCCAGCGCACGTGGCCGTCGTCGCGGCCGACCGTGCGGTACTCGACGTTGTAGAGGGTGCGGCGTTGCGGGTCGCAGGAGGCGGCGAAGGCCGCCACGACTTCGTCCCGGTCCCCCGGGTGGAGTCCGGCGAAGAAGTCATCCAGCGTCAGCGGCTGGTCCCCCCGGATGCCGAACATGGCGCGCAGCCTGGCTTGCCAGACCATGGTGCTGTCGACCATGTTGACGTCCCAGAAGGCGATCTCCGCCGCATCGGTGGCCAGGCGCAACTGCTCCTCGCTCAGCCGCAACGCCTGCTGCGCGTTCCGGGCCGCGCTCGCCTCCTGCGCAAGGCGCACCGCGCTGGTGGTCTCGATGGCCGCGCAGAAGATGCCGGCGACCTGGCCGTCGTCGTCCAGCAGCGGCGTATAGGTGAAGCTGAAATAGCTCGGGGCGTCGAATCCGCGGCCGGCCAGGTCGAACGGGCGATCCTCGAACGAAAGGGATTCGCCGCGCATGACGGCCTCGTTCAGGGGCCGCAACTCGTCCCAGATCTCCTCCCACACTTCGGCCATGGGGTGGCCGAGCGCGCGCGGATGCTTGGCCCCGAGGATGGCGATGTAGCCGTCGTTGTAGAGGGAGACGAAGTCCGGGCCCCAGCCGATGAACATGGGCTGCTGCGCGCGCAGGAGCAGGCTCACCGCCGTCTTCAGGGACTGCGGCCAGCCCGCCGGCGGGCCGAGGCGCGTGGCCGACCAGTCGAAAGCCTGGATCAGGGCGCCCATCGCCCCGCCTTCCCGCAGGAAGGGAAGCACGGTGAGGTCCTGGGCGCCCATGGCTGAATATAGCCGGCCCCGCAGGCGCCGGTCAGGCCCTGCGCGCGATGCTGTCAGCCACCCGGACGGACTGCTGCGCGATGGTGCGCAGGACCCCGCCCGGCTGGCGGATGTCGTACCCCACGAAGTACACGCCTTCCAGTTCCCCGCTGCCGGCGACGTCGGCCGGCAGCCCCTTGTCGCCGACCGGCACCTGCACCTGCGGGAAGAGCTGCGCGAGGTCCGCTCGATAGCCCGTCGCCAGGATGACCGCGTCGAACGGCTCCTCGCGGCCGTCCAGGAAACGCACGCCGTCGGCGGTGAACGCCGCGATGCCGGGGCGCACCGCGATGTCGCCGCGGCGGATCATGTCCACCGTGCCGATGTCGATGACGGGCGTGCGCCCCTGCTCGCGCAACTGGCGCAGCGGCGAGATGGGCGGCGTCTCGATGCCGTAGGGCCGCAGGTCACCGATGGTCAACTTGCGGAAGGTGAGGGCGATGGCGTCGGCAAGCTTCCCGGGCAGCTTCGACAGCAGGATGGACGTCACCTGCACCGGCCGCCCCAGCACGTCGCGCCGGACGATGTTCAGGGGCGAGCGCACGGAGACCGTGGCGCTGGCCCCGTTGTGCGCGAGGTCGAGCGCGATCTCCGCGCCGGTGTTGCCCATGCCCACGACCAGCACGCGGCAGCCCGTGAAGGGTTGCGCATCGCGGTAGCTTTCGCTGTGCAGGACGCGTCCGAGGTAGCCCTCCTGCGCCGGGAAGGTGGCCTGGTTGGCCCGGCCGTTGGCACCGGTGGCCAGCACCACCTGGCGGGTCAGGAAGGTCCGGCCGCCGCGGCAGCGCGTGAGCCAGCGGCCTTGCGAGCGGGTGATCGATTCGGCCTCCTGGCCGAACCAGGGCTGCAGCTGGAACTTCGCGGCATAGCGACCCAGGTAGTCCACCAGCTGCTCGCGCGTCACATAGCGGGGAAAGTCGTCGGGAAAGGGAAAGTGCGGCAGCGCCGAATGCTGCTTGACCGTGTGCAGCCGCAGCCGCCGGTAGTGGTTGCGCCAGCTGGTGCCCACGGCCTCGCCCCGTTCGATGATTTCGGCGTGCACGCCTTTCTGCGCGAGGCTGGCGGCCACCGCCAGGCCGGCCGGGCCGGCGCCGATCACGAGAACCTCGGCCTGCAACGGCTCTTCGTCTGGACTGGACATCACGCTGGCTCCTCCAGCCGGGAGCATAAGGGGTGGCGGGCGTCAGGCAGGCTGGCGCAGGTGCCACGCTTTCGGCCGGGTGAAGGCCTGGATGCCGTAGGTGGACAGGGTCAGCCCCACGCCGGAGTCGCCGACGCCGCTCCAGGGCAGGCGCGGGCTCACGCGGTCGCAGCAGTTCCAGTAGACGCTGCCGGCGTGCACGCGGGACAGCACGTTGCGCGCGCGTTGCTCGTCGCGCGTGAACACCCCCGCCGTCAGGCCGTAGCGCGTGTCGTTCATCAGGCGCACCGCCTCCTCGTCGCCCGCCACCTTCTGGATGCCGATGACGGGGCCGAAGCTTTCCTCGCGCATGATGTCCATGTCGTGGTCCACCTCGGTCATCACGGTGGGCTCGTACCAGTTGCCCGGGCCCTTGCCCCTGCGGCCGCCCAGCAGCAGGGAAGCCCCCTTGCGCTGCGCATCGGCAACCTGCTGGTCCAGCACCTTCAGCTGCGGCTCGCGCGTGATGGCGCCGATGTAGGTGTCCTCGCTGGCCGGATCCCCCATCCTGTAGCCGCGCACCGTCTTGACGAAGTGCTCGACGAAGGCGTCGTGGACTTTCTCGTGCACGTAGATGCGCTCGACCGAGCAGCAGCTCTGGCCGGTGTTGTACATCGCGCCGTCGGCCAGCGACTCGGCGGCGGCCCGCGGGTCGGCGTCGTCGCAGACATAGGTGGGATCCTTGCCGCCCAGCTCCAGCTGCAGCTTGATCAGCCGCTTGCCCACCGCCTCGGCGATGCGCTGGCCGGTGGCGTGCGAGCCGGTGAAGAAGACGCCGTCGACCGGCTGGTCGAGCAATGCGGTTCCAACCTCGCCGGCGCCGACCAGGCACGCCATCACTTCCCTGGGTACGCCCGCTTCGTGCAGCAGGCGCGTGATCTCGAGGCCGGTCATCGCCGCATATTCGGAGGGCTTGTAGAGCACCGCGTTGCCGGTCAGCAGCGCCGGCAGGATGACGTTGCAGCCGACGAACCACGGATAGTTCCAGGCGGAGATGTTGGCCACCACGCCCAGCGGTTCGTGCTGGATCTGCTCGCGCATGCCGCCTTCGTCGTGCACGGTCTCGGCGGCGATCGCCTGGTCCACTTCCGCCAGGAAGAAGTCGATGCGGGGCAGCAGGCCATGGAGCTCGTTGCGCGACATCTTGATCGGCTTGCCGGTTTCGCGCGTCATCACCTGCGCGAGCTGCTCGAGGTCGCGCACGACACCGGCGCGAAAGCCCTCGATGCACTTCTTGCGCTCAGCGAGCGGCCGCGCGGCCCAGGCCGGCTGCGCGAAGCCGGCAGCCAGGGCCTTCTTGCGAACGGACGCGGCATCGTCGGCCGGGAGTTCGATGATCAGCTCGCCCGTCGCCGGGTTGTGGATGGGAAGGGTGCTCATGTCTTGCGGGCCGCGCGCGCGGCCTCCAGGAAGTCCCGCAGCAGCGGCGTATCGTCGACCACGCCGAGCTCGGGGCGGTGGAATTCAGGATGCCATTGCACCGCGGCGACCCATGGCCCGCCGGTGTGCCGGATCGCCTCGACCACGCCGTCGTCCGGCGACACCGCCTCGACTTCGAAGCCGGGCGCCACGTCCTTGATGCCCTGGTGGTGCACGCTGTTGATCTTGTGGCGGCCGGGCGGAACCAGTTGCGCGAGGCGGCTTCCCGGCAGGATGTCGACCTCGTGGAAGTTCAGGTCGTAGGCTTCGGCGTCGCGGTGCACGCGCGCGCCCGGCTTCTGCGTGCTGATGTCCTGGTAGAGCGTGCCGCCGTGCGCCACGTTGATCAACTGCAGGCCGCGGCAGATGCCGAACACCGGCTTGCCGGCGGCGGAGAAGGCCTTGACCAGCGCGATCTCGTATTCGTCGCGGACGCGGTCCCCGTGCCACTCCGGCCGCAGCGGCTCCTCGCCGTAGCTGCCCGGCCAGACATCGGCGCCGCCGTGCATCACGATGCCATCCAGCCAGTCGACGTAGTCCTGCACGCTGACGCCGCCTTGCCGGTACGTGGCACCGCCGAAGGAAGGGATCATCACCGGCAGCGCGCCCTCCGACATCACCCAGTGCGCGGTGGACTGTTCGATCCACAACAAGGTCTTCTGCGGCGCGGCCTTGCGCTCCCCGTCGGGGTGGAAGAAGCAGGCGCTGATGCCGATCTTCAAGGGGTTCATGCCATGCAGCCTCCAGGACCGAGGTTCGTCACATCGCCGCCTTGAACAGCCGCTCGAAATCGGCCGCGGTCACCGGCCGCGGATTGGTCTGGTGGCAGATGTCCTTCACGGCGATGTCCACCAGCTTCGGGATCTGGTCCGGCCTCACCCCGTGCGAGGACAGGGTGCCGGTGATGCCGATGCTCTGCTTCAACTGCCTGAGCCACGGCACGAAAGCCTTGCCGCCGCCGGGCACCTTGCAGACGTGCGCGAGCTCGTCGAACTTCTCCGGCACCATCTCGCGGTTCCACTCCAGCACCGCGTCGATCATCAGGGCATTGGCCAGGCCATGGTGCAGGTCGGCCACGGCGCCGAGCGCATGCGCGCAGGAATGCACCGCGCCCAGGTCCTTCTGGAAAGCGATCGCCCCCATCATGGAACTCATCATCATGTCGCCGCGCGCGGCGATGTCGCCCGGCTCCTTCACGGCCTTCAGCAGCGAACGCGCCGCGATGCGCGCGCCCTCCAGCGCGATGCCGTCGCACAGCGGGTGGTAGGCGGGCGACAGGTAGCTCTCGATGTTGTGCGTGAGCGCATCCATGCCGGTGGCTGCCGTGACATGCGGCGGCAGGCCGAGGGTCAACTCCGGATCGGCGAACACCTTCTTCGCCAGGATCTTCGCGCTGAACACCACGCGCTTGAGGTGCGTGTCGTCCTCGCTCACCACGGACGACCGCCCCACTTCGGAACCGGTGCCCGAGGTCGTCGGCAAGGCCACGAAGTACGGCAGCGGTTTCGTGATCGGGCGCACCTTCGAGTGGTCCCACACGTATTCGATGATGTCGCCCTCGTGCGTGGCGGCGATGCCCACCACCTTGGCGACGTCGAGCGCGGCGCCGCCGCCGAAGCCGATGACGCAGTCGGCCCGGTGCAGCTTGTACGCCGCCGCGCCCGCCATCACCTGGCTGGCCGTCGGGTTGCCGAACACGCCGGAGAAGACCGCGACGTCCAGCCCCTGCAGGTGCGAACGGAACTCCTCGAGCACCGGCAGCGCGCCCAGCGCCTTGTCCGTGACGATCAGCGGCCGCTTCAGCCCCTGTTCCAGCAGGTGCTTGCCGACCTCCTTGCGGGCGCCGGGCCCGAACTGGATGGCGGTGGGAAAGGAAAAGGCGGAAAGGCTCATGGCGTGGGGGCGAGTTGCAGGTGCATGTGGTTCTTGGCGTACGGGCGGCCGGCGACGCGGATCGCATCCGGCTCGACACCGAAGGAGCGAAAGCCTGCCGCTTCGTACAGGCGCGTCGCGCGTTCGTTGCCGTCGGTGACGGTGAGCACCAGCGACTCCAGGCCGTTCAGCCGCGCATGGGCGATCAGCGCATCGAGCAGCGCACGGCCGACGCCCTGGCCGCCGACCTCGGGCGCGACGTACATGCCCATGACGGTGGCCTTGTGCCGGTTCTTGGGGCGCAGCTCCCGCTCCAGCCCGACGAAGCCGTACAGCTCCGCGTGATGGTAGGCGCCCCAGAATGGATGTGCTGCGAGGCGCCGCGCCGCCGCCTCGACCGGCTGCTCGCGGTCCTGTTCGTAGCTGGAGGTGAAGGCGTCCGGATGCTCGCGCAGCGCCCGCAGGCGCAGCGAGCGATAGAGCGTGGCATCCGCGGGGCCCAGCATCCTCACCAGCATGTTCAGATGATCTCGAAGTAGCGCTTCAATTCCCAGTCCGTCACGCCGTCCTGCCACTGCCGCCATTCCCAGTCGCGGGTGGCGGCGTAGTGGTCGACGAAGGTGTCGCCCAGCCAGTCGCGCGCCACCTCGGACTTCAGGAAGACCTGCGTGGTCTCGATCAGCGTGCGCGGCGCGCGCGGCACGTTCTCGCCGCCCTGGTTGGTGCCGGTGATCGGCGGCGTGGTGAGCTTCAGGCCCTTCTCCACGCCGTGCATGCCGGCGGCGATCACCGCCGCCATCGCGAGATACGGGTTGACGTCGGAGCCGGGGCAGCGCGTTTCGAGCCGCGTGGCTTTCGGCGAGCCCGCCAGCACGCGGAAGCTGGCCGTGCGGTTGTCGATTCCCCAGGTCGGCTTGACCGGCGCCCAGAAGCCGTCGACCAGCCGCTTGTAGCTGTTGATGGTGGGCCAGATCATGGGACCGAAGTCCATCATGCAGGCCACCTGCCCGGCGAGGTAGCTCTCGAACAGCGCGCTCATCTTGCGCGGCGCGTTGGCGTCGTGGAAGAGATTGGTCTTGCCGTCGGACAGGCTCTGGTGGATGTGGCCGCTGCAGCCCGGGTACTTCTGGCTCCACTTGGCCATGAAGGTCGGCATGATGCCGAAGCGCTTGGCGATCTCGCGCGTGCCGGTCTTGAACAGGATGGCGCGGTCCGCCTGCTCCAGCGCGGTGGAAAAGCCGATGGCCGCCTCATAGACGCCGGGCCCGGTCTCGGTGTGCAACCCTTCGATGGGCACGTTGAAGGCGAGCATCTCGTCCATCAACGCGTTGAAGAAGCCGGGGTTGTCGGCCATGCGCAGCAGCGAGTAGCCGAACATGCCGGGGGTGATGGGCTCCGGCGGCTGGCCATTCTTCTGCGCCCAGGTCTGCGGCGTCTCGCGGAAGTTGAACCACTCGAACTCCATGCCGGTCATCACCTGGAAGCCGAGCTTCTCGGCACGCGCCAGCACGCGCTTGAGCACCTGCCGCGGGCACAGCGGGTGCGGCGAGCGGTCCGCGTTGACGAACTCGCCCAGGAAGAAGGGCACGTCGTTGTCCCACGGGACGTTGCGCGCGGTGCCCAGGTCCACCGCGGCCAGCGCGTCGGGGAAGCCGTGCTGCCAGCCGGTGACGCTGGTGTTGTCGTAGGTGACGTCCAGCATGTCCCAGCCCAACACCACGTCGCAGAAGCCGAAGCCGCCGGTGGCGGCGCCCTCGAACTTGTCGATGTGCAGGTACTTGCCGCGCAGGACGCCGTCGATGTCGCTGACGGCCACCTTCACCTTGGTGGCGCCGCTCTTGCGCAGCTTGTCGATGGCGGGTGGGGTGGGGCTGGCCATGGGTCTTCCGTTGCAGGTGCCTCGCTATCTTGACAGCGTTCGCCGCGCCTGTGTGACGCTGCGGTGGGCTGCTTCCGGGACGGCGCCGGGAAGGCCGGAGGAATCCTTCACGGTCCGCCGCGCCGCGCTGCTAGAGTCGCCGCCATGACGCACCCGGCCCTGCCCCGCATCGAGTCCGGCCTCGCCGCGATGCGGGCGGCGCTGGTGCAGGGGGACCTCGATGCGATGCACGCGCGCCTGGTCGAAGTGCTCGACGCGCTCGCCGAAGTCACGCGAGCCGGTTTCATCCCGAAGCAGGAGCGGGCCCCCGTGCACTGGGACGAGTCCCAGGTCCGCGCCCTGGCCTGGCAGGTGCTTGCCGCCTTCAAGGCGGCGGACTGCCACGTGTTTCCGTATGCGGGCACGCTGCTCGGACTGCAACGCGACGCCCGGCTGCTCCCCGACGACAAGGACACCGACCTCGCGGTCTGGCTGGAAGACTACGCGCTGGCGGGCCGGCTGCTCCTGCAATGGGGGCTGCAGCGCGCCACCGACGTGCCGCCCTTCGCCAACGTCAGCACCTGGGTCGATGCGCGCAGCGGCGCCAGCGTCGACCTGTTCGGGTTGCGCCGCGACCCGATGCGCGAGCGCGTCGAAGGCGGCGCCTGGCTGTATGGCAAGCCGCCTTCGCACCAGCGCCTGCTGGTGCTGCCCTGGTTCGAACTGGCGGAACGGCCAGGCCCGTCCGGTCCGGTCTGGTGGCCGGCCGCGCCGGAGCCCTTGCTGGCCGCGCTGTACGGGGACGACTGGCGCACGCCGCAACCCGAATGGGATTCGCTGGTGTCCAACCGTTCGCTGCAGGACCTCAACCTCAACTGGCGGTGCTGGGCGCTGAAGAGCCTGTGCCAGTGCTGGCTGGGCGGCGACCTCGCCCGCACGCATCGGCTGCTCGCGCAGGTCACGGCCCGCGCCGGCGACGATGCTCAGCTGCGCGCATGGCGCGCTGCGCTGGAGGGCTCGACGCCGTGAACGGCATGCCGGATCGCGACGCAGTCTCGGTGCTCATCCCCGCGGCCGGCGTCGGCGAGCGCCTCGGCCTCGGCCCCAAGGCGACCCTGCCGCTGGCCGGCCGCCCCGTGATCGACTGGCTGGTGGACAAGGCCTCCCAGGTCGGGGTCGAAGTGATCGTGGCCTGCGCGCCGGGCGTTCCCGCGCCGGCGGGCACGGTGCGCGTAGAAGGTGGCGCCACGCGCGAGGAAAGCGTGCTGCGGCTCGCGGCCGCCGCCACCCGGCCCTGGTGCCTGCTGTGGGATGCGGCCAGCCCGTTCGCCTCGCTCGCACTGGCCCGACAGGTCCTCGCGGCGGCGCAGGCGGGCGGCGCGGCCACCCCCTGCCTGGCCGGGCAGGTGCGCTGGTTCGTGATCGAGCACGGCCAGGTGGCGCAAGCCCACCCAGGCAGCCACGCGGGCAGCTCGCAGACGCCACAGGCTTATCGGACGGACCTGCTGCGGCAGGTCACGCAGCGCGGGGCGGCGCACGGCTGGGCCGCCCAGTCCACCGTCGAACTGTTCCTGCGCTCCGGCCTGCCGGTGGCCGCCGTCCCGGGCGAGAAGCTGAACCTGAAACTGACCACGCCCGAGGATTGGGTGCTGGCCGAAGCCCTGCGCGAACAACTGTCGCGCTGACCTCGTTGCGCACGGCGGCGCGCCTGCGTAGGATGGTCCTCCCGCGTTGCTGGAGAAATCCCGTGGCCACCCATCGCGACATCGCCGCACGGCGCACCGTGGCCCTCGTCGGCCCCAGCGCCGCCGGCAAGACCAGCCTGGCCGAGGCCTTGCTGTGGAAGGCGGGGGTGGTGGGCACCCCCGGCAGCGTGGAGCGGGGCAGCACCGTCTCCGACCACGACCCGCTGGAGAAGAAGGCGCTGCGCTCGCTCAATTCGACGCTGCTGCACTTCGATCACCGCGGCATCCTCACGCACCTGATCGACACGCCCGGCGCCGCCGACTGCCTGGGCCAGTCGCTGCCGGCGCTGGAGGCGGTGGAAACCGCGGCCATCGTCATCAACGCGGCCGCCGGCGTGGAGCCGATGGCGGTGCGCATGATGGAGTGGGCCAAGGAGCGCGAGCGCGACCGCATCATCATCGTCAACAAGATCGATGCGCAAGGTGTCGACCTGCAGGCGCTGGTGGCTCGCATCCAGGAGGCCTTCGGCAAGGAATGCCTGCCGCTGAACCTGCCGTCGCAGAAGGGCGAGCGCGTGCTGGACTGCTTCTGGAAGATGAAGGACGACGGGCCGCCGCCGGACTTCTCGTCCATCGAGCAGGCGCACCGGGCGCTGGTGGAGCAGGTGGTGGAAGTCGACGCCGCGTTCGTCGAGCGCTACCTGAACGACGGCGACGTCGACCCGGCGGAACTGCATGCCCCGCTGGAGCAGGCGCTGCGCGAAGGCCACCTGGTGCCGATCTGCTTCGTCTCCGCCCGCACCGGCGCCGGCGTGCCCGAACTGCTGGACGTGATCGAGCGGCTGCTGCCCGATCCCACCGAGGGCAATCCCCCTGCCTTCCTGGAGGGCGAAGGCAGCGCCGCGAAGCCGGTGGCGGCGGTGGCCGATGCGGGCAAGCACGTGCTGGCCCACGTGTTCAAGATCACGCAGGACCCCTATGTCGGCAAGATGGGCGTGATGCGGGTGCACCAGGGCACCATCACGCGCGACAGCCAGCTCTATGTCGGGGACGCCAGACGCCCTTTTAAAGTGGGCCACCTCTTCATGCTGCAGGGCCGGGAGCTGAAGGAGGTGGCGAAGGCGGTACCCGGCGACCTCTGCGCCATCGCGAAGGTGGAGGAGCTGCACTACGACGCGGTGCTGCACGACGCTGCGGAGGACGCGCACATCCACCTGAAGCCGCTGGAGTTTCCGGTGGCCGTGCACGGCCTCGCGATCTCGCCCAGGCGGCGCGGCGACGAGCAGCGCCTGCACGACATCCTGCTCAAGCTGGTGAGCGAGGACCCCTGCCTGCGCGTCGACCACGCGGCCAGCACCAACGAGACGGTGGTCTACGGCCTCGGCGAGCTGCACCTGCGCACGCTGCTGGACCGGCTGGCCGACGTGCACAACTGCCAGGTGGAGACGCGGCCGCCGCGCATCGCCTACCGCGAGACGATCACCGCGCCGGCCGAAGGCCACCACCGCCACAAGAAGCAGACCGGCGGGGCGGGCCAGTTCGGCGAGGTGTTCCTGCGCATCGAACCGCTGCCGCGCGGCAGCGGCTTCGAGTTCGTCGACGAGGTCAAGGGCGGCGCCATCCCGCACAACTTCATGCCGGCGGTGGAGAAGGGCGTGCGCCTGGCGATGGAGCAAGGCGTGATCGCGGGCTACCCGGTGGTGGACCTGAAGGTCGTGGTCTACGACGGCAAGCACCACACGGTGGACAGCAAGGAGATCGCCTTCGTCACGGCGGCCAAGAAGGCGCTGGCCGCCGCGGTGCAGTCGGCGCGACCCTGCGTGCTGGAGCCGATCGTCCATGTGGAGATCGCCGCGCCGGAGCAGAACATGGGCGACATCACCGGGGACCTGGCGTCGCGGCGCGGGCAGGTGAGCGGCACGCAGTCCGCCACGGCGGGGGCGTTGACCGTGCTGGCGCAGGCGCCTTTGTCCGAGCTGGCCAGCTACCAGTCGCGGCTGAATTCGCTGACCGGCGGGCAGGGCCGCTACACCATCGCCTTCAGCCACTACGAGCCGGTGCCGCCCGCGGTGCAGGCGCAGCTGGCCTCGCAATACAAGGTCAAGGACGACGCCTGAGGCGGCGCGCGGCGCGCGCCGGCCGCCCAAAGGAAAACGCCCGCCCTCGGGGGAGGGCAGGCGCTTCCTGCTTCTTCACACAACATGCGCCTGGCCGTCAGGCCAGGCGCGGGGGATCAGCGGCGACCGCCGCGCTCGTCTTCGTCCCGGTCGCGGCCGCGGCCACCGCCGCCACCGCCACGCTGTTCGCGCTGCGGTTGCTCGCGCTCGGCGCGTTGCTGGCGTTGCGGTTGCTCGCGCTCGGCACGCTGTTGCTGGCGCGGGGCCTCGGCGCGTTCCGGCCGCTGCTGCTGCACGCGCTCCTGGCGCTCCGCGCGCGGCTCGGGACCGCGGCCGCCGCCACGTTCGTCACGGGGCTCCGGGCCCCGGCCGGGACGGTCCTCCCGGGCACCCTGGCGCGCGCCGCGGTCGTTGTCGTTGCCACGCGGGCTCGGACGGCCACCGGCGCGATCGTTGTCGTCTCCCCGGCGACCGCCTGCGCGGTCGTTGTCGCTGCCACGCGGGTTGGGACGTCCGCCTGCGCGGTCGTTGTCATCGCCCCGGCGGCCGCCGGCCCGGTCGTTGTCCGCGCCACGCGCAGCCGGTCGGGCTGCGGCGCGATCGTTGTCGGCGCCACGGGCGCCCGGGCGGGCGGTGGCACGATCGTTCGCGCGGGCCGCGGCACCACCACGCAATTCCTGCTTGCGGCGCTCGGCAAAGTGCGCCCCGCCGACGGTCCGCACGCTGGCCGGACGCGCCTGCAGGCGAACCACGGCGGTGCCGCGGGTGGCGCGCAGCTCGACGCGGGTCAGGGCGGCAGGCGCGAAGCCGATGCGGGCCCGGGCGATCACTTGCGCGTTCAGCGGCGCCCAAGCGCGGTACACCGGGCGGCCGAGGCGGAAGTCGCCGATCTGCACCGCGGTCACGGCGAAGGGGCGGCGGGCCCAGTAGTAGTTGGTATAGCCGCGCGGATAGGCGCGCAGGTTGAAGCCGAAGTTGACGCGGCCGAAGTAACGGGGCGAGGCGCGGAAGGCAGGCCACCACACTTCACCCGGAGCCAGCGGATACCAGGCGACGCCGGGACCGCCGCGCACCACCAGGTTGCCGCCGCCGCCGAGGAACACCACCAGCGCGGGCGAATACGCCGGGCGCGGGGCCAGCCGGCCGGGCACCCAGGCCCAGCGGTTGTTGATCTGCGCCCAGCGGCCGTAGTGGAAGGGCGCGAAGCCCCACGGAGCCTCGTCGACCCAGGTCCAGCCCCAGGGAGCGACGTCGACCCAGCGGCCCTGGCGGTAGGGCGCCCAGTTCTCGGGCACGGTGCGGGGATACCAGACGGCGCCGTGCTCGGGCACCTGCTGCCAGTCGCCATGCTGGTCCAGCTGGGCGTGGCCGACCACGCCGCGCGGTACGTAGCGGGCCGACTCGGACTGCTCTTCGGCGCGGTTGCGTTCGTTGGCCCACTGGGTCAGCTCGTCCGGCCGATAGCCGGGCGCCTGCGCCGGCGCGAGGGCGCGGCCGGTGTAGCTGGCCGTCTGGCCGGCGGCCAGCTGGACGGACTGCGAGCCGTCGCCGAACACCGTGACCGAGCCGCTGATGACCGTGACGCGGGTGTTGCCACCCTTTTCGTCCACGTCCACGCGGTATTCGCCCGGCTGCATCATGCGCACCGCGACGTTCGGCGTGTCGATCTCGAAGTTCTCGCCATCCTGCAGGTCGCGCACCCGGGCGTTCATGGAGCCTTGCTCCAGGATCAGCTGGGTGCCCTTTTCATCCAGCGCGCTGACGCCCACATGGGTTTCGCCGCCGACGTGGAGGGTGGCCGCATCGAGCTGGATCTCGGCCCGCGCGCCGCGGTCGCTCCACAGGCGGTCGCCGTCGGTGAGCGGCCGGTTCTGCGGCAGCTCGATCCATTCGTCTTCGCCGTTCGGGGCGAACACGACCTCGCCCTGACGGGCGCTGATGTGCGCCACGCGGCCGGACGGGTCGACCTCGGGGCCGCCCTGCTGGGCTTGCTGCGCGAAGGCGGCCGTGGTGAACCAGGACAGCAGGAGCGCGGCGAGCCAGGGCAGGCTGCGCCAGAGGGGTCTGTAAGTCATAGGGTGCATGGCAGGCAGTGGGAAGAACTGGGTATGTTCCCTCAACGCGCCAACCCCCTACCCGGGCGTAAACCCTTTGTAAAGAAAGGTGACTGTCCGAGGCAGTGAACACGAAGGTCGTGATTTCCTGCACGCCGGTCACCCCCGGAAGATCGCCTCCAGGTCCGCCTCGCCGGTGCTCTGGTCGAGCTGGAGGCTGCCTTCTATATGGTCGAGGTGATCCAGCATCAGCTTCTCGGCCCGCGCGCCGTCCCGCCTGGCGACCGCATCCACGATCATCTGGTGCTCGTCGTCCCGGCAGCTCTGCGCCGTGGGGGCGTCGTACAGGAAGATGGTCAGGCAGGTCAGCATGCACAGCTCGCGCATGCTGCGCGCCAGCGCGGAGTTGCCAGCCAGCTCCGCCGACAACGTGTGGAACTCTCCGGACAGGCGGATCACGGCGCGCTTGTCGCCGCGCCGGCGCGCATCGGCCTCCAGTTCCAGGTGCTGGCGCAGCCGCTGGGTCTTCTCCGGCGTCAGCGTGTCGATCAGCCGGCGCAGCACGGCCGGCTCGATCAGGCGGCGCGCCTCGAACACGTCGCGCGCCTGTTCGGTGGTGGGCTTGGCCACGAAGGCGCCGCGCTGCGGGAACAGCTCCACGATCTGCTCGTGGGCCAGGCGGGCCAGCACCTCCCGCACGCGCGCGCGGCTGACGCCGAAGATGTCGGCCATGCGCTCCTCGCCGAGCTTGGTGCCCGGGTGCAGACGGTGCTCGAGGATGGCGACGTAGATGCGCTCGTAGATCTCGTCGACGGTCTTTTCGCGGTCCGCCCGGGTGCCGGCGGTCTTGCGGCTCACGTCCATTGGAACAGCTCCCCCCAACCGGTGATCGGCGCCGGCGACGCGTCGGCCGCGCGGATCATGCCCCATACCGTGGTGCTCACGGTGTCCAGCAGCGGGATGCCCAGCTCCCGCTCGACCTGCGCGGCCAGCGGGGCGGCATGCAGGTTGGTGCAGAAGGTGGTGATGGCTTGGGGCCGGGCTGCCGCCACCTCGCCCATCAGCTCGCGCAGTGTCCCGGGAGCGACGCCGGCGAAGTCGTGGTTGACGCGGATGCCCAGGTGGCGCTCGGCCACCACCTCGATGCCCAGCGCCGCATAGTTCGCCACGATCTTCTGCTGGACGTCCGCGGTGTAGGGAGTGACCAGGGCAAGCCGCCGCACCTGCCGCAACGCCAGCAGTTCATTCAGCGCCAGCACCGCGGTGGTGGCGACGATGCCGGTGCGCTCGCGGATCCGCTCCACCAGCTGCCGGTCCCGGTCGAAGCCCAGCCAGCCCGAGGAGGTGCCGCTCCAGCCGATCACGTCCACCCTGGCATCGGCCAGCAGTTCGGCGGCCGCGAGGATCTTGCTGTCGTCGAACTGCCCCAGGGCGGCGGCATCCAGCGCGATCTCGGTCACCTTGAAGCGGGAGAAGTGGGCGCTGGCGCCCGGCATGGCCGCGGCCAGCGCGCTGGTCAGCGGCTCCAGCGCGGTATTGGAAGACGGGGTCAACACCCCCAGGCGCAAGGTTCGGGACACGGGACGGGCTCCTCTGTTGCGGTCCGGCTGAGGCTCAGTATGAAGCAAGGCCAGCGGCGGGAGCCGGACCGATTGTCGACATTAGTGTAAACACCTGCGCCGGATCGCGTTCCCATCGTCCATATTTGCAGGCATTGCAACCCGCGATCTGTCGACAGCTTCCGTGGCCCGGAAGTTGCTGACTCCTCCCCTGAAAACCATGACCGACGCCCGCTACCATCCGGATAACGCACCGAACCGATTGTCAACAACGGTGTCTGCACTTTGTTGGGGTCAGCCCCGCACTTGCATGGTGCGCGGAGTGCGCCCGTGACCGCCAACGCCCTCGACCTCGTTGTCCGCAACGCGCGCGTGGCGACCGCCAGCGACACCTTCGATTGCGACATCGGCATCCGCAACGGCCGCGTGGCCCTGCTCGGTGAAGGCCTGCCGGCCGGAACGCGCGAGATCGATGCGGCGGGGCGTACCGTCACTCCCGGTGGCGTGGACGCGCATTGCCATCTCGACCAGCCGATGGAGGGTCCGGTGAAGATGGCCGACGACTTCCTGACCGGCACGCGGTCGGCGGCCTGCGGCGGCACCACCACCGTGATCCCGTTCGCCGCCCAGATGAAGGGCCAGTCGCTGGAGGCCGCGGTGGTGGACTACCACGGGCGGGCCGAAGGCAAGGCCTGCATCGACTACGCCTTCCACCTGATCGTCAGCGATCCCACGCCGCAGGTGCTGGCGACGGAACTGCCGCGCCTGATCTCCCAGGGCTACACCTCGTTCAAGGTCTACATGACCTACGACGACCTCAAGCTCGACGACGGGCAGATCCTCGACGTGCTCGACGTCGCGCGCACGCACGGTGCGCTGGCCATGGTGCACGCGGAAAACGCCGACTGCATCGAGTGGCTGACGAAACGGCTGGAAGCCGCTGGCCGCACCGCGCCGCGCTGGCATGCGCACGCGCGGCCGATGCTGGTGGAGCGCGAGGCCACCCACCGCGCGATCGCCTTGTCCGAACTGGTCGACGTGCCGATCCTCATCGTGCACGTGTCAGGCCGCGAAGCCATCGAGCAGATCCGCTGGGCGCGAGCGCACGGCCTGTCGGTGTTCGCCGAGACCTGCCCGCAGTACCTGTTCCTCACCGCGGAGGACCTCGGCATCGACGACAGCTACCAGGGCGCGCGCTGCGTATGCAGCCCGCCGCCGCGCGACAAGGCCAACCAGGAAATCATCTGGGACGGACTCGGAGACGGCCTGTTCACCGTGTTTTCCTCCGACCACGCACCGTTTCGCTACGACGACCCGCAGGGCAAGAAGCCGGGCGGCGAGGAAGTACCCTTCCGCCACATCCCCAACGGCATTCCGGGGCTGGAGACGCGGCTGCCGTTGTTGTACTCCGAAGGCGTGCTGGGCGGCCGCATCACGCTGCAGAAGTTCGTCGAGCTCACCGCCACCAATCCCGCCAAGGCCTATGGCCTCCATCCGCGCAAGGGCACCATCGCGGTCGGCAGCGACGCCGACCTGGTGGTCTGGGACGAGCGCGCGCTGGCCATCGACAACCGCAGGCTGCACCATGCGGTGGACTACACACCCTACGAAGGCATGCAGCTGAAGGCCTGGCCGGGCCTCACGCTCAGCCGCGGCGAAGTGGTGTGGGACGGCACGTCGTTCACCGGCCAGGCCGGCCGCGGCAAGTTCCTGCCGTGTGGAACGCCGTCGCTGTTGCCGAAGCGGACGTGAGGAGCGAGCGACCATGCGCGTGCTGCTGATCAACCCCAACATCACCGACAGCGTGTCGGCGCTGATCCGCGCCGAGGCGCAGCGCAGCGCGTCGCCGGGGACCGAGGTCGACGTGCTGACCGCGCCCTTCGGCGTCGCCTACATCGAGACCCGCTTCGAGGCGCTGCTCGGCGCCTATGCCACCGCGCAACTGGCCGCCGAACATGCGGCAAACTACGACGCGGTGGTGGTGGCGGCCTTCGGCGACCCCGGCCTCGCGGCCCTGCGCGAAGTGCTGCCGGTGCCGGTGACCGGCCTCACCGAGGCGGCATTGGCCAGCGCGCACCTGCTGGGCCACCGCATCTCCATCATCGCCATCTCGCAGCGCATCCAGGCCTGGTACCGCGAGGTGGTGGAGAGCTACGGCTTCTCCTCGCGCCTGGCCAGCATCCGGGCGCTGGACCGCCCGCTGGCCAGCATCGGCGGCGTGCAGGACGAGCACGCGCAGGCCCTGCAGGACCTGGCCGAACGCGCGGTTGCCGAGGACGGCGCCGACGTGATCATCCTCGCCGGCGCGCCGCTCGCGGGGCTGGCGCGCTCGCTGCACGGCCGCCTGCCGGTGCCGGTGGTGGACGGCGTCTCCAGCGCGGTGCGCCATGCCGAAACGCTGGCGGCGCTGAAGCCCGGGCGGGCCCGGCAAGGCAGCTTTTCCCGGCCACCCGCCAAACCCCACCGCGGCCTGCCCGACGCCATCGCGCGGCTGCTCGATTCCCCTCGCTGAACTCCCTTCCTTTCCACTCCAGGAGCTTCCATGACCTTCCGCCTTCCCCTGAAAACACTCGCCGCCGCGGCCCTGGCCGCGCTGCTGGTGCTGCCGGCCGCCGCCCAGGAACGCATCAAGTTCAAGGCCATCGGCCAGCCGCTGGCCACCGGACTGATCCAGAAGAACAAGGAGCAGCCGTTCTTCGAGAATTTCGCGGAGCGCACCGGACTGCCCATCGACGTGGACTACAAGCCCATCGACACCCTCGGGCTGAAGGACACCGAGCAGCTGCGGGTGATGAAGGCCGGCCTGTTCGACATCGTGTCGCTGCGCGTGTCGCAGAACTCGCGCGACGAGCCCACGCTCCTGGGCCTGGACCTGGTGGGCGCCAGCCCCGACTACGCCACCGGCCGCAAGGTGTCCAAGGCCTACTTCAAGACCGTGGACGAGCGCCTGCAGAAGCAGTTCAACGTCAAGCTGCTGGGCGTGTGGCCGTTCGGCCCGCAGATCCTGTTCTGCAAGAAGCCGATCACCAAGCTGGGCGACATCAAGGGCATGAAGGTCCGCGTGTACGACCAGAACCTGGCCAAGTTCATCGAGATGGTCGGCGGCACGCCGGTGCCCATCTCCTTCGCCGACACGCACCAGTCGCTGTCGCTCGGCGTGGTCGACTGCGCCATCACCGGCCCGAGCTCGGCCAACTCCGCCGGCTGGCCGGAGGTGACGACGCACCAGCTTCCGCTGGGCTTCCAGATGGCGCTGAACGGCTACGCGATGACGCTCAAGGCCTGGAACCAGCTCAAGCCCGACCAGCAGGTCAAGCTGCAGGCCGCCTTCGACAAGCTGACCGAGGAGATCTGGGTCTATTCCGAAGAGCTGTTCCAGGACGCGCTGAACTGCAACACGGGCAAGGATCCCTGCACCACCGGCAAGAAGTTCAAGCTGGTCAACGTGCCGCTGCAGCCCGCCGACAATGAACTGATCCGCGGCGCGGTGAGCAAGGTGTCGCTGCCGACCTGGGCGGAGATCTGTGACAAGTCCAACCCCGGCTGCTCCAAGGGCTGGAGCGCGCAGGTCGCACCGGTGCTGGGGCTGAAGTGAACCCGGGCGCGTCCACCATACTGGAGGAGGGCGCGCCCAAGGCCGCCCCCTTACCGGAGACCAGCGTGAAGGCACACATCGAAAACGTTCTCGCCTGGGTGTTCGGCACCATCTTCCTGGCGCTCGCCGCCGTCGTGACGGTGGAGACGATTTCACGCAAGGTCTTCAACATCTCCCTGCAGGGGGCGGACGAACTCGGCGGCTATGCGCTGGCGGTGGGCTCCACCATCGCCTTCAGCCTGGCCCTGATGGGACGCAACCACATCCGGGTGGACGTGTTCCACGAAATGATGCCGCGGCGGGCGCAGGCCTTCCTGAACTGGTTCTCGATCGTCAGCATCGCTGTCTTCGGCATCTTCGTCGCCTGGGTGGCCACCAAGGTCATCGCCGACACCCAGGCCTACGGCAGCACCGCGCAGACGCCCTGGGCCACCCCGCTGATCTGGCCGCAGTCGGTCTGGTACGCGGGGCTGGTCATCTTCGCGCTGGTCGCCACCGGCTACGCCTTGCGCGCCACCGGCCTGCTGGCCACGCGCCGCGTCGACACGCTGAACCACGACTTCCATCCGAAGAGCGCGAAGGAAGAACTCAAGGAAGAACTGGACGACCTGGCGCAGCGCCAGGCGGCCGAAGGAGCCAAGCCATGAGCCTTCCCTTCTTCGGCATCGCCTTCGCGGCGATGCTGGGCATGATGCTGATCGGGATGCCGATCGCCGTTTCGATGGCGCTGGTCGGCATCGTCGGCGGCATCGCCGCCTACGGCGCGCCCTTCATGGACTCGATCGCCCCCGTGGTCTGGGGCGTGCACAACGAGAACCTGCTCACCTGCATCCCGCTGTTCGTTCTGCTCGGCGAGCTGCTGCTGCGCTCCGGCATCGCCGACCGCATGTACATCGCGCTGTCCGCCTGGCTGGGCCGGCTGCCGGGCGGCCTGCTGCACACCAACATCGGCAGCTGCGCGCTGTTCGCCGCGACCTCCGGTTCCTCCGTGGCGACGGCCGCCACCGTGGGGACCGTGGCGCTGCCCTCGCTGCAGCGCCGCGGTTATTCCATGCGCGCCTCGCTCGGCAGCCTGGCCGCCGGCGGCACGCTCGGCATCCTGATCCCGCCGAGCGTGAACATGATCGTGTACGGCTCGCTCACCAACAACTCGATCGGCCAGCTGTTCATCGCCGGCATCATCCCCGGCCTGCTGCTCACCGGCTGCTTCATGCTGTACATCGCCATCTCCAGCGTCGCCAGCGGCAAGGTGATGCGCGAGGCGAAGGTGCCATTCGCCGACAAGCTGCGCAGCCTGGTGCACCTGGTCCCGCCGGTCGTGGTGTTCGGCATCGTCATGGGCAGCCTGTACTTCGGCATCGCCACCACCACCGAGAGCGCGGCGCTGGGCGTGACGGCGGCCATGGGCTTCGTCTGGCATTCCGGCAAGATGAGCCGCGAGCTGCTGCGCAACTGCTTCATCTCCACCGCACGCGTCAGCGGGATGATCCTGCTGATCATGACGGCCGCGTTCATCCTGAACCTGGCCATCAGCCTGACCGGCGTCGCCGAGCAGATGACCAAGTGGGTCACCAGCCTCGGGCTCTCCGCCACCGCGCTGATCCTGGTGCTGATCGTCTTCTACCTGGTCCTCGGCATGTTCATGGACGTGCTGTCGATGCAGGTCGCCACCATCCCCATCACCTATCCCATCGCGGTGGCCGTCGGCATCGACCCGATCTGGTTCGGCATCTTCATCGTGCTGATGTGCGAGCTGGGGCTGATCACGCCGCCGGTGGGCATGAACCTGTTCGTGGTGCACGGCATCCGGCCCGACAAGGGCGGCATCGAGGACGCCATCTGGGGCGCTTTGCCTTACGCGGTGATCATGATCCTGTTCACGATGCTGTTGCTGGCGGTGCCGCAGCTGGTGACCTGGCTGCCGGGACGCATGTGAGATGGCAGTGACGGAACTCTGGCGCTTGTCCGCCACGGAACTGCGGCAGGGCTATCGCGACGGGCTGAGCCCGCTTGCCGTCGCCCAGGCCTGCCTGGCGCGGCTGGAGGCGGTGAACCCGCGCATCAACGCGGTGGTGGCGCGGCGCGACGCGGCCTTCCTGCGCGAGGCACAGGCCTCCGCGGAGCGCCACGCGCGCGGCGCGCCGCTGTCGCCGCTGGACGGCATCCCGCTGTCGGTGAAGGACAGCCTCTACACCGTGGACCAGCCCACCAGCTGGGGCTGCCCGGCGCTGCGCGCGCATGCGACGGGGCAGGACGAGCTGGCGGTGGGCCGCGCGCGCGCCGCCGGTGCGCTGATCATCGGCAAAACCAACGTGCCGGAATTCGCGCTGGAGGGCTACACCGCCAACCCGGTCTACGGCGTCACCCGCAATCCCTGGGACCTGGCGCTCACGCCGGGCGGCTCCACGGGCGGCGGCGTGGCCGCGGTGGCCGCCGGCATCACGCCGCTGGCGATCGGGCAGGACGGCGGCGGTTCGATCCGCCGGCCGGCCTCGCACACCGGCCTGGTGGGACTGAAGCCGTCGCTGTCCGCGGTGCCGCGCGAGCACGTGCTGCCGAGCCTGCTGCTGGATTTCGAAGTCATCGGCCCGCTGGCGCGCACGGTGGCGGATGCGCGCCTGCTGTTCGAGGTGATGCGGGGCCCGGCGGCGGTGGACCGCAGCTCGCTGGCTGCGGCCTTCGCAGCGCGCGATGCGCGCAAGCCGGGCGCCTTGCGCATCCTCTACGTCGAGCGTTTCGGCAGTGCACCGCTGGATCCGCAGATCGCCGCCAGCGTGGGCGCAGCGGTGCGGCACCTCGCCGCGCTGGGCCACCGCGTCGACACCGGCAGCCTCCCGCTGGACCTGGACTTCTTCACGGAAGCGTGGCCGCAGGTCGGCCAGATCGGCCTGGCGCAGATGTTCGATCGCCACCCCGACTGGGCTACGCAAGCCTCTCCCAAGTACCTCGACATGGCGGAGAAAGGCCGGGCCCTGCCCGGTGCGCGGCTGTGGCAGATCCTGGAACAGGTCAAGCGCCTGCGCCGCGACACCGCCAAGCTGTTCCGTGACGTCGACGTCATCGTGCTGCCGGCCGCGGCGGCCTTGCCGTGGAAGGCGGAGGAGTCCCATCCGACCCGCATCGACGGCCAGGAAGTGGGGCCGCGCGGCCACGCCGTCTACACCGGCTGGGTCAACGCCGCGGGCCTGCCCGGGCTGGCGCTCCCCTGCGCACCGTCGCGGGAAGGATTGCCCATCGGCATGCAGCTGGTCGGGCCTTACGGCAGCGACGACGCGCTGCTGGACCTGGGCGCGGCGTACGAGGCGGCGCAGCCGTGGTCGCAGCGGCGTCCCGCCTTGTGAAGCTTGCTGCACCGCAGCGAGTCCATCTGTTTCGGGCAAAAGCGTTTCGCCTTGGCATGCTAACGATCGAGGCGTAGTCTGGCGGCCGGCCTCAGGGCCCGACGGTCGCCTTTCCCGGACCGCGCAACAAAGGAGACTCTTCAGACATGGCCAAGATCCTCATCCTGGGCGCCTCGTACGGCTCCCTCCTCGCCTCCAAGCTGCTGTTCGCCGGCCACGAGGTGAAGCTCGTCTGCCTGCCCGCCGAAGCGGACCTGATCAACGCGGAGGGCTTCCGGGTGCGCATGCCGATCCGCGGCCGCGCCGAACCCGTTGAGATCGACTCGCGCAAGCTGCCGGGCAAGGTGTCCGCCGGCGGCACCGGCGACGTCAACCCGGCCGACTACGACCTGGTCGGCCTGGCGATGCAGGAGCCGCAGTACCGCTCGCCCGGCGTGCGCGAGCTGCTGTCGGCGGTTGCGAAGTCCAAGGTCCCCTGCATGTCCATCATGAACATGCCGCCGCTGCCCTACCTGCGCCGCATCCCCGGCGTGGACGCCGATGCGCTGAAGGCCGCGTACACCGACGCGAGCGTGTGGGACGACTTCGACCCGGCGCTGCTGACGCTGTGCAGCCCCGACCCGCAGGCGATCCGGCCGCCGGAGGAGAAGGTCAACGTGCTGCAGGTCACGCTGCCGACCAACTTCAAGGTGGCGCGCTTCAACAACAACAAGCACACCGAGCTGCTGCGCCAGCTGGAGAAGGACGTCGACGCGGTGCGCTTCGCCGCGCCGGAAGGTCCGATCGAACTGCCGGTCAAGCTGCGCGTTTCGGACTCCATCTTCGTGCCGCTGGCCAAGTGGTCGATGCTGCTGGCCGGCAACTACCGCTGCATCACCGCCGACGGCATGCGCACGGCGCAGGAGGCGGTGCACACCGACATCGCCGAATCGAAGTCGGTCTACGACTTCGTCTACGACGTCTGCCTGCGGCTGGGCGCCCACCCCGACGACCTGGTGCCGTTCGAGAAGTACGCCGCGGCGGCGCAGAGCCTCACGCGGCCGGCCTCCGCGGCGCGCGCGCTGCAGAACGGCGCGACGAACATCGAGCGGGCCGACAAGCTGGTGCAGCTGGTGGCGCGGCAACTCGGCCTGCGGCATCCGGTGATCGACCGCGGCGTCGACCTGGTGGACACGCGGCTGCATGCCAATCGCGAGAAGGCGGCGAAGAAGTAGCATCGGCGTTTCCCTTCGCAGGAGATGGACGAATGACGAACCCGGTGCAGGCCGTGGCCGCCGTGCTGTTGCAGGCGCGGCGCGACAACCAGGTCGCCGATGCGGCGCCGCTGGAGACGCTGTTGCAGGCCCCCGAGGAGGCCTATGCGGTGCAGGAGCAGGTGGGGCGGTCGGCCGACTGGTTCGCCAGCGGCGTCCCGCGCCACTGGAAGTCCGGCGGGCCCTCGCGCACCGGCGCCCTCACGCACGCGCCGCTGCCGCCGGCCAACGTCTGGGCCAGTCCCGCCGACGCGCGCGCCTGCCACTTCAACCATCGCCTGATCGAGGCCGAAGTGGCCTTGCGGCTGGCGCGCGACGTCTCTCCCGACGACGCGGCGAAGCTGGCACACGAAACCGCCGCGACGCTGGTGGACGGCATGGCCGTCTCCATCGAGGTGGTCGACTCGCGCTGGCGGCAGTTCCCCCAGGGACCCGCCGCGTTGCTGAAGCTGGCCGACCAGCAGTCGCATGGCGCGCTGGTGCTGGGCGAATGGCGGCCTTTCGAGGCGCGCGACTGGAGCCGGCAGGCCTGCGTGGTGCAGATCGGCGCCGGCGCGCCGCAGTCGTTCCGCGGCTCGCAGTCGCTGGGCGACCCGACGTGGCTGCTGCCGATCTGGCTGCAGCACGTCACCCGCCAGGGCGCCACCGTGCCGCGCGGCACGATCGTCACCACGGGGACGTGGTGCGGGATGCTGGAAGCGCAGCGCGGCGACACGGTCAAGGTGGTGTTCGAGGGGATCGGCGAGGCGGAAGTTCAGCTGTAGTCGGCGGGACGGCGGGGTCGCTTCGCGAACCCGCCCGACGATCCTGCGATCCGCCTCCTGTAGGGCGGGTTCGCGAAGCGACCCCGCCAACGGTGCGCACGCTCAAGCCGCCAGCGCCAGCGGCGCCGCCGCCCGCGTGCGCGGCCGCAGCGCGATGCGCTCCGCCTGCAAGCCGGCCGCCAGCGCGTCCATGCCGCCGCGGCGCGCCGCCTCCAGCAACGTCAAGTCCAGCAGGTCGCGCTGCGCATGGCTGCCGCCGAAGCGCTGCGCGCCGCTGCGGATGCGCCGCAGCAGTTGCACGCACAAGGCATGGTTGCCCTCGACGAAGGCCTGCATCGCGCGCGTCGCCGCGGAACCGACGGCCTGCGTGAAGTGCGCGTTGTCCTCGTCGCGTTGCAGGGCGGCGGCCTGCGCCTGCAGCACCGCCTGTTGCGCGGCCTGGCGGCCGGTGGCGGCGAAGGCCATCATCATGTGCATGTCGTTGAAGGCCAGCCGGCCCGGCGTGCCGGCGGCCTGCCAGGCATCGGCCACCGCCTCCCAGCGCGCGCCGACGTCCACGCCGCGCAGCTGCAGCCGCCACAGCATCGCGGACGCATCGACCAGGTCCAGCATCAGGGCCGAACCGGTGGCGATCGCCTGGTCGTACAGGCGCAGCACTTCGTCGATGCGCCCCAGCTCCAGCTGGAACAGCGCCAGGTGCCACCAGTTGTGCACCGCCAGGAAGCTGCCCTCCGACCAGGTGGCCGCATTCGGCGCCAGCCACGCGACACCGGCGGCCGGCTCGTTGCGCATCTCCAGCACGTGGGCCACCGCATGCCAGCCCCAGCTGTCGTGCGGCTCCAGCTCCACGCACAGGCGGCCCTGGCGCTCCGCCTGCGCGTAGTCGCCGGTCTCCTCCAGCCCGAAGGCGTGCATGCCGAGCACCGCGTGGTAGCCGGGCAGGCTGCGCTGCCACGCCGGCAGGGCACGGGCGATGCGGTCGCGCAGCATGCGGGAGTCGCCGGTGAAGAAGTCCACCTGGTGCCCCGCCTGCAGCGCCAGCAGGTCGCGCGGGTAGCGCAGGCTCAGGTCCTCCAGCAGCCGGCCGGCCTCGTACCAGTGGCCGTGCGCCAACAGGCGGGCCGCCTGCAGGTGCATGCGCTCGCGGTCGTTGGCGGGCAGCGCGGCGGCCGCGTCGCAGGCGGCGCGGGCCACGGCGATGCCGGCCGGCTCCGTGCCCAGCAGGTACAGCCAGGCCTTGAACGCGTGCGCCATCGCCATGCCGGGGCTGGCCTCGAGCGCCTGTTCGACCAGGGCGGCCGGGTCGCCGGTGAAGCACCTGAACTGGTCGAGGGCCGCCTGGTACGGGGCGAGGCTGGAGGCGCTGGCGCCGGAGAGGTCCAGGCCGAGATCGTCTTTCATGGAGAGCTCCTTGGGTGATTGCGAGGGACGGCAAAGTGTCCGGCGCACGCGCCGCCTAAACTAAGGACATTCCTGCAACGAACCGGTCATTCCTGCCATGTCCCGTGCCGGCGAACCCATCACCGTTGCGCTGCTGGCCCTGCCCGCCACCACGGCGGCGACGCTCTACGGCTTCTACGACGCCCTGGCCAGCGTGCGCCGCGACTGGGGGATGCTGCACGGGCGGCCGCCGGTCGATTCGCCCTTCCGGCCGCTGGTGGTGAGCGAGGATGGCCAGCCGCTGGTGGCGGCCAATGGCGTGCGCATCACGCCGCAGGCCGGCTTCGCGGACTGCCCGCACCCCGATGTGGCGGTGGTCGGCGACGTGCAGGTCGCTCCCGGCGACGACAGCCCCGGCTTCGACGCGGCGGTGCGCTGGCTGCTGGCCTGCCACGCGCAGGGCGCCCTGATCGCCTCGGCCTGCTCGGGCGCGGTGGTGGTGGCGCGCACCGGCCTGCTCGACGGCCAGGATGCCACTTCGCACTGGGCGTACTGCGACCACCTGCAGCGCGCGCATCCGGCCACGCGCTGGCACGCCGACCGCGGGCTGGTGACCTGCGGCGAGGGGCAGCGCATCCTGATGGCGGGCAGCGGCGTATCCTGGCACCTGCTGGTGCTGGCGATCGTGGCGCGTTTCGCCGGCCCCGAGGAGGCGATGCGGGTCGCGCGGATCAACCTGATGGACCTGAGCACCACCAACCCGGCGGCCTATGCGTCGCTGACGCACGGCAACCGCGCGGCCGATCCGGTGGTGGCGGCCTGCCAGCAGTGGGCCGCGCTGCACTACGACAGCGCCGCCCCGGTCGCCCAGATGGTGGCGCTGTCGCAGCTGCCCGAGCGCACCTTCAAGCGCCGCTTCGCCCAGGCCACCGGCATGGCGCCGCTGGACTACGTGCACCACGTGCGGCTGGAGGAGGCCAAGCAGATGCTGGAAGGCGGCAGCGACGCCGTGGAGGCGATCGCGATGGACATCGGCTACAGCGACAGCAGCTTCTTCAGCCGCCTGTTCAAGCGCAAGGTGGGGATGACCCCGGTGCAGTACCGCCAGCGCTTCGGCCGGCTGGCCCGCGAGTTGCGCGACCTCGCCGGTCCCGCCGCATGAGCGCGCCTGCCCTGCGCGCCGCCTGGACCATGCTGCTGGTCCTGATCTCCGGCTTCGCCTTGAGCCAGGCCTTCCGCACGGCCGCCGGCATCATGGCGCCGCCGCTGCAGCAGGCCTTCGGGCTGACGCCGCAACAGCTCGGGCTGTTCGCCGGCGCCTTCCACTTCGCCTTCGGCGCGCTGCAGCTGTTCATGGGCATGGGCATCGACGTCTACGGCGTGCGCCGCACGGTGCTGGCCGTGTTTCCGCTGGCGATCGTCGGTGCGCTGGTCACCGCCAGCGCCGACAGCTACGCGGTCCTGCTGCTGGGCCAGGCGCTCACCGGCATCGGCTGCGCGCCGGCCTTCCTGGTCTGCACCGTGTTCATCGCCCGCAGCTTCCCCGCCGGCCGTTACGCCTCCATCAACGGCGCCGCACTCGGCATCGGCTCGGTCGGCCTGCTGCTCACCGGCACGCCGCTGGCCTGGGTGATCGAGGCCTGGGGCTGGCGCTCGGGCTACGTCGCGCTGGCCAGCTGCGCGGCGCTGGCGTGGCTGGCGATCCTGCTGCTGGTGCGCGAGGAGCTGCCGGCCACGGCTGGCGGGCGGCCCGATGTCCTGGGCGCCCTGCGCGGCTACGGCGAGCTGTTCCGGCTGCCGCACACGCTGGGCATCATCGGGCTGGCGGTGTTCACCTACGCCTCCTTCATCTCGCTGCGCGGGCTGTGGCTCGGCCCGGTGCTGATCGACCGCTACGGCTTCACGCTGGTGGAGACCGGCAACGTCGCGATCGCCGTGTCGGTGCTCGGCATGGTGGGGCCGCCGCTGTTCGGCCGGCTGGACCCCGGCGACCGGACACGCCGGCGCTGGATCATCGGCTTCACGATCGCCTGCGCGGTCATCTTCGCGCTGATGGCGCTGCGGGTTCCCGCCGCCGTGGAGGTGGGGCTGTCGCTGGCCATCGGCATCGTTTCCGGCTACATGGTCATGCAGTACGCGGACGTGCGCGCCGCCTACCCGTCGCACATGACCGGGCGCGCCATGGCCGTGTTCACCATGGCGATGTTCCTCGGCGTGGCGCTGATGCAGTGGCTGACCGGGCTGGCGGCGTCGGCGGCGACGGTGCTGGGGATGGAAACCTATACGGCCGTGTTCGGCGCGATCGCGGGCTTCCTGCTGCTGGGCACGGTACTGTTCCACTTCCTCCCGGGGCCCCGCGCGGTCTCTGCCGAGACGGCACAATCGACGCCATGAAAATCGCCAAAGACACCGTCGTTACCCTGCGCTACAAGGTCGCCGAAACCGGCGGCAAGCTCATCGAGGAAAGCCGCGAGCCCATGGTCTACCTGCATGGCGGCTACAACAACACGCTGCCGAAGATCGAGGAAGCCCTCGATGGCAAGGAAGCGGGCTATGAAGTGACCCTGGAGCTGCAGCCGGAGGATGCCTTCGGCGTGCGCGACGAGTCGCTGCTGCGCGTCATTCCGAAGAGCGAATTCCCGCCGGGCGTGAAGGTGGGCGGCCAGCTCGAAGGCCGCACCGACGACGGCCAGCCGCATGTCTTCCATGTCATGAAGATCAAGGGCCCCGAAGTCCACCTCGACGGCAACCATCCCCTGGCCGGCAAGGCGCTGAAGTTCCACCTGAAGGTGACCGGCGTGCGCATGGCCAGCGGCGAGGAGATCCAGCATGGGCATGTGCACGGGGAGCATGGGCACCATCACTGACTTGCAGGGAGCCGGATGCGGGAACCGGACGCAAAAGTCGCAGAAGGGAGAAAAGCTCGCAAAAGGAAACCGACTTCCGTTCTGAATCCCTTTTGCGTCTTTTGCGAAGCCTTTGCGACTTTTGCGTCCGGCTGTCCGCATTGAAACAACCGTCGCGCGTCCCCACCTAGGAGGAACGATGCCAACCCCCACCTCCCCCATCCTCGACGTCCAGCCCCTCGGGTTTCCGTGGGTGACCGCCGATCCGTTCCTGTTCTGCGCGTACCACGATGACGCCTACCCGCGCGGGAACGGGGCGATGGGGCCGGCGGCGTCGCTGGCGGGGCGGGACATCGGGCAGGACTTCAGCCGCAAGGACGGCTGGAGCATGTACCACGGCGACAGCGTGCCGGGCTTCCCCGCGCATCCGCACCGCGGCTTCGAGACCGTCACCATCGTCCGCAAGGGCCTGATCGACCACAGCGACTCGCTCGGCGCCACCGCCCGCTTCGGCGGCGGCGACGTGCAGTGGGTCACGGCGGGCAAGGGCATCGTGCACTCCGAGATGTTCCCGCTGCTCAAGGCCGACGAGGACAACCCGCTGGAGCTGTTCCAGATCTGGCTGAACCTGCCGCGGCGCAACAAGATGGCCGAGCCGCACTTCACGATGCTGTGGAACGAGCAGGTCCCGCGCCGCGTGCTGCAGGACGCCGAAGGCCGCAAGACCGAGGTGGCGGTGATCGCCGGCAATTTCGGCGACGTCGCCGCGCTCGCACCGCCGCCGGACTCCTGGGCCGCCCAGGCCGAGGCCGACGTCGCGATCTGGACGCTGCGCTTGGAACCCGGCGCCGGCTTCCAGCTGCCGCCGGCGGTACTGGCCGGCACGCAGCGCACGCTCTACTTCTTCAAGGGCGACGGCGCCAGCGTCGGCGGCCGGGCGGTGCAAGGTCCGGTGGCGATCCAGCTGGAGGCCGACGTCGAAGTGGCCATCGCCGCCGGCGACACGACCTGCGAATTCCTGTTGCTGCAGGGCCGCCCCATCGCCGAACCGGTGGCGCAGTACGGCCCCTTCGTGATGAACACGCAGCAGGAAATCCAGCAGGCGATGCAGGACTACCGCCGCACGCAGTTCGGCGGCTGGCCCTTCGGCGACAGCGCGCCGGTGCACGGCACCGAGCCGAAGCGCTTTGCCCGGCATCCGGGCGGACGCACGGAAGAACCCGAAGCCCTCAGCCCTTCAGCAACTGCTTGAGGATCGCGCGGGCCACGCGCGGATCCAGCTTGAGCGTCCGCGCGACCAGCTCGCTGGTGGCCGCGCAGGCGGCCACCGGGTCCATCTCCGCCACGGCGATGGTGTGCAGCTGGGTCGCGGCCTCGCCGCGCTTTTCGGCGGTGGCCTTGCGCACTTCGTCCAGGCCCGCCTGCACTTCCGTCAAGGACGCGCCGGCCTCGGCCTTCCACGCGCCCTGGACCGCGCTGACGGTGTTCTCCGCCACCAGCCGCGCCACCGCCTGCTCATAGGCCAGGTTCACCGGCGGGCTCAGGCGCGGGCTGGGGTCGAAAGGTTCGTCCGGAACTTGCGGCCAGGCCATGCGCACGCACCGGGCCGGGTCGGACGCGCGCAGCTGGTCGAGCACCGGCACCAGAGCCTCGTCGTACGCCAGCACGGCGCCGCCCTGCGCCGTCCCCATCATCTTGCGCGCCAGGCCGAGGTAGTGCTTGCGCGTTTGCTCCAGCACCAGCTTCGGCGGCACCTGCGCGTCGAAGGCCTGCACCGCCGCCGCCTCCATCGGCTTCCATTCGTCCGGCCGGTGCTCGCGCAGCGCGACGTGCACCGGCATCTCCAGGTACGCCACGCCGGCCTGGTAGCCCTCGTCGAAGCGGCTGCGGATGAATTCGCTGCGGGTGAGGGCGAAACTCACCATCAGGAACAGGCCGAGCGCCACCGCGAAGTCCTTCACCAGCTCGCCCTCGGTCGGCTTGCGGCCGCTGGTGAGCTTCCAGGTGACGATGCCGGCCAGCGCGGCGCAGGGCCCGACCAGCCAGGGGAACAGCGAGAACCACCACATGGCCGCGTCCCTCAGGGCTTCGCGCCGAGCAGGCCGACGTGCCAGCCGGCCGCGCGCAGCTTGCGGGTCGCCTGCACGCTCAGGACGATCCAGGCCACCAGGCTCACCAGGGGCACGAAGGTGAGCACCATGTAGACGATGGTCGAACCGGTGGGCTTGCCCAGGCCGGAACTCAGGCGCACCACGCCGACCAGGCTGTAGATGCCCAGCGCGGCGTACATCGCGAACAGCAGCAGGGCCGAGAGCGCGCCGGTGCGCGCGGCGCCGTTGACCAGCAGGGAGCCCAGGATGCTCAGGGCCAGCATGCGCTGACCCTGCGCCGCCTTGTCCAGGTCCACGCCTTCCTCGACCGCCTCCTCGGCGTCCTCGTCCTCGTCATCGTCGTCCGCCCGCCGGGCGGCTACCCTGGCCACGGGCACCGGCTGCGGCTGCGGCAGGTCCGCGTACGGGTGCCAGCCGGTGGCGTCGAAGCGATAGATGCAGGCCGAGACGGCGGACGGGCCCGCGGAGGCGAGCATGCGGGCCGCCTGCTTCTTCAACTCGGCTTCGACACCGGCATCGCCGGCGGGGGTGAACATCAGCACGCCCTTGCGCGGCAAGGCCGCGAGCATGCCCTGCGGGAATTTCGCGAGCTGCTGGCGCCAGAACGTGCGATCCAGCAGGAAGGTGGCGTTGTAGTCGAGGTGCTGGCCGCGCAGCGCATGGATGCCGCCGGCCAGCGACGTGACCTGCGGCGCCCCGCTGGCGCGCTTGCTGTTCAGGCTGGCGTACGCCACCGCCTTCTGCGGCGTGAGTTCGAGCCGGGCCAGGTCGTCCGGGCGGACGGCGGCAGCGTTGGCCACCCCCGGTTCGTCGAACACCAGCCGCAGTTGCAGGTCCCCCAGGTAGCCGTAGGCCACCGTATCCTGCGCGGCGGACGGGCGCAGGGTCTCCTTGGGCAGCCGCTCGCCCGGCCACGGGTGCAACTGCACCATCAGCCGGTCGCGCTCGCGCGCGGGCTCCTGCCCGGCGGCCATTACTTGGCCACGACGCGCACCATCTCCAGGCACTTGTTCGAGTAGCCCCACTCGTTGTCGTACCAGCTCACCAGCTTGACGAAGGTGCCGTCCAGCGCGATGCCGGCGTCGGCGTCGAAGATGGAGGTGCGCGCGTCGCCGCGGAAGTCCGTCGCCACGACCTTGTCCTCGGTGTAGCCGAGGATGCCCTTGAGCGCGCCCTCGCTCTGCGCCTTCATCTCCGCGCAGATCTCGGCGTAGGTCGCCGGCTTTTCCAGTTCGACCGTCAGGTCCACCACCGACACGTCGGAGGTGGGCACGCGGAAGGACATGCCGGTCAGCTTCTTGTTCAGCTCCGGGATCACCACGCCCACCGCCTTGGCCGCGCCGGTGGAGGAGGGGATGATGTTCTCCAGGATGCCGCGGCCGCCGCGCCAGTCCTTGTTGGACGGGCCGATCAGGCCGCGCTTGATGCCCCACTTGTCGTTCATCACCTTGGCGATGGGCGCCAGGCAGTTGGTGGTGCACGAGGCGTTGGAGATGATCTGCTCGCCCTTGTATTTCTTGTCGTTGACGCCGAAGACGAACATCGGCGTGTCGTCCTTCGACGGCGCCGACAGGATCACCTTCTTCGCGCCGGCCTGCAGGTGCTTGGAGGCGCCGGCCTTGTCCAGGAAGATGGCGCCGATCTCGCCCCACTTCAGGTTGGCGGGATCCTTCTCCTGCGTCAGGCGGATCTTCTTGCCGTTGACGATGAGCGTGTTGCCGTCGACGGCGACCTTGCCCTCGAAGCGGCCGTGCACCGAGTCGTACTGCAGCATGTACGCCAGGTACTCCGGCTCCAGCAGGTCGTTGATGCCGACGATCTCGATGTCGGGGAAGTTCTGCACCGCCGAGCGCAGGACGTTGCGGCCGATGCGGCCGAAGCCATTGATGCCTACCTTGATGCTCATTCGTTCACTCCTGAATAAGAAAAGCCGAAAAACCTATTCGTCCTGCTTGAGCAGCACCGCGCGCACGGTGTCCGCCACGTTGTCCGGCGTGAAGCCGAAGTGCTCGAACAGCGCGCCGGCGGGCGCCGACTCGCCGAAGCTGTCGATGCCGACGACGGCGGCGCAGCCGTACTTCCACCAGAAATCCGTGACGCCCGCCTCGACCGCGATGCGCGGCAGGCCCGCCGGCAGCACGCTCTCCTTGTACTCCCGGTCCTGCCGGTCGAAGGTGGTCGTGCTTGGCATGGAGACCACGCGCACCGCGATGCCCTGACGCGCCAGTTCTTCCTGGGCCTTCAGCGCCAGCTGCACCTCGGAGCCGGTGGCGATGAGGACGGCCAGCGGCTCCTCGGCGCCCACTTCGCTGGGCTCCGCCAGCACGTAGGCGCCGCGGCTGATGTCGCCCAGGTCCGTCTTCGGCGCGTAGGGCAGGTTCTGCCGCGACAGCAGCAGCGCGGTCGGCCGGTCGGCGTTCTGCAGCGCCACTGCCCAGGCGACCGCCGTCTCCGCCGTGTCGCCGGGACGCCAGACATCCAGCCGGGGGATCAGGCGCAGGCTGGCCGCGTGCTCGATCGACTGGTGGGTCGGGCCGTCCTCGCCGAGGCCGATGGAGTCGTGCGTGAACACGTGGATCACGCGGCGCTTCATCAGCGCGGCCATGCGGATGGCGTTGCGGCTGTAGTCGCTGAAGGTGAGGAAGGTGCCGCCGTAGGGGATGAAACCGCCGTGCAGCGCCACGCCGTTCATGATGGCGGCCATGCCGAACTCGCGCACGCCGAAGTTCACGTGGCGGCCGATCTTGCCTTCCGTCATCACCACGTCGCCCGACTGGTCGAAACGCAGCGGCGGCGTGCTCTTGGTGTTGGTGAGGTTGGAGCCGGTCAGGTCGGCCGAGCCGCCCAGCAGCTCGGGCATCGCCGCCGTGAAGGCCTCCAGCGCGATCTGCGAGGCCTTGCGCGAAGCGACGGTCTCCGCCTTGGTGTGGGCGGCGATGGTCGCGTCCACCGCGACCTGGTGGAAGTCCTTCGGCAGCTCGCCCTTCATGCGGCGAACGAACTCGGACGCGAGCTCCGGGTGCGCCGCGCGGTAGGCAGCGAAGCGCTTGTCCCAGTCGGCCTCGATGGCGTCGCCCTTGGCGCGCGCGTCCCACTCCTCGTACACGCCCTTGGGCAGCTCGAAGGGCTGGTGGGCCCAGCCCAGCGCGGTGCGGGTGAGCTTGATCTCGTCGGCGCCCAGTGGTTCGCCGTGCGCCTTGGCGGTGTTGGCGCGGTTGGGCGAACCCTTGCCGATGTGCGTCTTGGCGACGATGAGCGTCGGCTTCTCGGCGCTGCGCTTGGCGTCGGCGATCGCGCGGCTCACCGCCTCGATGTCGTGGCCGTCGACCGGCCCGATCACGTTCCAGCCATAGGCCTTGAAGCGCGCCGCCGTGTCGTCGATGAACCAGGGCGTGACCTGGCCGTCGATGGAGATGCCGTTGTCGTCGTAGACGGCGACCAGCTTGTTCAGCTTCCAGGCGCCGGCCAGGGCGCAGGCCTCGTGGCTGATGCCTTCCATCAGGCAGCCGTCGCCGAGGAACACATAGGTGTGGTGGTCGACGATGGAATGGCCGTCCCGGTTGAATTCCGCGGCCAGCAGCTTCTCGGCCAGCGCCATGCCGACCGCGTTGGTGACGCCCTGGCCCAACGGGCCGGTGGTGGTCTCCACGCCCGGGGTTACGTCCACCTCGGGGTGGCCGGGGGTCTTGCTGTGCAGCTGGCGGAAGCCCTTGAGCTCGCCGAGCGGCAGGTCGTAGCCGGTGAGGTGCAGCAGCGCATACACCAGCATCGAGGCATGGCCGTTCGACAGGACGAAGCGGTCGCGGTCGGCCCAGTGCGGGTTCTTCGGGTTGTGGCGCAGGTGCCGGTGCCACAGGGCCACCGCGATGTCCGCCATGCCCATGGGCGCGCCGGGGTGGCCCGAGTTCGCTTGTTGCACGGCGTCCATGGCGAGCGCGCGGATCGCGTTCGCCATCAGGGAATCGTTGGCCATCAGGGGCAGCTCCGGGGGAAGGGAAAGATCAGGGGAATCCCGTATTTTAGCGGGCGGGCCATGCGCGGCCTGGCGCGCGGCCCATGGCATACATTCAGGCCATGAAGGGCTTGCACCTCACCGCCGACCTGTACCGCTGCCGTTGCGAGGCCGCGTGGCTGACGGACGCCCGGCAACTGGGGGAGTGGTGCACCGCCGCCGTGACCGCCGTGGGGCTGGAGCCGGTGGGCCACCTGTTCCACACTTTCCCGGCCACCGACAAGGGCCCCGGGGGCGTGACGGCCACCGTGCTGCTGGCCGAATCCCACATCTGCCTGCACACCTGGCCGGAAGAACGGGCCGTGACGGCGGACGTGTTCGTCTGCAACTTCAGCGGCGACCACTCGGCCAAGGCGCGCGGGCTGATGTTCGCGCTGGTCAGCCGCTTCCAGCCCGAATGGACCGAGCAGCGCTCGCTGGACCGCGGCGAAGAGGAATGAAGACTTGAGCATTGCACAGGCCATGATCCTGGCGGCCGGGCGCGGCGAGCGCATGCGGCCGCTGACCGACACCTGCCCCAAGCCGCTGCTGCCGCTGAAAGGCAAGCCGCTGATGGGCTACCACCTCGACGCGTTCGGCCACGGCGGCTTCCGCGACGTGGTGGTCAACACCGCCTGGCTGGGCGAACAGATCGAGGACCACTACGGCCACGAGACGCCGGAGGGCGTGCGCATCGTGTACTCGCACGAAGGCAAGGACTTCGGCGGTGCACTGGAAACCGCCGGCGGGATCGCGCGGGCGCTGCCGCTGCTGGACGAGGTGTTCTGGATCGTCGCCGGCGACGTCTACATGCCGAAGTTCCTGTTCACGCGCGCCGCCTACGACCGCTTCGCCGCCGGCGGGAAACTGGCGCACCTGTTCCTGGTGCCGAATCCGGAGCACAACCCCAAGGGCGACTTCGGCCTGGGCGACGACGGGCTGGCGCTGAACCAGGCCGAGATGCGCTACACGTATTCGACCACCGCCTTGTTCCGCCGGGCCTTCTTCGACGGCCTGCCGGCGGGCAATCCGCAAGGACTGAAAGTGGCGCTGGCGCCGCTGCTGCGCCAGGCGATGGACCGGGGCCAGGTCAGCGCGGAGCTGTACCACGGCCCCTGGACGGACGTGGGAACGCCGCAAAGGCTGGCCTCGCTGGACGCTGCGCCGTAAAGGCGCGGAGAATGGAGGCATGAACACCACCGTGCCCACTTCCGTCTATGCCCAGCGGCGCGCGCGCCTCGCCGCACAGCTCGGCGGCAACGGCATCGCCATCGTCCCGACGGCGCCGGAGCGCCCGCGCAACCGCGATTCCGACTTCCTGTACCGCCACGACAGCTACTTCTACTACCTGACCGGCTTCACCGAACCGAACGCCTGGCTGGTCATCACCGGCGACGGCAAGAGCACCCTGTTCTGCCAGCCGAAGGACCTGGAACGCGAGATCTGGGACGGCTACCGCCTCGGCCCGGAAGCCGCGGTCGGCGCGCTGGCCGTGGACGGCGCGTTCCCGGTGAACGAACTCGACGCGCAGATGCCCAGGCTGCTGGAGAACCGCGGCACCGTGTGGTTCCCCTTCGCCATCCACCAGGGCCTGGAGCAGCGGGTGGCCGGCTGGCTGAACCAGGTGCGCGCCCGCGTGCGCTACGGCGCCCTGTGCCCCGAGCAGCAGAGCGACCTGTGCGCGTTGCTCGACGAGATGCGCCTGGTGAAGGACGCGCACGAGCAGGACGTGATGCGCCGCGCCGCGGCCATCAGCGCCCGCGCCCACGTGCGCACCATGCAGGCCTGCGCGCGCATGCTGCGCGAGGGCCGGGACGTGCGCGAGTTCCACCTGGACGCCGAGCTGATGCACGAGTTCCGCATGGGCGGCTCGCAATACCCCGCCTACAGCTCCATCGTCGCCGCCGGCGCCAACGCCTGCGTGCTGCACTACCGAGCCGACGTCGCGCCGGTGCGCGCCGGCGAGCTGGTGCTGATCGACGCCGGCTGCGAGCTCGATGGCTACGCCAGCGACATCACCCGCACCTTCCCGGCCGACGGCAAGTTCACCGGCCCGCAGCTCGCGCTGTACGACATCGTGCTGGCCTCGCAGGAGGCGGCGGTGGCCGCCACCAGGCCGGGCGCGCGCTTCACCGACCCGCACGAGGCGGCGGTGAAAGTGCTGGCGCAGGGCATGCTGGACGTCGGCCTGCTGGACCGCGCCAAGGTCGGCTCGCTGGAGGACGTGATCGAGAAGCGCGCGTACTTCCCCTTCTACATGCACCGCACCGGCCACTGGCTGGGGATGGACGTGCACGACTGCGGCAGCTACGTGGAGCCCGGCGAAGTGGGCCAGGTGAGCGAGCGCAAGGACCCGCTGTCGGGCGAGATCATCAAGAACCGGCCCAGCCGCGTCCTGCGGCCGGGCATGGTGCTGACCATCGAGCCGGGCATCTACGTGCGGCCCGGGGATGGCGTGCCGGAAGCCTTCCACAACATCGGCATCCGCATCGAGGACGACGCCATCGTCACCGCGCAGGGCTGCGAGCTGATCACCCGGGGCGTGCCGGTGCGGGCCGACGAGATCGAGGCGGTGATGCGCGCGTAAAGGCGCGGCCGGCGACAAGAAGGAACCCGTCGCGCCGGGAAATGTCACTCGGTGCGCGCAAACCGTGAGGTTTGTCACGGCGCGCCGCCTGGTACGGGTCTTGCCCTCCTCCCCTTGGAGGGGTGCCATGAAATCACCGAAGAGACGCCGCCAGGCCGGATTCACGCTGATCGAGCTGATCATCAGCGTTGCCATCGTGGCCGTCCTGGGTTCGATCGCGATCGCGCAGATGCGCGACTACACGCGCCGTGCCAAGATCTCGGAAGTGATGATGGCCGCCACCAAGTGCAAGAACTCCGTGGCCGAAAGCTACCTGACCATGGAGCGCGCCCCGGAGCCGGGCACCTGGGGCTGCGAGTCGGCCACCCCGACGACGCGCTTCAGCGGCGTCGTGCAGACCTCGTCCGATGGCGCCATCCGCATCGGCATCCAGAACCTGGACGGGCTGGTCAACGGGCAGTACGTCTACCTCATCCCCATGCGCAGCGATGGCACGACGCCGATGAACACCGTCGCCCACCTGGGCGAGCCGGTGCGCAACTGGGCCTGCGGCTCCGATTGGCTGCCGGTGCTCAACGCCCTGCCGACCAGCTGCCGCGCCGACACCACCGCCATCGCCGCCGGCAGCGATTTCAACTGAGGCCCGCGCGATGGCCGAGCGTGAAGGCCTCCTCGAAGATCGAATAGCCCGCCCAGTCGCTGTGCGCATGGCGTAGCCGCCCGCTGTCCGGCGGCTTCGGCAGTTGCGTGAGCGCACCGGGCACCGGGATCGGCATGGCATGGCCGTAGCGCGCGACTTCCACCCGCACCAGCAGTTGCGGCAGCTCCGGATGCGGCACCGACAGCTCGCGCACGGCGCGGTCCCGCCAGTGCGTCCAGGGCTGCTGCAAGGCCTGGCCGCGCGCCGGTTCGCCCGGCGCGGCGTACCAGGTGAGCACCGTCGGCCCCGGCGCGGGGTCCAGGGCCTGGTGCGTCGCCACCACGTAGCCGAGGCTGGTGTCATGCCCCTGCACCACGTTGTCCCAGGCCAGCGGCATGCCGGCGCGCTCCCAGGGCAGGGCGCTCAGGTGCAGGTTGGCGACGATCCACGGCGCGTGGCGCACGCTGAGCGCCAGCGCCCGCAGCGGCTGCGGGGCGTTCTCCACCACGCGCGCGGCGACGAAGGCGGGCAAGGCGACGACACAGCGCGCGGCCTGCCAGCGCTCGACGCGCTGCGTCGCCACGTCCCAGGCATCCACTTCCACCCCGTGCCGCTGCTCGGCGATGCGCAGCACCAGCCGACCGCCGCGGAAGCGCTCGCCCAGCGGCCGGGCCATGGCGCGGGTGAGGAAGGCGTTGCCCTCCGGCCAGGTCAGCACGGCCTCGCGTTCGCCGGCACTGTCCGCGCCCGGCGGCTGGAAGCCGTGGCGCGCCGCGAAGTAGTGCAGCCCGGCCCAGGCGGCCACCGTGCCGGCGCCCGCGCCGTAGTCGTCGCGGCAGCAATAGTCCAGGTACCAGCGCAGTTGCGGATCCCGGAATCCGCGTGCGTCCAGCCAGGCGGCGAAGGTCTCCCCGTCCCACGGGCGCAGGCGCTCGCGCGCGGCCAGCGGGATGCGGAAGGCGCCGCCCGCGCGCACGCGCTCGACCTCCTGCGCGAACCGCGCGTACTGCGCCAGCGTGGTGGCGCCGACGCCGGCCAGCGGCAGCAAGCCCTCCTGCCACTCGCCCTCGAAGAACAGCCGCTCCTGCGGCGCATGGCACTGCGCGCGCTCGTCGTACCGCCAGCGGCCGTTGACGCGCTGGCGCAAGCCCAGTTCCTCCAGCAGGTGCTGCACCTCGGGCGCCGCGTCGCCGGGCACGGGCAGATAGTGCGCGCCGAGCGGGCAGGCGATGCCGCCGATCGCGCTGGCGCGGCTGTTGCCGCCGGCGGCGTCCTCCAGGTCCAGCAGCGCGATGTCCTCGACGCCGCGCTGGCGCAGCGCGCGCGTGGCGGCGAGGCCCGCCACGCCGGCGCCGGCGATGACGACTTCGACGCGCTTCGTCACCGAAGGCGCGGGCCAGTCGGCGCGGGTGCGCAGCAGGTGACCACGGTCGACCGCGGCGCCGCTGAAGCCGCCCGAAGTTTCCGGGCGCGCGGGCGCGCAGCCCGCGAGCACCGCGGCGCCGGCCACCAGCGCGGCGCGCCGGGTGATCAGGGGTGCACCTTGCCCCATTCGCGCTCGTAGGTGGTGACCAGCAACTGGTTGGACAGGCGGTTCACTTCGGCCGGCACGCGCGCCATGTCGCGCGGGAAGTCGAACAGCGCGCGCGTGCCTTCCAGCGTGAGGAAGCGCAGCCCCTCGGGCAGCGCCTGCGGTTCGTGCCAGGGCCGCCGGCTGGCGATGATGAAGCCCCATTCGCCGAAGCTGGGCACATGCGCGTGGTACGGGAAGGTGCGCAGCCCCACGGACTCCATCGTCGTGGCGACCGTCCAGAAACTCTGCCGCGCCACCAGCGGCGAGGTGGTCTGCACCACCGCATAGCCGCTCGCCGCGAGCCGCTGGTCCAGCAAGGCATAGAAGGCATTGGTGTACAGCTTGCCGATGGAGAAGTTGGTGGGATCGGGGAAATCGACCACGATCACGTCGAAGGTGTCCTGGCCCTTCTGCAGCCACTGGAAGGCGTCGGTGTTCACCACCTTCACCTTGGGCGAACGCAGCGCACCGCCATTGAGCGCCACCAGCGCCGCGTCGGTGGAGAACAGCCGCGTCATGTTGGGGTCGAGTTCCACCAGGGTGATGCTCTCGACCGAGGGGTAGCGCAGCAGCTCGCGCACCGCCAGCCCGTCGCCGCCGCCCAGCACCGCCACCTTGCGCGGCGCGCCGTGCGCCGCCATCGCGGGATGCACCAGCGCCTCGTGGTATCGGTATTCGTCGGCCTGCGCGAACTGCAGGTTGCCGTTGAGGAACAGGCGCATGCCGCCGCGGCCCTGCGTCACCACGATGCGCTGCCAGGGCGAGCTCTCGGCCAGCACGATCTTGTCCTGGTAGAAGCGGTCTTCGGCCAGCGAGGTGATGTGCTGCGAGCCCGCGAAGGCCGCGCCGAGCGCGCCGAGGGTCGCGGCGCAGGCCACGGCGTGGGCGGCGAAGCGGCGCAGCTCATGGCGGAACAGCCACAGCGCCCACACGGCCACCGCCGCATTCATCAGCCCGAACAGCAGGCCGGTGCGGATCAGGCCGAGCTGCGGCACCAGCAGCAGCGGGAAGGCGATGGAGACGGCCAGCGCGCCGAGGTAGTCGAAGGTGAGGACCTGCGACACCAGCTCGCGCAGCGCCACGTCGCGCTTGAGGATGCGCATCACCAGCGGGATCTCCAGCCCCACCAGCATGCCCACCAGCAGCACCAGCCCGTACAGGAGGACGCGGAAGGCGCCGGGCTGCCAGGCGTGCGCGAGGAACAGCAGCGCGGGCAGGGCGCCGCCGACCAGCGCCACCAGCAGCTCGATGCGCAGGAAATGCGCGGGCAGTTGGCGCTCGAAGAAGCGCGATAGCCACGAACCCACGCCCATGGCAAACAGGTAGGTGCCGATGATGGTGGAGAACTGCAGCACCGAATCGCCGAGCACGTACGACGCCAGCGCGCCCGCCGCGAGCTCGTAGACCAGCCCGCAGGCCGCGACCACGAACACCGAAGCGAGCAGCGCCACCTCCAGCGGGCGCGGCCGCGTCCCTTCGCTCACGCGCTCACCCGGCGACGGCGGCCGCGACGATGATGGAAATGCCGAGCGCCATGGCGGCGACCACGATGGCCAGCGCGACGTTCTGCTTTTCCACCAGCTCTTCCCACAGCTTGTAGGGCGTGATGCGGTCGATGACGATGAAGCTGATCCAGAAGACGGCGACGCCGATCAGCGCATACAGGATGGAGCCGAAGAAGGCGCCCGGTTTCAACCACTCAAGACCCATGATGACCTCCGATGAAAACTCTCATTTGCCACCGCCCGACCAGCCGCCGCCACCGCCGGAATAGCCCCCGCCGCTGCGCCCCGACGTATAGCCGGTGCCGCTGCCGCGGGTCCAGTTGTCGTCCTCGCAGGCCTTCAGCACGGCCAGCAGCACCAGGATCACCAGCACCACGATGACGATGGTGGCGCAGCCGCAGCCCGCGCCCTTGCCGCTGGTGGGACCGGCGTCGCCGCGCTTCATCAGGGCGGACTTGTCCTGCAGGCCGAAGGCCCGCGCCACCAGGTCGCTGTCGACCTTGCCGCCCACCGACCAGGTGCGCTCGCTCGGCGTCTCCTCCATCGACAACAGGGCGCCGTTGCCGCCGGCATAGTCGCGGTTGAAGGTGGCCTGCCCGCGTTCCACCGGCCAGTAGAACTCGCCGGCGACGTAGGTGGTGCGCGCCTTGTACGCCGATTCCTGCCGGTACGTGGTGCCCAGGTACACCGCCGACTGCATGTCTTTCTTCACCAGCGGCGCACCGGTGGCGGGCTTGACGATGCTCCAGCCGTCGCTGGCGTCCACCAGGAAGGTGAAGCCCCGCTTGCGGTTGTACAGCAGGTACTCGTCCCAGCCGAAATGCTCGTCGGGATCGTCGGGCTCGGTGCCGATACGGTGCTGGTAGCCCACCACCTGCCATTGCACGCCCTGCAGCTGCCCGCTGCTGCCCAGCGGGATGAGCGGCTCCACCGGCTCGTCCTGCACCGCGTGGCGCAACTCGCCACCGATGCCGGAAGTGAGGTCGATCAGGCTCTTGCAGGCGGGGCAGGTGATGGCCTTGCTGTCGGCGAAGTGCGCTTCCACCGGCGCGCCGCAGTTCGGGCAGGCGAACTGGCGGCCGGCGGCGACCTGCTCGCTGTCTTCGCGCAGGCCGGAGAACTTCAGTTCCTCCAGCGCCACCGGCCGGCCGCGCGCCAGGGCCGGCGGCGCGGCGCCGTAGTCCACCGACAGCACCTCGTTGTCGGGGCTGCGCAGCTCCACCATCGCGAAGGGCGTGTCCAGCGCCGGCAGGCGCGGAAGCTCGCCTTCTGCCGCGACCAGCGCCACCTGTTCGTTGGACGTGACCTGGTAGGACTTGCCGTTGATGGCGGTGACGGCGCCGACGCGCAGCTGGTCCGCCTGCGGCATTTCGCGTTCGGTTTGCGCCGGCAATGCGAACACATACGCGCCGTTGTCTTCCGCCACCCAGCCGCTGCTGCCGTCGTCGAACAGCGCATTCCACTCGGTCCACGGGCCGCTCGCGCCACGATACTGCAGCCGGCCGACCAGCGTGAAGTCCTTGCCCTGCCAGCTGCCCCGCGCCATCAGCCGCAGCGGGCTGTGGTCGTCGAACAGCTCCGCCATCTTGCCCAGGCGGGCCAGCGTGGCGCCGTCGCGCACGACGGTGCTGCGGCAGAAGCTGCACACCGCGTGCGTCGACTGCGCGCTGCGGAATTCGACGGGGGCGCCGCAGCCCGGGCAGGGCGCCGTGTATTTGCGTTCGGCCGCCAAGGCCGGCCTAAACCAGCTTCTTGAGGAGCTCCGCCTTCTTGGCGTCGAACTCTTCCTGCGTCAGGATGCCCTTGGCCTTGAGCTCGCCGAGTTTCTCCAGCGTCGCCATCACGTCCTCGGGCCGGACCCCGGCGGCAGCGGCAGCGGCCGCGGCCGGCGCCGCCTCCTGCGCGGGTGCGGCCTGCAGGCCCTTCTGCAGGTTCTGCGCCAGCACCTGCCCCATCGCGATGCCGGCGCCCAGGCCCATGGCGTCACCGGCCACGCTGCCGCCACCGCCGCCCTGGCCGGCGGCCTTGGCGAATTCGGGAATGGCTTGCCCGGTCTGGTACTGCATGAACTTGCCCATGTCGTTGCCGACCATGCCCATGCCGATGCGCTGGTCCAGCAGCTTCTGCAGTTCGTCGGGCAGCGACAGGTTCCAGTTCCTTCTGCAGCGCGGCGGCGAACTCGATCTGGTTGGCCGCGAGGTCCAGGAAGGGCATGCCGCTCTGGGCGATGGCGTCGGAGATGTGCTGCAGCACCATGCCGCGCAGCTGGCCGTCGAGCTCGGCCACGGTGTAGCGCTCGCGCGTGCCGGAGATCTTCGTGTGGAAGGCGCCCGGGTCGACGATGCTGTAGCTGTAGTTGCCGAAGGCGCGCAGCCGCACCGCGCCGAAGTCCTTGTCGCGGATGGTGATCGGCTGCGAGGTGCCCCAGCGCTGGTCCACCTGCTGGCGGGTGCTGAAGAAGTAGACGTCGCTCTTGAATGGGGACTGGAACAGCTTGTCCCAGTTCTTCAGGTTGGTCAGGACCGGGATGGTCTGGGTGGTGAGCTTGTGGGTGCCGGGGCCGAACACGTCGGCGACCTTGCCTTCGTTGACGAACACCGCCATCTGCGAGGCGCGCACGACGAGCACCGCGCCGTACTGGATCTCCATGTCGGCCATGGGGAAGCGCCAGGACAGCGTGCCTTCGCCGTCCTCCGTCCACTGGATGACGTCGATGAACTGTTTCTTGATGAAATCCATCAGTGCCATGCCGCTCTCCTCGGAGTGTGTGGGGGATGATAGCTCGCCGGGGTGCGGCTGCGCCGCAACCCGGCCTACGGGTTGTCGCACTCCGTAGGTCGGGTTGCGCGGAGCGCACCCCGACACCCCATCGGTCTAAACCAGGTTGCGCAACTCCCGCAGCGCCACCGACAGCATCGCCAGGTCGCTGCCCGGCGTCTCCTGCAGTTCGGCCAGCAGCCGGCGCGCGCGCTGCAGCGCCTGCCGGTTGCCCTGCTCCCAGTGGTCCAGCACCTGCCCGGCGTCGCCTTGCTGGTTGCCCACCGCCTGCAGCGCGATGGAGCGCTGCAGGTCGGTCAGGTCGTCGGACAGCGCCAGCTTCGCCAGGCTGTGCCAGAAGCTGTCGGCCGGCAGCAGCTCGATCTGCTGCCGCATCCGCTCCAGCCCCAGCCGCTCGCCCACGCCGGCATGCACCTGCGCGGTCAGCTCCAGCGGATGCTTGCTGCCCTCGGCGATCTCGGCGATGTCCAGGGCGTTGAACCACATTTCGGCGCCATCGACCAGGGACGCCACCGGTTGCGGCACGCCGGCCTGGATCCACGCCGTGGCGCGCGGTGACGCGCCCTCGGCGGCCTCGCGATGCGCGCGCAACGCCTGCACCGCCGGCGCGAAGCGCTCCACCAGCTGCTGCGTCGGCTCCAGCAGCCGGCGCGAGCGCAGGAACCAGGTGGTGGCGCGCGCCACCAGGCCGCGCAGCGTGATGATCATCTCCGCCTGCACCACGTCCGGCACCTGGCTGTCCAGCGCCTCGATCTGCTGCCACAGCGGCACCAGCCCGAACACCTCGCGGCTGGCCAGGTAGGCGCGCACCACCTGCGGCGCGGTCGCCCCGGTGACCTCGCCGAGCCGGTGCACGAAGGTCGGCCCGACCCGGTTGACCATGCTGTTCAGGACATGGGTGGCGATGATCTCGCGCTTGAGCGGATGGCGCGGGATGTACGCCGCGAACTTGTCCTTCAGCTGCGTCGGGAAGTAGCGCTCCAGCGCGGTCGCGACCCACGGGTCCTCCGGCAGGTCGGAGGCGATCAGTTCATCGTTCAGCCACATCTTGCTGTAGGCGAGCAGCACCGCCAGCTCCGGGCTGCTCAGGCCCAGTCCCCGCACCTTGCGGTCCGCGATCGCCTCGTCCGACGGCAGGTACTCGATCGCCCGGTTCAGCTCGCCCTGTTTCTCGAGGAAGCGGATGAAGCGGGCCTGCTCCTCCAGCAGGCGCGGCGCCAGCCGGCCGCCGATGGACAGCGCCTGGGTCTGGAAGTAGTTGTCGCGCAGCACCAGCGCGGCGACCTGGTCGGTCATCTGCGGCAGCAGGATGTTGCGCTGCTTCTCCGTCAGCTCGCCGTCGGCCACGGCCAGCCCCAGCAGGATCTTGATGTTGACCTCGTGGTCCGAGGTGTCCACGCCGGCGGAGTTGTCGATGGCGTCGGTGTTCAGCTTCACGCCGGACAGCGCCGCCTCGATCCGGCCGCGCTGCGTGAAGCCCAGGTTGCCGCCCTCTGCCACCACCTTGCAACGCAGCTCGCCGCCGTTGATGCGCAGCGCATCGTTGGCGCGATCCCCCACGTCCGCGTGGCTCTCGTTCGAGGCCTTCACGTAGGTGCCGATGCCGCCGTTGTACAGCAGGTCGACCGGCGCCTTGAGGATGGCGTTGACCAGCTCGGTCGGCGCGAGCTGCTCCGCCTCGATGCCGAGCACGGCGCGCGCCTGCGGCGACAGCGGCACCGACTTCTCGGAGCGGGCCCAGACACCGCCACCCGCGGAAACCAGCTTGGTGTCGTAGTCGGCCCAGGACGAGCGCGGCAGCTTGAACAGGCGCTCGCGCTCGACGAACGACGCTTCGGGATCCGGCGCCGGGTCGATGAAGATGTGGCGGTGGTCGAAAGCCGCGACCAGCCGGATGTGCCGCGACAGCAGCATGCCGTTGCCGAACACGTCGCCCGACATGTCGCCGATGCCCACCACCGTGAAGTCCGTGGACTGCGTGTCGAGGCCGAGCTCGCGGAAGTGCCGCTTGGTGCTTTCCCAGGCGCCGCGCGCCGTGATGCCCATTTCCTTGTGGTCGTAGCCCTGGCTACCGCCCGACGCGAAGGCGTCGCCCAGCCAGTGGCCGTATTCGGCGCTGATCGCGTTGGCGAAGTCGGAGAAGGTGGCCGTTCCCTTGTCGGCCGCCACCACGAGGTAGGCGTCGTCCCCGTCCACCCGCACCACCTGGGGCGGCGGCACCGGCTGCCCCGCGACCAGGTTGTCGGTGAGGTCCAGCAAGCCGCGCAGGTAGTCCTGGTAGCAGGCCACGCCCTCCTTCATGAAGGCCTCGCGGTCGCTCGCCGGCGGCGCCTTCTTCAGAACGAAGCCGCCCTTGGAGCCGACCGGCACGATCACGGTGTTCTTCACCATCTGCGCCTTCACCAGGCCCAGCACCTCGGTGCGGAAGTCGTCCGGCCGGTCCGACCAGCGCAGCCCGCCGCGCGCGACCTTGCCGCCGCGCAGGTGGATGCCCTCGAAGCGCGGCGAGTACACCCAGATCTCGTACAGCGGTCGCGGCTCCGGCAGGCCGGGCACCTGGTGCGAATCCAGCTTGAAGCTCAGGAAGGGACGGCGCGGTCCCGGCGCGCCGCTGGCGCCGACGCCGGTGCGCCAGTAGTTGGTGCGCAGCGTGGCCTGCACCAGCGCCAGCAGTTGCCGCAGCACCCGGTCTTCCGACAGGTTGCTCACCCGGTCGAGCGCCTGCTCCAGCGCGTTCACCTGTGCCGTGGCGCCGGCCTCGTCGCGCGCGGTGGGGTCGAACCGCAGGCGGAACAGCGCCACCAGCATGCGGGCGATGCGCGGATGCGCAGCCAGCGTCGCCATGATCGTGGCCTGCGACTGCGCGAAGCCGACCTGTTTCAGGTACTTGGCATAGGCGCGCAGCACCACGACCTCTTCGGCGGACAGGCCGGCCAGCAGCACCAGCCGGTTGAAATCGTCGTTCTCCACCTCGCCGCGGAAAACCCGGGCGAAGGCGTCCTCGAACAGGCGCGCCAGCGCCTGCGGGTCGATCTCGGCGTTCGGCCGCGCCTGCAGGGCGAAGTCGTGCATCCACACCGTGTCGTCGGCCGCGGCGAACTGGATGCGATGGTTGTCCTCGGCCAGCACGCGCACGCCCATGTGCTCCAGCATCGGCAGGCTGTCCGACAGGATCACCGGCCCGCCACGGCGGTACACCTTCAGTCCCAGGCTGCCCTCCGCGGCGCCGAGCGGCCAGTACAGGGCCAGCGCCAGCGGCTCGGCGGGCGTGAGCGATTCGATCTTGCGAATGTCGTGCACCGCGGCGCGGGCCGGCACCCGCTCGCGGTAAGCCACCGGGAAGGCCGTGCCGTAGCGGCGGTCCAGCGCCAGCCCCGCGGCCTCGCCCTCCACTTCCACCAGCGCGTCGCGCAGTTCGTCCTCCCAGCGCCGGGCCACGGCGGCCAGCCGCCGCTCCAGGTCCTTCCGGTCGAACGCGGGAATGGGGTTCGGCGCGGTGCGCACGATGAAATGGACGCGGGCCAGCTGCGTGCCGGACAGCAGCACGTCGAAGTCGATGTGCGTGCCGCCCAGCGCCTGCAGCAGGACGTTCTGGAACTTCAGGCGCAATTGCGTGGAGAAGGCTTCGCGCGGCAGGTACACCAGGCAGGAGACGAAGCGGTCGAACGGGTCCTTCCAGGCGAACAGGCGCAGCCGGTGCCGCTCGCCCAGCGCCAGGATGCCGAGCGCGGTGTCGTACAGGTCGTCCGGCGGGATCTGGAACAGGTCGTCGCGCGGGAAGGTCTCCAGCGTGTGCTCCAGCGCCTTGGCCAGGTGGCCACCCGGCGCGAAGCCGGCGCGCTGCGCGACCGCCTCCACCTTGCGGCGCAGCAGCGGCGTCTCGTACACCCGGGAGGCGTAGGCGGTGGACGTGAACAGGCCGATGAAGCGGTGCTCGCCGATCACCTGCCCGCCGGCGTCGAAGCGCTTGACGCCGACGTAGTCCGTGTAGCCTTCGCGGTGCACGGTGGAGCGGGTGTTGGCCTTGGTGACCACCAGCACCGGCGACGGCGCGCGGGCGAGGGCCCGGGCCGACGGTGGCAGCGCGGCGAAGCTGGCCGAAGGCGGCGCCGCCATGCCGTCGCGCAGCAGGCCGAGGCCGCTGCCGTCGACCGGCTTGAGCAGGAGCTCGCCCCCCTGCTCCACCAGGTCGTGCTGCCGGTACCCGAGCAGGGTGAGGTGTTCGTCGGCCAGCCATTGCAGGAAGGCGCGGCTCTCGGCCGCCTCCTCGGCGCCGACGCCGGGCGGGGCGCTGGCCAGCGCCGCGGTCGCCTCCTGCAGCCGCGCCAGCATCGGCTTCCAGTCCTCGACCGCCGCCCGCACGTCGGCCAGCACCCGTTCGATGCCTTGCGCCAGGCCAGCACGGCGCTGCGGGTCGACCACGCGGTCCACCTCGATCGTCATCCACGATTCGCGCGGCTGCTCCGGAGCCGCCGCCCGCGGTGCGAGTGACTGCAGGGCGCCCGCGGCATCGCGCTGCACGGCGAAGAGCGGATGCACGATCAGGTGCAGCGTGAGCCCCTGCCGCGCGATCTCCATCGACACCGAGTCCACCAGGAAGGGCATGTCGTCGTTGACGACCTGCACGATGGTGTGGCGGGAGCCCCAGCCGTCCTCGCCCGGCGTCGGGCTCAGCACGCGGACCTTGGCGGTGCGCGGCTTGCGCTGCTGGCCGAACTGGGCGTGCGACAGCAGGGCGCCGAGCAGGTCCTCCGGCGAGCGCTCCTCCAGGTCTTCCACGTCGACCTGCCGGAAGTATTCGCCGGCGAAGGTGTCCAGGGCCAGGGGGATGTTCGCCTTGCGCGACGCCCCGGCCGCGGAGATGAGCTCGAGCCGCTCCAGGCGTTTCGCGTCGGCAGTCGTCATGGTCTTGTTGCTCCTCCGGCCGCCGCGACTTTACGCCCGCAGTCACCTTGCATGTCGTTCCCGCGCATGCCACATAGGCATGGCTCCATGCTAGGGTTTTCCCACCCGGGCCGGGTCTACAATCGCAGGCCCTTCCAAGAACAAGCGGGCGCGCCTGCCGTTGCCCAGGAGACCGGATCCCATGCCCATCGATTCCCCGACGCAAGCCGACAAGCGCGCCGAGCTGCGCCAGGCCGCGCTCGAGTACCACGAGTTCCCGACTCCGGGCAAGATCGCGATCGCCGCGACCAAGCAGCTGGTCAACCAGCACGACCTGTCGCTCGCGTACTCGCCCGGCGTGGCGTCGCCCTGCGAGGAGATCGTCAAGGACCCGACCGCCGCCTTCCGCTACACCAGCCGCGGCAACCTGGTGGCCGTCATCACCAACGGCACCGCGGTGCTGGGCCTGGGCGACATCGGCCCGCTGGCCGCCAAGCCGGTGATGGAGGGCAAGGGCGTCCTGTTCAAGAAGTTCGCCGGCATCGACGTCTTCGACATCGAGATCGCCGAGAAGGACAACCTCGACAAGCTGGTCGACATCATCGCGGCGCTGGAGCCCACCTTCGGCGGCATCAACCTGGAAGACATCAAGGCGCCGGACTGCTTCTACGTCGAGCGCAAGCTGCGCGACCGCATGAAGATCCCGGTCTTCCACGACGACCAGCACGGCACCGCCATCACGGTCGGCGCGGCGATCCTCAACGGCCTGAAGGTCGTCGGCAAGGACATCGGCAAGGTCAAGCTGGTCACCTCCGGCGCCGGCGCCGCCGCGCTGGCCTGCCTGGGCCTGCTGGTCAAGCTGGGCCTGCCGCGCGAGAACATCTTCGTCACCGACCTGGCCGGCGTCGTCTACAAGGGCCGCAAGGAGCTGATGGACGAGGACAAGGTCCAGTTCGCGCAGGAGACTTCCGCCCGCACGCTGGCCGAGGTGATCGCCGATGCCGACGTCTTCCTCGGCCTGTCCGCCGGTGGCGTCCTCAAGCCGGACATGGTCAAGAAGATGGCCGCCAACCCGCTGATCCTGGCGCTGGCCAACCCCAACCCGGAGATCTCGCCCGAGGACGCCAAGGCGGCGCGCGCCGACTGCATCATCGCCACCGGTCGTACCGACTATCCGAACCAGGTCAACAACGTCCTGGTGTTCCCGTACATCTTCCGCGGCGCGCTCGATTCCGGCGCCACCACCATCACGGTGGAAATGGAGATCGCCGCCACGTACGCGCTGGCCGAACTGGCGCAGGCGGAGCAGAGCGAAGTGGTGGCCGCGGCCTATGTCGGCCAGCAGCTTTCCTTCGGTCCCGAATACCTGATCCCCAAGCCCTTCGATCCGCGGCTGATGATCAAGATCGCGCCGGCCGTGGCCCAGGCCGCGATGGACAGCGGCGTGGCGCTGCGCCCCATCAAGGACATGGACGCCTACCGCGACCAGCTGCAGAACTTCGTGTACGCGTCGGGCACCACCATGAAGCCGATCTTCACCGCGGCCAAGAGCGCGGCGAAGAAGCGGGTCGCCTTCTGCGAGGGCGAGGAAGAGCGGGTGCTGCGCGCCATCCAGATCGTGGTGGACGAGCACGTGGCCCGCCCCACCATCATCGGCCGGCCGAAGATCATCGCCCAGCGCATCGAGAAGTTCGGCCTGCGGCTGCAGGAAGGCCGCGACTACGACGTCGTCAACGTCGAACAGGACGACCGCTACCGCGACTTCTGGCAGACCTACCACCGCATGATGGAGCGCAAGGGCGTCACGGTGCAGATGGCCAAGATCGAGATGCGGCGGCGCCTGACGCTGATCGGCGCCATGCTGCTGCACAAGGACCAGGTGGACGGCATGATCTGCGGCACCTGGGGCACGACCAACCTGCACCTGAACTACGTCGACCAGGTGATCGGCCGCCGCGCCGGCGTGAATACCTATGCCTGCATGAACGGGCTGCTGCTGCCGAACCGCCAGGTCTTCCTGGTGGACACGCACGTCAACTACGACCCGACGGCCGAACAGCTGTCCGAGATCACGCTGCTGGCCGCCGAGGAAATGCTGCGCTTCGGCCTGAAGCCGAAGGTGGCGCTGCTGAGCCATTCCAACTTCGGCAGCAGCAACCAGCCCAGCGCCGTGAAGATGCGCCGCACGCTGGACCTGCTGCGCGAGCAGGCGCCCTGGCTGGAAGTGGACGGCGAGATGCATGGCGACGTGGCCCTGGACGGCGCCGCGCGCAACGCGCTGATGCCGCACAGCACCCTTTCGGGTGACGCCAACCTGCTGGTGCTGCCGAACATCGACGCTGCCAACATTTCCTACAACCTGCTCAAGACGGCGGCGGGCGGCAACATCGCCATCGGCCCGGTGCTGCTGGGTGCCGCCAAGCCGGTGCACATCCTGACGTCTAGATAGCTGGCACTAACTTTTAAGTTGGCTGCCGGCTGTCGATTGGCCTTGCTGGCTGCCCAAAAATTGGGCATCGGCTTGCCTTTTGCCTGGACATCGGTCACACTAGCCCGCTTGAAGTTCCGGGTAAACCCGGAGTGTGCGTCCCTTGAAGATCTCCCCAGAAGGTCCGTTCATGGCTCGGTTTGCGTCCCTCAAGTTAGTGCTTACCAGCGCCTTGATGGCCGTCGCTGTCACCGCAGCCCCTCTTGCGCAAGCACGAGGCCCGATGGACGGAGCGCGGAACGGGTTGGCCGCGGTGCATGTCACCGAGCTGCCCCGGCACGGCCGGGAGACCTATGAACTGATCCGCCTGGGCGGGCCGTTCCCGTACGACAAGGATGGCACGGTGTTCGGCAACCGGGAGCGGCTGCTCCCGATCGAAAGGCGCGGCTACTACCGCGAATACACCGTGAAGACGCCTGGATCCCGCGACCGGGGCGCCCGGCGCATCGTCTGCGGCGGCCCGCCCCGGTCGCCGCATGCCTGTTATTACACCGCTGACCATTACGCCAGTTTTCGCCAGATCGTGGAGTGAACCCCCAAATGAAGCGGGACCTGTTTTTGACTACCGAGAAAGCCACGGAGATGGACAAACCACTTCGTCCTGACATGTCCGAGTCGCCCATCAAGGGCGTGCGGAGCAACATCGTGCAGTCGATCCGCGCCTTCCGCGTGTCCGACCTGCAGGAGACGGCCACCGCCCTCGGCCACCACTTCCTGTATGCCAACCTGGCCACGGCCCAGAGCAAGCAGGACGTCCTGGACATGATCGCCCAGCAGTTCACGTTCCCCCAGCACTTCGGGAAGAACTTCGACGCGCTGTACGACTGCATGACCGACCCACTGCACAAATCGGGCCCGCAGCCCGGTTTCATCGTGGTGCTGGAGCACATCCCCGCCAACGGGAAGTTCGACAAGGAAGCGCGCGAGCAGCTCCTGGACATCTTCCGCGACACCGCCGACTTCTGGGCAGACAGGAAAGTCCCTTTCCGCTGTTTCTATTCTTTTCGGTAGCCCGTTCCGCGCAACAAGGCCAAGCGGAACGGGCGAACGAGGCCCAGGGCGAGACGGTGCAACAGCCGGCCG